>NZ_CP046908.1:2666250-2997500 GCF_009789575.1 Stappia indica | reverse complement strand
AGGGCCTGTCTTCGGACCGGGGCTTTGGCGATGTCCGCCCGACCGGCAATGCCGCCTTCGACGACTACCGGGCCCGCGAGTTGAAGCGGCTCGAGGAAGAGCGTGCGCGCATCGACGAAATGCGTGCCGAGTTCGACGCGTTCCTGCAGGAACTGCGAAGGGCGCGCGACCAGGAAGAGTTCGACCGCTTCATGGCCGATCGTGGCCGCGGGCCGGCCTCCCCCGGGGCAGGGACGCCGCAGGCGTAACGCCCCCCGTCCGACCGAAAGCCCAGAACGAAAAAAGCCGCGGACATCGTCCGCGGCTTTTTCGCATCCTGCAGCAAGGCTGGCAGGTGGATCAGTTCGGCTTCTGCTCGCCGGCCGCCTGGGCCTGTGCGGCATTCTGGCGGTAGAGCGCCGCGAAATCGATCGGGTCGAGCATCAGGGGCGGGAAGCCGCCATTGCGCGAGGCCTCGGCCAGAATGTTGCGGGCGAAGGGGAAGAGCATGCGCGGGCACTCGATCAGCACGAACGGGTGCAGGTGCTCCTGCGGCACGCCGACGATGCGGAACAGGCCGCCATAGACCAGCTCGATGGCGAAGACGGTCATCGCCGAGGTCTTGGCGCTGGCGGTCAGCGTCAGCACCACCTCGAACTGGTTCTCGCCCATCGGCTGGGCGCCGACATTGACGTTGATGTCGAGCTTGGGCTGCTCCTGCGGCTGCAACGATCCCGGCGCGTTCGGGTTCTCGAAGGAGAGATCCTTGATGTACTGGGCGAGAATGCTCATGCCCGGTGCACCGCCGGCCTCGTTGCCCTGGCCCGCGGCCGCGTCGTTCGTGTCGCTCATGCGTCAGTTATCCTGTCTCGATGACATCCATATTCCGGCGCGCAGTCCCCATGTCCCCGGCAAGGTCTCGCTCCCGGACACGCTGGCCTGTGCGCTCAAACTCGTAGCATCGGCTAGCATGGCAGGGCTTCCCTGCCAAGGGTTGATTGGCCCCCGCCGCGCCGCGCGCCGCCGGCGAAAGGGCGACGGCGAGGGCGGGCTCCCCCCGGGACTCCCCCGGATTTGACGCAGCCCGGAGCGCGCGCCACAACAGGTGCAGACCCCTCAGGCAGGCCGGCAGGACACGATGGACGATACCGACAGACCCGAACTCGGCTCCCCGCATCGGCGGCTGAAACTCGACACCTTGGTGCGCCTGCGCTGGCTGGCGATCGCGGGGCAGACCGCCGCGCTCGTCGTCGTCCACTTCTATCTGGCCTATCCGCTGCCGCTGTCCTTTTGCGCGGCGCTGGTCGCCGCCTCGGCCTGGCTCAACATCTTCCTGAAGGTGCGCTCGCCGCAGTCGCAGCGCCTGTCGGAGCGCTATGCGGCGCTGCAGCTGGCCTACGACCTGATGCAGCTCGGCGGCCTTCTCTATCTGACGGGCGGCCTCGGCAACCCTTTCGTCTTCCTCCTGCTGGCACCGGTGATGGTCTCGGCCGCCGGCCTGTCGGCGCGCAACACCATCTATCTCGGCCTGCTCGCGGCGGTGATCGCGACGCTGATCGCCGCCTTCCACCTGCCGCTGCCCTGGCCGGAGGGACAGACCTTCCGCCTGCCGCCGGTCTATGCCATCGGCCTGTGGATCGCGCTCGTGTGCTCGCTCGCCTTCATGAGCATCTATGCGTTCCGCGTTGCCGAGGAAGCGCGCCAGCTGTCCGACGCGCTGACGGCGAGCGAGCTGGTGCTGGCGCGCGAGCAGCACCTGCATGCGCTCGACGGGCTGGCGGCAGCGGCCGCCCATGAGCTCGGCACGCCGCTCGCCACCGTCTATCTGTCGGCCAAGGAGCTGGTGCGCGACCTCGCCGACGAGAAGCATCCCCCCTCCGCCGACGCGCTGAAGGAAGAGCTGACGCTGATCCTGTCGCAGGCCGAGCGCTGCCGGGAGATCCTGTCGAAGCTGTCCTCGCTGCCCGACGACCGGGACCAGCATTTCCGCGGCGAGAAACTGTCGCACATGATCGACCAGGTGGTGGAGCCGGCGCGGGCCTATGGCGCGCGCATCCGCCTCGACATCCAGGGCGAGGGCGAGGAGCCGATGGCAAGGCGCAATCCGGCGATGCATTACGGCCTCGGCAACCTGCTGGAAAATGCCGTCGACTTCGCCGACAGCACGGTGACCGTCACCGCCCGCTGGTCGGCGACCCAGGTGCTGCTGGAAATCGCCGACGACGGCCAGGGCTTCACCCCGGATGTGATGGCAAGGCTCGGCGAGCCCTATGTCACCGCGCGCGGTGCCCGCGACGGGCGGCCGGGCCAGGGGCAGACCGGCGGCGGTCTCGGCCTCGGCTTCTTCATCGCAAAGACGCTGCTGGAGCGCACGGGGGCGGACCTGCGCCTGCGCAACCGTCCGCCGCCGGAGCGCGGCGCCGTCGTTCGCATCGCCTGGCCGCGCGACAGCCGCTCTCCGTGGCATCTGGGCGCGAGTGCAAATGACGCAGCAGCAACCCGGCCGCTCGATTTGCCCGGAGCGGAAACGCACTTATAACAGATCCAAAGAGGTCCGCCGTCGAGAGGCACGGCGGCAGAAAGAACGGGACGGTGCAATGAGTGAAGTTTCAGGAACGGACAGCGTCGTGCAGGGCAACCTGCTTATCGTCGACGACGACCGCCCGTTCCAGCAGCGGCTGGCGCGGGCCATGGAAAAGCGCGGCTTCACCACCGTGACCGCGGACAGCGTCCGTGAGGCGCTGGAGGCGATCCAGGCCGAGGCGCCGGACTACGCGGTGGTCGACATGCGGCTGGAGGACGGCAGCGGCCTCGACGTGGTCGAGGCGATCCGCGCCCGCAAGCCGCAAGCCCGGGTGGTGATCCTGACCGGCTACGGCAACATCGCCACCGCCGTCACCGCCGTGAAGCTGGGCGCCGTCGATTATCTGGCAAAGCCGGCCGATGCGGACGACGTGCTGGCCGCGCTGCTGTCGGACGGCGAGGAAAAGGCACCGCCGCCGGAGAACCCGATGTCGGCGGACCGGGTGCGGTGGGAGCATATCCAGCGCGTCTACGAGCTGTGCGACCGCAACGTGTCGGAGACCGCACGGCGCCTCAACATGCATCGCCGCACGCTGCAGCGGATCCTCGCCAAGCGCGCGCCGCGCTGACCTTTCCGCCGGACCTTCACAGCACGCCGTAGCCGGTGGCCGCCCGCGCATCGGGATCATGCAGGTCGTGAAGGCGCAGGGCTGCAGACTGCGCGAATCTCAGAAGTACCGCCTTGCGGGTCGCGGCCGGCAGGCGGTGTTCGGGCGCCTGGCGCAGGATTTCCGCGCCGAACCCGTCGGAGAGGATGAGGCCGGCGTCCGGAGGAAACACCTCCGCCGGCACGTCGGCATGGGTGGCGAAGAACAGCCGGTCGCAATGCAGGCGGTAGTCCGGCCACTTGCTGTCGGCGCGCAGGTCCGCCAGCGACGACTTCACCTCGACGATCCAGATCTCCCCCTTCGGGCCGATCGCGGCGATGTCCGCGCGCCGACCCGATGCCAGCGTCAGCTCGCCGACGCAGGCAAAGCGCAGCTGCCGCAACAGGCGCGCTGCCCCGCGCCAGACCCGCAAGGCCGTCTCCGACTGCCGGCCGTCGACCAGCGGCTGGTCGAGCTGGATGCGTTGCCCGCTCATCTGCCGAAATCCCGTTCCTCTTTTGTTCGATCCGAACACTAGCCCCGTGTGCGCCGGAAAGACAAGCCCGTTGCACCCGCGAGCAGGCCGCCTGCCCTCGGCGGCGGCCATCGACAACAAAAAGGGCCGCGAACAGTGTCCGCGGCCCCCGAAACGCTCTTGAAGAAAACGCTCTTGCGAAAAGCTGCTGGCGATGCCGGCTCAGCGCCCTTCCAGGAAGCCCATGATGCGACGGGCATCGCGCAGCACCGGGCCGGCGATCTCCGAGGCACGGCCGGCGCCGTCGCGCAGCACCGCATCGATATGGCCGGGGTCGTCGAGCAGGCGGTTCATCTCGCCGGTCATCGGCGCCAGCTTCTCGACCGCAAGATCGGCAAGCGCCGGCTTGAAGATCGAGAAGGGCTGGCCGCCGAACTCCGACAGGACGGCGTCCTTGGACTTGCCCGACAGCGCGGCATAGATGCCGACCAGGTTGGCCGCCTCGGGACGCTCGGCAAGGCCGTCCATCTCGCTAGGGAGCGGCTCCGGATCGGTCTTGGCCTTGCGGATCTTCTTGGCGATCTCGTCGGCCGAATCGCGCAGGTTGATGCGCGACAGGTCGGAGGGGTCCGACTTCGACATCTTCTTGGTGCCGTCGCGCAGGCTCATGATGCGGGTCGCGGGACCTGCGATCATCGGCTCGGTCAGCGGAAAGAACAGCTCGTCCGGCAGCTCCGGGCTCGGCGTCGGGTTGGCGATGCCGAGGCCCAGCTCCTTGATGCGGTCGGCGAAGTCGTTGTTGAACTTCTGCGCGATGTCGCGGGTCAGCTCCAGGTGCTGCTTCTGGTCGTCGCCCACCGGCACATGCGTCGCGCGATAGGCCAGGATGTCGGCGGCCATCAGCGTCGGATAGGCGAACAGGCCGACCGAGGCGTTCTCGCGGTTCTTGCCGGCCTTTTCCTTGAACTGGGTCATGCGGCTGAGCCAGCCGATGCGCGCGATGCAGTTGAACAGCCACGCAAGCTCCGCATGCTCGCGGACCTGGCTCTGGTTGAAGATGATGGCCTTCTTCGGGTCGATGCCTGCGGCCAGATAGGCGGCGGTCACCTCGCGCGTCGTCCCGGCGAGAAGGGCCGGATCGTGCTTGACGGTGATCGCGTGCAGGTCGACGACGCAATAGATCGCCGGCATCTCGTCCTGCAGCGGCACGAAACGCGCGATGGCGCCGAGATAGTTGCCAAGATGCAGGTTGCCGGTAGGCTGAACGCCGGAGAAAACGCGCGGCTGAAACTCGTTCAAAAGACTGTCCCCCAGTTTGGACCTCGGGTCGATCGCAGGATGCGGCGCAGGGCAGGTGCCGTGCGCCCGCGGGTTATGGCGAAGGCGGACGCACGGTGCAAGCGGCAAGGGCCGGATGAGCGGCCGCGGAGGTGTTTTCGCAGGGCGCCCTTGCAGGCGCGCAACGCGGGCGAGGCGGGACGAGGGCGGACCGGACGGCTCGCAAAACGGCGGCAAGTGCTGGGCCGGGCAGGTCTGCCTGCGTCGAAACGCCCATTCGGCATATTCCCAATTCACGCAGCCGCGACCATCGGTTATAGGTTGGAACGAGACTAATTTGCGAGCATTTGAAACCTCGTATGAATCGACGCATAGTAGCCGTCAGCACCCCCGCAAGAGGTCCGGAGGCCGGAATGGATTACGAGAGCTTCTTTCGACACAAGATCGAAGGACTGCACAAGGAAGGCCGCTACCGGGTTTTCGCGGATCTCGAACGTCAGACGGGCAATTTCCCCCGCGCGACACGCTACACGCAGGACGGCTCCCATGAAGTCGCGGTGTGGTGCTCGAACGACTATCTCGGCATGGGTCTCCAGCCGGTCGTGACCGATGCGATGCACGAGGCGATCGAGCGCTGCGGCGCCGGCGCTGGCGGCACCCGCAACATTTCCGGCACCAGCCACTATCATGTGCTGCTCGAGCGCGAGTTGGCCGACCTGCACGGCAAGGAATCGGCCCTGCTGTTCACCTCCGGCTATGTGTCCAACTGGGCCGCGCTCGGCACGCTCGCCGCGCACCTGCCGGGCTGCGTGGTGCTGTCGGACGCGCTGAACCATGCCTCGATGATCGAAGGCATCCGCCATTCGCGCGCCGAGAAGCGGATCTGGAAGCACAACGACGTTGCCGACCTGGAGCGTCAGCTCGCCGAGATCGAGCCGGGCCGGCCGAAGCTCGTCGCGTTCGAATCCGTCTATTCGATGGATGGCGACATCGCGCCGATCAAGGAGATCTGCGACGTTGCCGAGAAGTACGGCGCGATGACCTATCTCGACGAGGTGCATGCGGTCGGCCTTTACGGTCCGCGCGGCGGCGGCATCGCCGAGCGCGAGGGCCTGATGGACCGCCTGACGGTGATCGAGGGCACGCTCGGCAAGGCCTTCGGCGTCATGGGCGGCTATATCGCCGCGTCCGAGTCGCTGTGCGACTTCGTCCGCTCCTTCGCCTCCGGCTTCATCTTCACCACCGCGCTGCCGCCGGCCCTGGCCGCCGGTGCCTGTGCATCGATCAAGTATCTCAAGTCGGCCGACGGCGAGATGCTGCGCGCCCGCCACCGCAACCGGGTGGCGACGCTGCGGCGCAAGCTCGATGCCGCCGGCATCCCGCATATCGACAATCCCAGCCACATCGTTCCGGTGATGGTGAAGGATCCGGTCAAGTGCAAGATGATCTCGGACATCCTGCTCGACAGCTACGGGATCTATATCCAGCCGATCAACTACCCGACGGTGCCGAAAGGCCTGGAGCGGCTGCGCATCACCCCCTCGCCGCTGCACAGCGACGGCGACATCGACCATCTGGTGCGCTCCATCGAGTCGCTGTGGTCGCAGTGTGCTCTGGCCCGGGCCGTCGCCTGAACCGACTGCCCTCCGCGCCTCTTCACGAGCCTTGCAACGCGCCGGCCCCGCCGGCGCGTTTTGCGTTTCAGCGGGTCACCGTCCGGTGCTGCGGGCCGAATAGCGGGGCATGTGGGCGCATGCCGGCCAGGCCTCGGCGAAGGCGTCGTAGACCAGCAGCGGGCCGCTGGTCGCGAGCCTGTCCGGATGGCGCTCCACATGCTCGAGCAGGATGCGGCGCAGCCCGTTGGCATCGACCCCCGGCGACATGCAATTGGCCCGCCCCAGCAGGAAGGCATCGAGCGTTCCCTGCAGGTATCCGAGGCAGAAGGTGACGGCGACCGGATTGGCCTCCGGCTCCGCCTTGCAGATCGCCGCGATCTGCCCGGCATCTTGCCAGCCCTCGGCCGAGGCCGGTGCGGCGCTGGCCAGAGCCCCTGCTGCGATGAGACAGGCGCCGGCCACCGAGGCGGCCCTCAGACGCAGCACCCTCATGCGGGCGCTGCCGCCGCCTGACCGGCGGGCGCGTTCCGTCCCTGCCTTCACTCTCGCTGTCGGGCCGCTTTGCATTCTCGCTCGCGCTTCGCCGGTTGCCATGCGGCAATCATCCGGCGAGTCGGATCGAAGGACAAGGGACGCGGCGACGAACGCCCGTCACACCCAGCGGAACACGGCCACCGCATAAGCCACGGCAATGGCGAGCGGCACCCACAGGTCGGGTCCGACGAGGGCAAGCCATCCCAGGAAGATGAAGGCGCTGCCGAGCAGCGAGATGAACAGCCGGTCGCCGCGCGTGGTGTCCAGCCCGAGAGCGCCGTGTCGCGGCCCGCCGCCGGGCGACACGTACTCCCAGACGGACATGGCGACGAAGCACAGCCCGATGAAGATGAAGAAGGCGGCGGTCGGCCCGGTCCAGGCCATCCAGCTCAGTCCCATGACATGTCTCCCCTGGCCTGACGCTACACCCGTCCCAGGGCGAAGCCCTTGGCGATGTAGTTGCGAACGAAATAGATGACGAAGGCCCCCGGTATGATGGTCAGCGTCCCCGCCGCGGCAAGAAGGCCGAGCTCATAGCCCGACGTGCTCGCCGTCCGGGTCATCGTGGCAGCAATCGGCTTGGCGGCGACCGAGGTCAGCGTCTTGGCCAGCAGCAACTCCACCCAGGAGAACATGAAGCAGAAGAAGGCGGCGACGCCGATGCCCGCGGCGATGGTCGGCACGAAGATCTTCAGGAAGAAGGACCAGAAGGAGTGGCCGTCCACATAGGCCGTCTCGTCCAGCTCCTTGGGGACACCGGACATGAACCCCTCCAGAATCCACACGGCGAGAGGAATGTTGAACAGCGTGTGCGCCAGCGCCACCGCCAGCGGCGTGTCGAACAGGCCGATCGCCGAGTAGAGCTGGAAGAAGGGCAGGGCGAAGACCGCAGGCGGTGCCATCCGGTTGGTCAGCAGCCAGAAGAACAGGTGCTTGTCGCCGAGGAACCGGTAGCGCGAGAACGCATAGGCCGCCGGCAGGGCAACTGTCACCGAGATGACCGTGTTGATCAGCACATAGATCAAGGAGTTGACATACCCCATGTACCAGGTCGGATCCGTGAAGATCTTGACGTAATTCTCCACGGTGAATTCGCTCGGGAACAATGTGAATGTGCCGAGGATCTCGTTCGTGGTCTTGAACGACATGTTGATGAGCCAGTAGATCGGCAACATCAGGAAGATGATGTAGAGAATCGGGACGAGAGCCTTGCCCTTGTTCATCGGTCGTCTCCTCACTGTTGCTCGTTGCGCATCATCAGGGTGTAGAAGACCCAGCTGAGCAACAGGATGATCAGGAAGTAGATCAGCGACATGGCCGCCGCCGGGCCGAGATCGAACTGGCCGAGCGCGATCTTGACGAGATCGATCGAAAGAAGCGTCGTCGAGTTGCCCGGGCCGCCGCCCGTCAGCACCGACAGCTCGGTGTAGATCATGAAGCTGTCCATGAAGCGCAGCAGCACGGCGATGGTCAGCACCCGTTTCATCTTCGGCAGCTGGATGTAGCGGAAGATGGCGAAGGGGCTCGCGCCGTCGATCTTGGCCGCCTGGTAGTAGGCGTCGGGGATCGACACGAGGCCGGCATAGGCCAGCAGCACCACCAGCGACGTCCAGTGCCAGACATCCATCAGGATCAGCGTGAACCAGGCGTCGCCCGGCTGGCGGGTGAAGTTGTAGTCGAAACCGAGCGCATTCAGACTGCGGCCGAGAAGGCCGATATCGGGCAGGGCGAAGATGTTCCACATGGCGCCGACCACATTCCAGGGAATGAGCAGGGGCAGCGCCATCAGCACCAGGCAGACCGGGACCCACGGCCCCTTGCGCGGCATGGCGAGCGCGATGGCGACGCCGAGCGGGATCTCGATCGCAAGGATGGTGAAGGTGAAGATCAACTGGCGGCCGAGCGCGTTGTGGAAGCGCTCGGACTGCAGCACCTGCTCGAACCAGGTGACGCCGGCCCAGAAGAAGACATTGTCGCCGAAGGTCTCCTGAACCGAATAGTTGACCACGGTCATCAGCGGGATGACGGCGTTGAAGGCAACCAGCGCCACCACCGGAAGGACGAAGAACCATGCCCTGTTGTCGTGCGTCTTGTTCATCTAGAGCCCTCCCGCCCCCTCAGTTCACGATCCAGCCGTTGCGGTAGATGGCGGTGCGCTCCGGGTCGAAGCGCAGGACACCCTCGCTCGGGATCTGCGTCCCCTCGGGCACCAGCAACTTGACGACATGCCCGAATGCTTGCGTCTCGACGATGCTGAAGCGCCCCGCGTCGCTCACCTTGACGGTGCGAGCCGGCAGTCCGCCCTCCGCGCCGCCCTCGACGAAGCTGACGAATTCCGGCCGCACGCCCACTTCCAGCCGGGCCGGCCCCGTCGCTTCCGCCGTCTGACAGTCGGCCACGGCAACACCGCCGACCAGCGCCTTGCCGCCGGAGACCTCGCAAGGAAGCACGTTCATGCCCGGCGAGCCGATGAAGTGGCCGACAAACGTGTGCTGCGGCCGCTCGAACAGTTCGACCGGCGTTCCGATCTGCACCACCTCGCCCTGGTTCATCACCACCACCTTGTCGGCGAAGGTCAGCGCCTCCGTCTGGTCGTGGGTGACGTAGATCATCGTGGTGTGCACCCGCTGGTGCAGTTCCTTGAGCTTGGAACGCAACTGCCATTTCAGATGCGGATCGATCACCGTCAGCGGTTCGTCGAACATGATCGCATTGACGTCGGATCGCACGAGGCCGCGGCCCAGCGAGATCTTCTGCTTGCCGTCGGCCGTCAGGCCGGCGGCCCGGCGCTCCAGCATGTGAGTGAGGTCGATCATCCCGGCGATCTCGCGCACCCTTGCGTCGACATCGCGCTCGGCGACGCCGCGATTGCGCAGCGGGAAGGCGAGATTGTCGTAGACGCTCATCGTGTCGTAGACGACCGGGAACTGGAAGACCTGGGCGATGTGCCGGCGGTCCGGCGGCAGCGCCGTCACATCGGTGCCATCGAAGAGAACGCGTCCCTCCGTCGGCTTCAAGAGGCCGGAGATGATCGACAGCAGCGTGGTCTTGCCGCAGCCGGAAGGGCCCAGCAGCGCATAGGCGCCGCCATCCTCCCATTCGAGGTCGAGGCGCTTGAGCGCCCAATCCCCGTCGGAGGCCGGAGCGGGGCCGTAGGCGTGCCGCAGGGTGTCGAGTACGATTCGTGCCATGTCCCGTCCTCCTAGAGCCGCCGGCCGGTCTCGTCGAAGACCAGCGCCTTCGACATGTCGGCGTAGAGCCGTTGCCGCGTGCCGACCTCGAAGGGATGGATGCCATGGGCCTGCGACACCCAGGTCTGCTCGTGAAAGGTGAAGTGGATGATGCTTTCCGAACCGGAGAGTTCGGTCACCAGCACCGTGCCCTCCACCGCCACCGAGTGCTCGCCGTCGGGGAGCGGCCCCACATGATGGGGGCGCACGCCGAGCGTATAGGCGCCGTCGGACAGCGCGGCATGGGCGCCCGGCGCCGCGAAGGTGACACCGTCGGCGAGACGGAACTCTCCTCCGGACTTGACCACCGGAACGGTGTTGATCGGCGGATCGGAGAAGACCTGCGCGCTCGTCAGGTCGACCGGATTGCGGTAGACCTCGCCCGTCGGGCCGAACTGCGCCACCCGCCCCTCGTGAAGGCAGGCGGTGTGGCCACCGAACAGCAACGCCTCCACCGGTTCGGTCGTCGCATAGACGACGATGCAGTCGCGGTCGGCGAACAGGCGCGGCAGCTCGTCCCGCAGTTCCTCGCGCAGCTTGAAGTCGAGATTGGCGAGCGGTTCGTCGAGCAGGACGAGATCCGCATCCTTGACCAGCGCGCGCGCCATGGCGGTGCGCTGCTGCTGGCCGCCCGACAGCTCCGAGGGCCGGCGTCCCAGCATCGGCGTCAGCTTCAGCAGCTCGGCAAAGGTGCCGACCCGCCGCTTGATCTCGTCCTCGGTCATCCGCGCCACCCTCAGCGGGGAGGCGATGTTCTCGTAGACCGTCATGTTCGGGTAGTTGATGAACTGCTGGTAGACCATGGAGACGTTGCGGTTGCGCACCGACACGCCGGTGACGTCGCGGCCCGCGAAATGAACCTCGCCGGAGGTCGGCCGCTCAAGACCCGCCATCAGCTTCATCAAGGTGGTCTTGCCCGCGAGCGTGGTTCCGAGCAGCACGTTGAAACTGCCGGGCTCGCAGACGAGATCGACGGGGTGAATATGAGTTTCGGCACCGACGCGCAGGCTGACGCGCCTCAATTCAAGGGACATCTCGGGTCGCCCTTCATGCAAGTATCGATGGTGCTGGATCGCCGGCTCGCCGGCTCGCTGTCAGCCTTCCCCGGGAGGGCAGCCGCAGGTCGGTGACGACGCACAAGGTCGGACCGTCTCCCCCGCGACGGAACGGACGTACCGCGCCAGCGCGAGGGAACCGGACGGGCAACCCGGGACGGATCCCGGGTTGCGGTTTGCGTCGATCTGCAGGCTCAGTTCTCGGCCCAGCGCTTGACCAGTTCGTCGTAGTTGACGGTCTCGCCCCGGGGCTTCTCGTTCTCGAGCTTGGCCTTTGCACCACCCTTGCCGAGCCATTCGGACGGATCCTTGGGCTCGTTCATGCGCGGGCCGCAGCCGCCATAGGTGTTGTTGGCCTCGTCGGCCCGCTGCATGCGGATCATGATCGTGTCCATCTCGCCGGCGAGACGGTCCATGGCCTCCTGCGGAGTGAAGGCGCCGGAGTTCACGTCACCGATCTGCTGCCACCACAGCTGCGCGAGCTTGGGGTAGTCCGGCACGTTGATGCCGGTCGGCGACCAGCGCACCCGGTCGGGCGAACGGTAGAACTCCACCACGCCGCCGAGCTTGGGAGCACGCTCCGTGAAGCTCTCGTGGCGCACCGAGCTGTCGCGGATGAAGGTGAGACCGACATGGCTCTTCTTCACGTCGACGGTCTTGGAGACGACGAACTGGGCATAGAGCCAAGCCGCCTTGGCGCGATCCGTCGGGGTCGACTTGAGGATCGTCCAGGAGCCCACATCCTGATAGCCGACCTTCTGGCCTTCTTCCCAATAGGGACCATGCGGGCTGGGGGCGGCGCGCCACAGCGGCATGCCGTTGTCGTCCACCGTGTTGTTGCCTTCCGACTTCGGCTTGACCATGTCGGCGAGGAACGCGGTGTACCAGAAGATCTGCTGGGCGACGTTGCCCTGGCTGAGGGCGGGCAGCGACTGGTAGAAGTCGTAGTCCGCCGCCCCCGGAGGCGCATACTTGCGCAGCCACTCGTCCCACTTGCGGATCGCGAAGACCGCAGCCGGGCCGTTGGTGGCACCGCCCCGCGCGACCGAAGCGCCGGACGGATTGCACGACCCCTCTTCCATGCGGATGCCCCACTCGTCGATGGGACGGCCGTTGGGCTCGCCCGGCGAGCCCGCGCCGGCCATCGAGAGCCAGGCATCGGTCATGCGCCAGCCGAGGTCCGGCGCACGCTTGCCGTAGTCCATGTGGCCATAGACGCGAACGCCGTCGACCTCCTTGACGTCCTCGGAGAAGAACTCGGCGATGTCCTCATAGGCCGACCAGTTCACCGGAACGCCCAGGTCGTAGCCGTACTTCTCCTTGAACTTCGCCTTCAGGTCCTCCCGGTCGAACCAGTCCTTGCGGAACCAGTAGAGGTTCGCGAACTGCTGGTCGGGCAGCTGGTAGAGATCGCCGTCGGGACCGGTGGTGAAGCTGATGCCCATGAAGTCGTCGAGATCGAGCGTGGGCAGCGTGACGTCCTTGGCCTCGCCCGCCATCCAGTCGGTCAGGTTCACGGCCTGCTGCAGGCGCGAATGCGTGCCGATCAGGTCGGAATCGTTGACATAGGCATCGTAGAGGTTGCGGTTCGTCTGCATCTGGGTCTGCACCGCCTGGACGACCTCTCCCTCGCCCAGAATCTGGTGATTGACCTTGATGCCGGTAATCTCCTCGAAGGCCTTGGTGAGAACCTTCGATTCATACTCGTGTGTCGGAATGCCTTCCGACAGCACGTTGATCTCCATCCCCTTGAACGGCTCGGCCGCCTTGATGAACCAGTTCATTTCCTCCATCTGCTGCTCTTTCGTGAGAGCGGAAGGCTGAAACTCGGTCTCGATCCAGCGCTGTGCCTCCTCGGGACCGGCGAATGCCGAGCCCGCACCAGCAATCAACGCGACAGCCGCAACGGCCGTCAGCATCCTGTAACGCATATGAAGTCCTCCCATGCATTTCTGCACTACGACTATCAAACGAAAAAAAATGAACGTCAACACGAAAACCTTCTTGCCATTCCTTGCTTGCAGGAGGCAAAATTCGTGGAGTTTCGGTAGGTTGTTGCCGATGCAAACGAAATCCGGTTAAAATACGCGCCAATATCGAAAAAAAACGAAAGATCACTAGATGGAGCCCGTAACCCCCCGTCAGTCCGAGATCCTGGACCGTGCGCGACGCGCCGGCCGGGTCGATGTCGACGGCCTCGCGACGGAGTTCGACGTCACGCCGCAGACCATCCGCAAGGATCTCAACGAGCTGTGCGAGCGCGGCATGCTGCAGCGGGTGCATGGCGGCGCCGTGCTGCCGTCGGGCATCGCCAACTATGCCTATGACGCAAGACGCCAGCTCGCGGCCGACGAGAAACGGCGGATCGGCCTGCGCGCCGCCAGTCTCATTCCCGACAATGCCTCGATCATGCTGAACATCGGCACCACCACCGAGCAGGTGGCGCGGGCGCTGCGCCAGCACGACGGCATCATGGCGATCACCAACAACATCAACGTCGCCAACATCCTGCGGGCGGCCCCGGCCGTGGAGGTGATCATCGCCGGCGGCCAGGTCCGCGCCTCCGACGGCGGCATCGTCGGCGAGGCGGCGGCCGACTTCATCCGCCAGTTCAAGGTCGACTATGCGCTGATCGGCGCCTCGGCCATCGACCCGGACGGAACGATCTTCGACTACGACTTCCGCGAGGTGCGCGTCGCCCGCGAGATCATCACGCATGCCCGGCAGACGATCCTCGTCGCCGACAGCATGAAATTCGAACGCAGCGCCCCGGTGCGCATCGCCCATATCTCCCAGATCGACATCTTCGTCACCGACAAGGCCCCTCCCGAGCCTGTGGTCGAGATCTGCCGGGAGCACGGCGTGCGCATCGAGATCGCCGGCGACGGGGAACCCGAGCGCCGCGACATGGAGCGCGAAGACGGCCAGGGAGCCCAGGGCAAATGAGTGCAGCAGCGCAAGCGGCCGACTACGACCTTCTCGTCGTCGGCGGCGGCATCAACGGATGCGGCATCGCCCGCGACGCGGTCGGGCGGGGCTATTCCGTCTGCCTTGCGGAGATGAACGACCTGGCCAGCGGCACCTCGTCCTGGTCGACCAAGCTGATCCATGGCGGGTTGCGCTATCTGGAGCATTACGAGTTCCGCCTGGTGCGCGAGGCCTTGAGCGAGCGCGAGCTCCTTTGGGCCAACGCACCGCACATCATCCGGCCGCTGCGCTTCGTGCTGCCGCACCAGAAGGGCCTGCGCCCGCGCTGGATGCTGCGGCTCGGCCTGTTCCTCTACGACAATCTCGGCGGTCGCAAGCTGCTGCCGGGCACGCGGACGCTGAACCTTGCGACCGACCCGACCGGCAAGCCGCTGAAGGACGGGTTCACCACCGGCTTCGAATATTCCGACTGCTGGGTGGACGATGCCCGGCTGGTCGTCCTCAACGCCCGCGACGCGGCGGACCGGGGAGCGGAGATCCACACCGGCACGCAGGTCGTCGGCCTTGCCCGCGAGGGCGACATCTGGCGCGCCACGCTGCAGGCGCGAGAGGGCGGGGCAACGCGCAGCGTCACCGCCCGTCTGGTGGTCAATGCCGCCGGCCCCTGGGTCGACCGGGTGCTGAAGGGCGCGTTGAAGCGCAACGACACCCACAACGTCCGGCTCGTGCAGGGCAGCCACATCGTCGTGCGCAAGCTGTTCGACCACGACCGCGCCTATATCTTCCAGAACGGCGACGGGCGCATCGTCTTCGCCATTCCCTACGAGCAGGACTTCACCCTGATCGGCACCACCGACCGCGACTACGACGGCGATCCGGCCAAGGTGGCGGCGAGCGAGGAGGAGATCGTCTACCTGACGGAGGCGGCGAGCGAGTATTTCCGCAAGCCGATCACCCGGCAGGACGTGGTGTGGACCTATTCCGGCGTGCGGCCGCTGTTCGACGACGGCGCCTCCAAGGCGCAGGAAGCCACCCGCGACTACGTGCTCAAGCTCGACGGCAACGGCAGGGGCGGCCAGGCGCCGATGATCAACATCTTCGGCGGCAAGATCACCACCTACCGGCGCCTTGCCCTGTCCGTGCTCGAGATGATCGAGAAGGCGCTCGGCGCCAAGGGGCCGGAATGGACCGCGCGGGCGCTGCTGCCCGGCGGCGACTTTCCGACCACCGGCCTTGCCGATCTGGAAGCGGCCCTCGCCCAGGACTTCGCCTTCCTGCCCCGCACGTTCATTGCCCGCCTCGCCCGCAGCTACGGCACCCGCACCCGCGACCTGCTGGCCGGCGCGACCTCGATCGACGATCTCGGACCGCATTTCGGCGCCGACCTTTACGGCCGGGAGGTCGCCTATCTGATGGACCGCGAATGGGCGCGTCATGCCGAGGACGTGCTGTGGCGCCGCAGCAAGCTGGGCCTGCGGGTCGCGGCGCAGCAGGCCGAGGCGCTGGAGGCCTGGATGACCGAGCGCCAGCTTGCCGCTGCGGCAGCGGGCGCCGGGCGCAGCGGCGCCTGAGGCCGGACAGCCCCGCCCCATCATGCAAAGACCGCCGGACGATCCCTCGCCCGGCGGTCTGTTCGTCTTGTCCTGCGCAGATGACGATCAGAGCTTGTCGGTCACCGCGGTGGTGGTGGCGCCCACCGGCTCCTTGCTGATCACCGGGTCGGACCCGCCGCTCAGCAGCGTGTTGACCGTGCGCTGGTAGTCTTCCATGTCGAGCCGGCCGTCGGAGCCTTCCGTCAGCTTGTTGACCTCGCGGACCATGCGCTTCTGGTGCTTCTCGGTCTGCGCGCCGGTGGCATCGTTCTCCAGCACGATGTCGGCCGCCTCGTCCGGGTTCTCGCGGGAGTACTCCCAGCCCTTCATCGTGGCACGGACGAACCGCGCCATCTTGTCGACGAAGGCCGGATCCTCGAGGTTCTCCTCCATCACATAGAGGCCGTCCTCCAGCGTCGCGACGCCCTGGTCCTCATACTTGAAGACGACCAGGTCGCTCTCCGCGATGCCGGCATCGATGACCTGCCAGTATTCGTTGTAGGTCATGGTGGAGATGCAGTCGGCCTGCTTCTGCAGCAGCGGATCGACGTTGAAGCCCTGCTTCAGCACGGTGACGCCCTCCGGGCCGCCCTCGGTCGAGATGCCCAGCTTGCTCATCCAGGACAGGAACGGATACTCGTTGCCGAAGAACCAGACGCCCAGCGTGCGGCCGCGGAAGTCCTCCGGCTTGGTGATGCCGGTTTCCTTCAGGCAGACCAGCATCATGCCGGACTCCTTGAAGGGCTGGGCGATATTGACCAGCGGCACGCCGCGTTCGCGGCTGGCGAGGGCGGCCGGCATCCAGTCGATGATCACGTCGGCGCCGCCACCGGCGATGACCTGCGGCGGGGCGATGTCCGGCCCGCCCGGCTTGATCGTGACGTTGAGGCCCTCTTCCTCGTAGAAGCCCTTGTCCTTGGCGACGTAATAGCCGGCGAACTGGCCCTGCGTGACCCATTTCAGCTGCAGCGTGATGTCGTCGGCTGCCTGCGCGGGACCGAATGCGAAGGCAAGCGCGGCGGCGGCTAGCAAAGTCCTCTTCATTTCCTGCTCCCTCTGGTGGGGCAGCCGCCGCCCGTTATCCCCGGACTGACGGATGCCAGAATGTGACCGCCCGTTCGACGAGGGTCACCAAACCGTAGAATAGCGACCCGGCGAGTGCGGCGACGGCAATCGAGGCCCAGACCATGTCGATGTTCATCCGCCCCACTTCGGTGGAGATGCGGAAACCCATGCCGACGATGGGCGTGCCGAAGAATTCGGCAACAATGGCCCCGATGAGCGCAAGCGTCGAGTTGATTTTCAAGGCATTGAAAACGAACGGCATGGCCATGGGCAGGCGCATCTTGAGCAGCGTCTGCGGGTAATTTGCCGCGTAAGTGTGCATGAGATCGAGCTGCATCCGGTCGGCGGCGGCAAGGCCGGTCACCGTGTTCACCAGCATCGGGAAGAAGGTCATGATCACGACCACCGCCGCCTTGGACGGCCAGTCGAAGCCGAACCACATGACCATGATCGGCGCGACGCCGATGATCGGCAGGGCCGAGACCAGGTTGCCGACCGGCAGCAGGCCGCGCCGCAGGAACGGCACCCGGTCGACCAGAATGGCGACGAGGAAGCCGGACCCGCAGCCGATGGCGTAGCCGATGAGAACCCCCTTCAGGAAGGTCTGGCGGAAATCCGCCCACAGCACCGCAGGCGAGATCAGCAGCCGCGCCCAGATGTCGGAGGGCGGCGGCAGCAACACCTTGGGCACGGCGAAGCCGACGACCAGCACCTGCCACAGGATCAGCAACCAGGCGCCGAAGGTCAGCGGGATGGCCAGCGCAAGCAGCCGCTTCCACACGGCCCCGCGCGGCGTCAGCGCCGCCATCTCCTCCACCGATAGCCAGGCGAGCGCCCAGGCGACGAAGACATAGGCCCAGAACCCGGAGGCGGCCTGGCCGGGATGCGCACCGACGATCCGGATCAGCGCGAAGGCCATGGCATAGGAGACGGCGACAAGGGCCACGGTTGCCAGCGGACCTTGCAGGAAGCGCAGGAGATAGGGCGCCAGCACGATGACGCCGGCCAGGGCAGAGATCGCCAGCAGCGGATGGCGGAACAGGCCGAGCACCATCGTGTCGGAGGCGATGACCGGCAGCATGGTCGCGACCACCGCGACGACCAGCGCCAGCGCCGCCAGCAGCGCCTTGACCGGACCGAGCCGGCGGCGCTCCGCAAGCTGCAGGCTGAGAGAAGGGTGCGGGGCGCTCATCGCCGCATCCCCATGCGCTTCAGCACCAGCCGCTCGGCCAGGCCGATCAGCGCGACCAGCGCTGCCGCCAGCACGGCGGCTGCGATCAGCGCCGACCAGATCTGCACCGTCTGCCCGTAATAGGAGCCCGACAGCAGGCGCGCGCCGAGGCCTGCGACCGCGCCGGTCGGCAGCTCGCCGACGATGGCGCCGACGAGGCTCGCGGCAACGCCCACCTTCATGGAGGCGAAGAGATAGGGCATGGCGGAGGGCAGGCGCAGCTTCCACAGCGCCTGCGCGGACGAGGCCGAATAGGTCTTCATCAGGTCCATCTGGATCGCCTCGGGCGAGCGCAGGCCCTTCACCATGCCGACCGTCACCGGAAAGAAGGAGAGATAGGTCGAGATCATCGCCTTGGGCAGCAGGCCGGAAATGCCGATGGCGTTCAGCACAACGATGATCATCGGCGCGATGGCGAGGATCGGGATCGTCTGCGAGGAGATCACCCAGGGCATCAGGCTCTTGTCGAGAACCCGGCTATGCACGACCAGGATCGCCAGGCCGATGCCGAGCCCGGTGCCGAGCACGAAGCCGAGCAGGGTCGAGGAAAGGGTGATGCCGCCGTGATAGACGAGGCTGCGC
This sequence comes from Stappia indica, assembly GCF_009789575.1. Lineage (NCBI taxonomy): Bacteria > Pseudomonadati > Pseudomonadota > Alphaproteobacteria > Hyphomicrobiales > Stappiaceae > Stappia > Stappia indica. Next base: position 2,978,765 of record NZ_CP046908.1, on the reverse strand, counting down.
TTGGAAGTCACCGCCTTGTTGGCCGTGGTGTCCCACAGCTCGACCGCCACCTGGTGCGGGGCGGGCAGCACGGGCCGCTCCTGCGACAGCGTGTCGGCGATAAGCTGCGCCAGCGGCGCATCCTCCACCCCGCCGCGCTTGTAGGTGTCGCGCTGGAACGGCGCGTTGAGCAGCACCGCCGCCAGATACCAGACGGCGATGATCGCCGCGACGACCACCAGCACCGGCCCGGCCGTGCCCTGCATCAGGCCGGCGAAGGGCGAGCGGGGAGACGCCGGGAGAGAAAGATCCGTCATGCGGCCTCCTTCGCGATCGCGGTTCGAACGGCGATGGTCATGCCCGTTCCTCCGTCCGAACCGCCCGGCCCGCCCGGTCATCGGCAACGAACCGGCCGATAAGAGCGGCCGTGCCCTCGCGCGGAATTTCCACCCGGGATCTGGCAAGGTCCGCCTGCGTGGGAAGCAGCTTCATGCCGCAACTCCCGTGCGTCCGAGCCCGTCGTTGAGCGCCTCAATGATCACCTTGGCTTCCGCATCGTCGATTGCCGTGCCGAAGGTCACCGTCGTCTGGCCGTAGTCGAAGGCAACGCCGCCGGACTTGCCCAGCGGATTGTCGGCCGCCTGAGCGCCGAAGATCGGCTGCCCTACCGTGTTGCGGCGGACGTTGCCGATATGCGCGGGATTGTAGCGCCAGCTTCGCGAGAGGATCGGCGTATGGACGGTCTTCACCACCTCCGTTTTCGAGATGCTCAGCCGTTCTTCTCCGGCCAGCATCCAGAGCAGGCTCGCAGCGCCGTAGAGCCACCCCAACGCCCACAGGACCAGCCAGAGCAGGACAAACATGGACAGGCCGGGCTTCATCGAGCCGGACGCGAGTATGTTGAGGATGGAAAACCCGGCGAAGGACCACATGCCCAACCAGCCCATCGTGAACAGCATGATCCACAGCCTCGCCCTGGCCTGCACGATCACGACGCGCCCCTGCGGCCCCGGCCGAACCGTCACCCGGGTGGATATCGGAAGCTCAAATCCCATCGAGCGCCTCTCCCTGCGGTCTGGCCGGCACCGGCATGCCCTCAATCGTCATAGCTGTGCCCCGCCCGCAGCCCCTCGCGAACACGATGCGCGATCTTCAGGAATTCCGGCGTCTCGCGGATGTCGAGCGTGCGCTCGCGCGGCAGGTCGCTCTCGATCACGTCGTAGATGCGGCCCGGACGCGGGCACAGAACCACGATCCTGGTCGACAGGAACACCGCCTCCGGGATCGAATGGGTGACGAAGACCACCGTCTTGCGGGTCTTGGCCCACAGTTTCAGCAGCTGCTCGTTGAGGTGGTCGCGAACGATCTCGTCGAGCGCGCCGAAGGGCTCGTCCATCAAGAGAAGGTCAGGATCGAAGGACAGGGCGCGGGCGATGGAGGCGCGCTGCTGCATGCCGCCCGAAAGCTGCCAGGGATACTTTCGCTCGAAGCCGGCAAGGTTCACCAGCTCCATGTTGCGGCGGATGCGCTCCTCGCGCTCCCCCTTGGAAAAGCCCATGATCTCCAGCGGCAGGGCGATGTTGTCGGCGATGGTCCGCCAGGGATAGAGCGCGGCGGCCTGGAACACGTAGCCATAGGCCCGCTTCAGCCGGGCTTCGTCCGGCGTCATGCCGTTGACGGTGATCGAACCGCCGGTCGGCGCCTCCAGATCGGCGATCACCCGCAAAAGCGTGGTCTTGCCGCAGCCCGACGGGCCGATCAGCGAGACGAAATCGCCCTCGCCGATGGCAAGGTCGATGTTCGACAGCGCGTGGACCGGACCGTCATCGGTCTCGAAGGTCAGGGACAGGTTCTCGATGTCGATGACCGGCGCTGCCGTGTCTCCCGCAGGCTGTGATTGCATGCTCGCAGCGTCTCCCTCGATCGGCGGTCGCCTGCCCTGCGCCCGCCTCGATGTCATGGTTCACGGGCCTCAGGCCCGGTCTTTTCAGGTGCGCAGCAGACCGTCCCTGTGCCGAACGGTCCACCGGAGCCTCACACGCCGCTTGCAGGAATGCCCGAGCGCTCCACCTTGCGCGGCGAGGTCAGTTCCTTCCAGGTCGACAGCGCCTTGTTGACTGCCTGGAAGGGCGGGCGGGCGACGAACGTGCCGTGTCCCTCGCGCGTCTTCACCGCCCCGTCGTCGATGGCCACCTCGCCGCGGGTCAGCGTGAAGCGCGGCAGACCCTTCACCGTCTTGCCCTCGAACACATTGTAGTCGATGGCCGACTGCTGGGTCGCGGCGGAAATCGTCTTTTCCTTCTCCGGATCCCAGACCACCAGGTCGGCATCGGCGCCGACCAGGATCGCCCCCTTCTTCGGGTACATGTTGAGGATCTTGGCGATGTTGGTCGAGGTCACGGCGACGAACTCGTTCATGGTCAGCCGGCCGGTGGCGACCCCGTGGGTCCACAGCATCGGCATGCGGTCCTCGAGCCCGCCGGTGCCGTTGGGGATCTTGGTGAAGTCGCCGAGCCCGGTGCGCTTCTGCTCCGTGGTGAAGGCGCAGTGGTCGGTCGCCACCACCTGCAGCGTGCCCGCCTGCAGGCCGGCCCATAGGCTGTCCTGGTGCTTCTTGTTGCGGAAGGGCGGCGACATCACCCGCCGCGCCGCGTGGTCCCAGTCGGGATGGCGATACTCGCTCTCGTCCAGCGTCAGGTGCTGGATCAACGGCTCGCCGTAGCAGCGGATGCCGTTCTGCTTGGCCCGGCGGATCGCCTCATGCGCCTGTTCGCAGGACGTGTGCACCACATAGAGCGGCACGCCGGCCATGTCGGCGATCATGATCGCGCGGTTGGTCGCCTCGCCCTCCACTTCCGCCGGGCGCGAATAGGCATGGGCCTCCGGCCCGTCATTGCCTTCCGCCATCAGCCTGGCCTGCAGCTGGGCGACCACGTCGCCGTTTTCCGCATGCACCATGGGCAGCGCGCCGAGCTCGGCGCAGCGCTGGAACGAGGCGAACATCTCGTCGTCGTCCACCATCAGTGCGCCCTTGTAGGCCATGAAATGCTTGAAGCTGTTGATGCCCTTGTCGCGCACCACCGCTTCCATGTCGTTGAACACCTGCTCGCCCCACCAGGTGATCGCCATGTGGAAGGAGTAGTCGCAATTGGCCCGGGTGGACTTGTTGTCCCACATGGTCAGCGCTTCCAGCAGCGACTGACCCGGCGAGGGCAGGCAGAAATCCACCACCATGGTGGTGCCGCCGGCAAGGGCCGCGCGCGTGCCGCTCTCGAAATCGTCGGCGGAATAGGTGCCCATGAACGGCATTTCCAGGTGCACATGCGGGTCGATGCCGCCAGGCATCACGTAGCAGCCAGTCGCGTCGAGCACCTCGTCGCCGGAAAGATCCGGCCCGATCTCAATGATCCTGCCGCCGTCGATCCTGACGTCCGCCCGATAGGTGAGATCGGCCGTGACGACCGTTCCGCCCTTGATCACTTTGCTCGCCATGTCGGTTCCCTCTCGTGGTGTGCAAGAAGCGCAGCGCCCCGCGCCTGCCGCCGTTACGGTTCGATGGTTGCCAGTCGTGCCCCGAAGCCCAGGAAGACCACCCCGGTGATGCCCTTGATCCAACGCTGGAATGTCCCGCTGCGCGCCGCCGCCGTCAGCCGCGAAAAGGCCAGCACCATCAGGGAGAACCAGACGAGGTTGAGCATGGAGTGGACGAAGACCAGCGTGAACGTGTTGGCCGGCGTCGCCAGTCCCGGCGGCAGGAATTGCGGAAACGCCGCCAGGTAGAACATCGACACTTTCGGGTTGAGCGCGTTGGTCAGCAGCCCCTCCCAATAGGCGATCGCCAGCGTCCGCCGACGCCGCGCCGGAGACACGCTGGCCGCAGCCACGGGGCCGCGCCAGGCATCGCGCAGGGCCTTCAGGCCGATCCAGCACAGATAGGCAGCGCCGAGCATTTTCACGGCGAAGAACAGCTCGGCCGACTTCACCAGGATGACGGACACGCCGAACACCACCAGCGCGCCGTGCAGATAAAAGGCGGTGATGAAGCCGGCGATATTGGCAAAGCCGGCCGTCCGGCCGGAGGTCGGCACCGTGCGCGCGATCAGCACGCCGTTGGGACCGGGCGACATCACCAGCAGGCCCGCAACCACGATGAAGGAAACCAGTATCGAAAGGTCCATCTGCGTCTCCCGCGCCGGCGATCCCCGCCCGCCCTAGTCCACGATCTCCGCCGCTTCCAGCACCGCATGCAGCAGCACGTCGGCACCGGCCTGCGCCCATTCCCTGGTGATCTCCTCGGCCTCGTTGTGCGACAGCCCGTCGACGCAGGGGCACATGATCATCGCCGTCGGCGCGACCTTGTTGACCCAGCACGCGTCGTGGCCGGCCCCGGAAATGATGTCCATGTGGCTGTAGCCGAGCTTTTCCGCCGCGTTGCGCACGGCCTTGACGCAGGTCTCGTCGAAGGTCACCGGGTCGAAATGGCCGACCGCCTCGACCGTCGCCGTCAGCCCCAGATCCTCGGCGATCTTCGGCACCCGCGCCTCGAACTCCGCCTTCATCGCGTCCAGCGTTTCGCGGTCGGGCGAGCGGAAGTCGACGGTGAAGACCACCTTGCCGGGAATGACGTTGCGCGAGTTGGGATGGACGTCGCAATGGCCGATGGCGCCGACCGCGCGCGGCTGGTGCTTCATCGCGATCTCGTGCACCAGCTCGGTCATCCGCGCCATGCCGAGGCCGGCATTGCGGCGCATCGGCATCGGCGTCGAGCCGGTATGGCTGTCCTTGCCGGTCACCGTGACTTCCAGCCACCACAGGCCCTGGCCGTGGGTGACGACGCCGATATCCTTGCCCTCGGCCTCCAGGATCGGTCCCTGTTCGATATGCAGCTCGAACATCGCGTGCATCTTGCGCGCGCCGACCTCTTCCTCGCCGACCCAGCCGATTCGCTTCAGCTCGTCGCCGACCGTGCGCCCCTCCGCGTCCTTGCGCTCATAGGCCCAGTCGAGATCGTGCACCCCGGCAAAGACGCCGGAGGCCAGCATGGCGGGGGCAAAGCGCGTGCCCTCCTCGTTGGTCCAGTTGGTGACGACGATGGCCCGCTTCGTGCGGATGTTGAGGTCGTTGAGGGTGCGCACCAGTTCCAGCGCGCCGAGCACGCCGAGCACGCCGTCATATTTGCCGCCCGTCGGCTGGGTGTCGAGATGCGAGCCGACATAGACGGGCAGGGCATCGGGATCGGTGCCCGGCCGCGTCATGAACATGTTGCCCATGGCGTCGACGCCCATGCTCATCCCGGCCGCCTCGCACCAGGCCTGGAACAGCTTGCGCCCCTCGTTGTCGGCATCGGTCAGGGACTGGCGGTTGTTGCCGCCGGCAACGCCCGGGCCGATCTTCGCCATCTCCATCAGGGCGTCCCACAGGCGGTCGGCGTCGATGCGCAGGTTCTTGCCCGGTGCGGTCATTCAGGTCACTCCCTCTTGGTCCGGTGCGGCGGCGGCGCCGTCGGCGCTCACTCCATGTTGGGAAAGGTATAGACGGCGCCGTCCTTGATACCGGCCGGCCAGCGCGTCGTCACCGTTTTCAGGCGCGTGTTGAAGCGCACGCCTTCCGCGCCGTAGATCGAATGGTCCCCGAACAGCGACCGCTTCCAGCCGCCGAAGGAGAAATAGGCGACCGGCACCGGGATCGGCACGTTGATGCCGACCATGCCCACCTCGATGCGGTCGGCGAAGGCGCGCGCGGCATCGCCGTCGCGGGTGAAGATCGCGGTGCCGTTGCCGTATTCGTGCTCGTTGATCAGCGACAGGGCTTCCTCGTAGCCCTTGGCGCGCACCACCGACAGGACGGGGCCGAAGATCTCCTCGCGGTAGATCGTCATGTCGCGGGTCACCCGGTCGAACAGGGTGCCGCCGACGAAATAGCCGTTCTCGTAGCCCTGCAGCGAGAAGCCGCGCCCGTCGACCAGCAGCTCCGCGCCTTCCTTGACGCCCTGGTCGATATAGCCGAGCACCTTGCGCATATGCGCCTCTGTCACCAGCGGGCCCATCTCCGCCTCGCGGTCGGTGGCCGGGCCGATCTTCAGCGCCTGCACGCGCGGCACCAGCTTCTCCACCAGCCGGTCGGCGGTGTCCTCGCCGATGGGAACGGCGACGGAGATCGCCATGCAGCGCTCGCCGGCCGAGCCGTAGCCCGCGCCCATCAGCGCGTCGGCGGCCTGGTCCATGTCGGCGTCCGGCATGACGATCATGTGGTTCTTGGCCCCGCCCAGCGCCTGCACCCGCTTTCCGTGCGCGGTGCCGGTCGTGTAGACGTATTCGGCAATCGGCGTGGAGCCGACGAAGGACACCGCCTTGACGTCCGGATGGGTCAACAGCACGTCGACCGCCTCCTTGTCGCCGTGCACGACATTGAGCACCCCGTCGGGGAAGCCCGACTTCTGGAACAGGTCGTAGACCGCCATGACGGCGGAGGGGTCGCGCTCGGACGGCTTCAGCACGAAGGTGTTCCCGCAGGCGACGGCAATCGGATACATCCACAGCGGCACCATGGCCGGGAAGTTGAACGGGGTGATGCCGGCGACGACGCCGAGCGGCTGGCGGTCGGAATAGCTGTCGATGGCCGGGCCGACATTGCGGGCGAACTCGCCCTTCAAGAGATGCGGGATGCCGCAGGCGAATTCCACCACCTCGATGCCGCGCGCCACTTCGCCCAGCGCATCGTCATGGGTCTTGCCGTGCTCGGCCGAGATCGCCCGCGCGATGTCGTCGGCATGGGCGGAGAGCAGCTCCTTGAAGCGGAACATCATGCGCGCGCGCTTGAGCGGCGGCGTGTCGCGCCAGGCCGGGAAGGCCGCCTTCGCCGCGGCGATCGCCTCCGCGACCTCGGCCGCGCTCGACAGCGGCAGGACGGCGGTCTGCTCGCCGGTCGCCGGGTTGAACACCCCTTGCGTCCTTGTGGAGCGGGAGACGACACGCGCCCCGCCGATGGCGTTCTCGATGCTGGCAAGACCGGACTTCGACATGCTTCCTCCGCTCGCCCGGCCGCGTAGCGGCCCGGGCGCCCTGTCCGTCTCAAATTGCGGCCGGCATGGGCAGGGGGCGGAGCAAAGCTTCCCGCAAACCCCCAGCGTCATCCCCTGGCATCGGGCGGTACGCGTCGCACCGCCGGCCGTTCCCCTGTCGTCCGGATGCACAGCCATCCGGGCGGCCTTCGCGTCCTCGCGCTCCGGCCGAAATCTGGAAAGTGCGCGGCCCCGGTCTGTTTGATGTCCGCCGGTGGTCCGTCGCGTATTGCCATTGCGCCAGGCGAAAAAACCTGACCAAATGGTCAAATCGAGCGTAGGAAGGCTTGACCATCCGGTCAAGGTCAATTTTTGGCCCGCCTGCCGAACAGGCACTCACCGCAGCGGACGGCCGGGAGAGATGAGCGGCACGGATAGAACGCAAGAGAGAACACAGGACAGGACGCAGAAGAGCGCCATCCGGGCGGAGAACGAGCGCGTCATCCTCAAGGCGGCCGAGGAGGTCTTTGCCGAAAGCGGCTTTCGCGGCGCGACCACCGGCATGATCGCCGACCGCGCAGGCATCCCCAAGGCCAACCTGCACTACTATTTCCCGACCAAGGAAGCGCTCTACCGGCGGGTGGTCGAGCACATCTTCAACATCTGGCTGGAGGCGGCGAACTCCTTCGACGAGAGCGACGATCCGGTCGAGGCGCTGACCGCCTACATCTCCAAGAAGATGGACGTCTCGCGCGCCCACCCGATGGGCTCCAAGGTCTGGGCCAACGAGATCCTGCACAAGGCGCCGGTGATCCAGGACTATCTGGAGACGACGCTGACCGAGTGGACCGCCTCGCGGGTCGCCGCCATCCGGCGCTGGATCGCCAGCGGCCGGATCGCGCCTGTCGATCCGCAATATCTTCTGTACATGATCTGGGCGACCACCCAGCACTATGCCGACTTCAACCACCAGATCGACACGCTGAACGGCGGCGTGCCCCTGTCCGACGCCCAGTTCGAGGACGCCAAGCGCACGGTGACCGGCATTATCCTGGCCGGCATCGGCGCGGTTCCCCCGGCCGGGCTTGCCGCCGGCGACACACCGCGCGATGCTGGCGCCCGCAACGGCGCGGCCTGAGCACGCGGCACCAAACAGGGACGGAAAGCAGATGGAGGCAGGCCCGACACGGGCAGATGCGGGAGGCCTTGGGCCCGAGGGCGACGGCGCTCCGCGCACGCGCATCCAGGAGCGCAACCGCGCCCGCATCCTGGAGGCCGCGCTCGGCACCTTCTCGCGCTTCGGCTATCGCGGCGCCCGCGTCGACCAGATCGCCGAGGACGCGGGCATGTCGAAGTCGAACCTGCTCTACTATTTCGGCTCCAAGTCGGAGATCTACAAGGCGGTGCTGGCCGACCTGCTCGACCGCTGGCTGGCGCCGTTGCGCACACTCGATCCCGAAGGCGACCCGCGCACCGAGCTCACCGCCTATATCGAGCAGAAGCTGCGCTTTTCCGCCGACTATCCGCAGGCCTCGCGCCTCTTCGCCAACGAGATGCTGCAGGGCGCGCCGATGATGCGCGACGTCCTGGAAGGCCCGCTGAAAGCGCTGGTGGAGGAGAAGTCGCAGGTGCTGCGCCACTGGGCCGAGAGCGGGCGCATCCGCCCGGTCGATCCCACCCACCTCATCTTCCTGATCTGGGCGACGACGCAGACCTATGCCGACTTCGCCCCGCAGATCGAGGCGATCACCGGCAGCGGCATCCACGACGAGGCCTTCCGCCGCCAGGCGTTGCAGGCGCTCACCGATCTTATCTTCGCCGGCCTGCTGCCGCGTCCCGGTTCGCCTTGATCTTGCCCTTGCCGCCTGTATCCTGCTTTTTGCAAGGGACGTGTTCACCGTCCCCGCCTGACCCTCGAACGGGAGACCGCATGCGCAAGGCCCTCGTCGTCGCCGCCCTTCTGCTTTCCGCCCCGCTCACGCTGGCCGGACCGGCAATGGCCGCGAAATGCGGCAACAACGCCGCCGGCTTCCCGGCCTGGCTCGCCAGCTTCAAGCGGGAGGCGGTGGCCTCCGGCGTTTCCAGCCGCACGGTGGAGGCCGCGCTCGGCGGCATGACCTACAACAGCAAGGTCATCCGTCTCGACCGCAACCAGAAATCCTTCAAGCTCTCCTTCGAGCAGTTCCTGGCCCGCCGCGCCCCGCCCTCGACCATCGCCATCGGCAAGCGCCGCATGAAGCAGCATGCGGTGGTGCTCGACCGGGTGGAGCGCAAATACGGCGTGCCGAAGGAGGTCATCGTCTCGATCTGGGGGCTGGAATCCGGCTTCGGCGGCTTCATGGGCGACATCCCGATCTTCTCGTCGCTCTCCGCGCTTGCCTATGATTGCCGCCGCTCGGCCTTCTTTACCAACGAGTTGATGAGCGCGCTGCGCATCGCAGACCGCGGCCAGATGCGGATTTCCGAGATGAAGGGCGCCTGGGCCGGCGAGATCGGCCAGACCCAGTTCCTCGCCTCCAGCTACGAGCGCTTCGCGGTCGATTTCGACGGCGACGGCCGGCCGAACCTGATCCGCAGCCCGGCGGACGTCTTCGCCTCCACCGCCAATTTCCTGCGCCAGCACGGCTGGAGCAAGGGCGGCGACTGGTCGCCCGGCACCAGCAATTACGGCGTGCTGCGCGACTGGAACCGGGCCGAGGTCTATCGCCGGACCATCGCCCATTTCGCGACCGAGTTGACCAGGTAGCACCGGCGAAAAAAGCAGCGGCTCATGCGGCCCGCGGCTTCGTATTGCGGCCGTCGCGCTGCAGCACGAAGGTCGCGGCCGCCGTCACCGCGACGCCGGCCAGCGTCCAGGCGCCCGGCCAGGGCGCGCCGATCGCCACCGTCTCCAGCAGCACGAAGGACGGCAGCAGGTAGGTGTAGGCCATCACCGGCCCCGCCGGCAGGCGCAGGCTGGCATAGGTGGCGCAGAAGAAGCTGGTCGCCGTCGGAAACACCGCCAGATAGGCGATGCCGATCAGCACCTGCGGCGACACCGAGGACCAGTCGGTCGCCGCCAGTTCCGCCCGGCCGTAGACCAGCAGCATCGCCGCCCCGGCGGTCAGGATCCAGAAGTTGAAGATCTCCAGCGGCTCGCCGCGATTGAGGAGCCGCATCAGGGGCGCATAGAAGGCATAGGCGGCAACACCGAAGAGATAGATGCGCTCACCGGGGCCGAATTCCAGCCGGGCGAGCCGGGTGAGATCGTCGCCGAACAGCACCAGCAGCGCGCCCGCCGCCCCCACGCCAAGACACACCACCTGCCGCCGCGAGATCCGCTGGCCGAGCAGCGCAAGGCCGGCAAGCGCGGTAAAGGCGGGAAGCAGGGTGAAGACAGCCCCCGCATTGAGCGCGCTGGTCAGCCGCAAGGCCTCGAACATCGTCACGAAGAAGATGTCGAGCAACAACGCGATCAGCAGATAGACCGGCAGCCGCGACAGCTTCGGCAGCACCCATTGCCGCTTGACCGTGGCGATGGCGGCGAAGATCGCCGCGGCGATGCAGAAGCGCAGCGCCGTCAGCACCGCCGGGTCGAGCGCGTGGGTGATCGCGTGGCCGAGGGGAAACGAGGTCGAGACGAGAAAGACGAAACCGAGCATCGCCACGTGGGCGCGCCCGGTCTCGCCGTTTTCCGAAGGGGCGGCAGCGGCGGTCACCGTGCCGCCCGCATTCGACAAGCCATCATTCTGCCGCTTCCGCCACCCGGTTCGGGTTGTTGGGATGGGTCGTCCAGTTGGCATAGTTCGGGTTGATCGGCTTGCCGGTGCGCGGGTCCGAGCCCTCGGTGATCTGCTCCATGGTGATGCAGTCCTCGACCGGACAGACCGAGACGCACAGGTTGCAGCCGACGCACTCCTCGTCGATCACCTCGAAGTGGCGCAAGCCGTCCTTCATCGCGGTGATCGCCTGGTGCGAGGTGTCCTCGCAGGCGATATGGCAGCGGCCGCACTTGATGCAGGCATCCTGGTCGATGCGCGCCTTGACCACATAGTTGAGGTTGAGCCGCTGCCAGTCGGTGACCTTGGGCACCGCCCGCCCGACCACCTCATCGACCGAGGTGTAACCCTTCTCGTCCATCCAGTCGGACAGGCCGTCGATCAGGTCCTCGACGATGCGGAAGCCGTAGGTCATCGCCGCGGTGCAGACCTGCACCGTGCCGGCACCCAGCGCCATGAACTCGGCCGCGTCACGCCACGTGGTCACGCCGCCGATGCCGGAAATCGGCAGGCCATGGGTCTGCGGATCGCGGGCGATCTCGGCGACCATGTTGAGGGCGATCGGCTTCACCGCCGGGCCGCAATAGCCGCCATGCGCGCCCTGCCCGTCGATGGTCGGATAGGGGGCCATCTGGTCGAGATCGACCGAGACGATGGAGTTGATCGTGTTGATCAGCGACACAGCGTCGGCCCCGCCCGCATGGGCGGCCCGGGCCGGGTTGCGGATGTCGGTGATGTTCGGCGTCAGCTTGACGATCACCGGCATGCGCGTGTGCTGCTTGCACCAGCGCGTCACCATCTCGATGTATTCGGGCACCTGGCCGACGGCCGAGCCCATGCCGCGCTCGGACATGCCGTGCGGACAGCCGAAGTTCAGCTCGACGCCGTCGGCTTCCGTCTCCTCGACGCGGCGCAGGATGTCGATCCAGTTCTGCTCCTCGCAGGGCACCATCAGCGAGACGACGAGCGCCCGGTCCGGCCAGTCGCGCTTGACCTGCTTGATCTCGCGCAGGTTCGTCTCCAGCGGGCGGTCGGTGATCAGCTCGATATTGTTGAACCCGAACAGCGAGCGGTCCGGCCCGTGGATCGCGCCGTAGCGCGGGCCGTTGACATTGACCACCGCCGGGTCCTCGCCCAGCGTCTTCCAGACGACGCCGCCCCAGCCCGCCTTGAAGGCGCGGACGACGTTGTATTCCTTGTCGGTCGGCGGCGCGGAGGCCAGCCAGAACGGGTTCGGCGACTTGATGCCGAGAAAATTGGTGCGAAGATCGGCCATGTGAAAATCCTCCCCACGGATGTTCGGGGGTGAAAGACAAGGGGTGCGAAAGGGACCTGCCGCGCTCAGGCGGTCAGCGCCGCGTGGATCGAGGCCGCGGCGATCTTGCCGTCCTCGACCGACGCGACCGTCAGGTCCTCGCCTCCGGCCACGCAATCGCCGCCGGCCCACACGTCGGCGAGCGAGGTGCGGCGGTCCGCATCGACGCCGATCCGGCCGCCGTCGAGCTCCAGCGCCTCGCCGCCGCCCAGCGCGTCCGGCACGAAGGTCTGGCCGATCGCCTTGAACACCTGGTCCGCTTCCAGCGTCACGCTCTCGCCGGTTCCCGTCAGCCGGCCGGCGCTGTCGGGCAGCATCCGCTCCAGCTCGATGGCCCGCACATGGCCGCCCTCGCCGATCAGCCGGCGCGGCGCCAGACACTCGCGGATCACCACCCCGTTGGTCAGGGCGATCTCCTGCTCGTAGGCGCTGGCCTTCATCGCCTCTCGGTCGCGGCGATAGGCGATGGTCACCTCTTCCGCGCCGAGGCGCTTGATCTGCACCGCGATGTCGATGGCGGTCATGCCGCCGCCGATCACCACGACCTTGCGGCCGACCGGCAGGGCCGAGAGATCCTGCGCCTGGCGCAGTTCGGCGATATAGGCGACCGCGTCGATGACGCCGGCCAGATCCTCGCCTTCGGTCTTGAGCGCGTTGACGCCGCCGAGCCCCATGCCGAGGAACACCGCGTCGAAGTCGCGCCGCAGGCCTTGCAGCGTGATGTCGCGGCCGAGCGCGGTGTTGCACTCCACCGTGATGCCGCCGATGGACAGGACGAAGTCGACCTCCGCCTGGGCAAAGCCATGCGTCGTCTTGTAGGCGGCGATGCCGTATTCGTTGAGGCCGCCGAGCTTGGCCCGCGCCTCGAAGATCGTCACGTCATGCCCCTCGCGCGCCAGCGCATGGGCACAGGCGAGCCCGGCCGGGCCGCCGCCGACGACGGCAACGCGCTTGCCGGTGGGAGCTGCGCGCTCGTAAGGCAGGGATGCATCGCGCGCCAGGAACGTGTCGGTCGCATGGCGCTGCAGCAGGCCGATGGAGACGGGGCGGTCCTCGGCGAGGTTGCGCACGCAGGCCTCCTCGCACAGGGTCTCGGTCGGGCAGACGCGGGCGCACATGCCGCCGAGGATGTTCTGCTCGAAGATCGTCTTGGCCGAGCCGAGCGGATTGCCGGTGGCGATCTGGCGGATGAACTTCGGGATGTCGATGGATGTCGGACAGGCGATCGTGCAGGGCGCGTCGTAGCAGAAATAGCAGCGATCCGCCTCGACCCGCGCCTCATGGACGCCGAGCGGGGGATGCAGGTCCTCGAAATTCTCCAGATAGTCGTCGGCCGTCAGTCGCCCCGCACGGATGTCGGGGTTCACGAGTGCATCAGCCATGGCTGCACCTCCGATTGCACCGGGCCGCGGGCGCGGGCTCCGGCGTCGATGTTCTCCTCTGGAACGCAGGCGATCCGTTTCTGTCGTCGGACCGGGACCGGAAGGGGATCCCGCTATCGGCCTGCGTCGGCTCTGGCGATTTGCTTGGCGCGCGCCTCGTTCGGCGGGAGCGCGTCCGGCACTCATTGGGCCGAATTTTGACCAAATAGTCAAATTTTTTGTGGCAACCCGAAAGCCGGCTTTCCGACGCGGCGCTTGGCCCCCGGCGACGGGCATGCGATATGCGGTGCGACACAGGCCGCGAGGCGGCACAGGGACATTCAACGGGAGAGAGATCGGTGACGCGACCCGTCCTTCACGACTACTGGCGTTCGTCTGCAAGCTACCGCGTGCGCATCGCGCTCAACCTGCTCGGCATCGCCTATGAGGCCGCGCCGGTGAACCTGCTCACCGGCGCCCACCGGGCAGCGGAAAACCTTGCCCGCAACCCGCAAGGCCTCGTGCCGACGCTGGAGATCGACGGGCACGAGCTGACCCAGTCGCTCGCCATCGTCGAGTACCTGCACGAGACCAACCAGCCGGCCTCGACCCTGATGCCGGCCGATGCCGCCGGCCGTCACCGGGTCCGCGCCCTCTCTCATGCCATCGCCATGGAGATCCATCCGATCTGCAACCTGTCGGTCGCCAATCACGTGGCCGAGATCACCGGCGGCGGCGACGAGGCCAAGGCCGCCTGGATGCGCACCTATATCGGCAAGGGGCTGGCGGCGCTGGAGCGCATGCTGGACGACCCGCGCACGGGCCGCTTCTGCCACGGCGACACGCCGACCCTGGCGGATCTCTGCCTGGTGCCGCAGATGTACAATGCCCGCCGCTGGGGCGTCGACCTTGCCGCCCTGCCGAAGCTGGTCGCCATCGACGCGGCCTGCAACGAGCTGGAGGCCTTCGCTGCCGCCCATCCGGACCGCATCGGCGCGCCCGCCTGACGACCTGCCACTCCGCTTCTGAGATATCCGCTTTCGAATATCAGGATATCCTCATGATCCGCTTTGCCGGCGGGCGCGGGGCGGCTAAGTTTGCCGGATGACAGACGCCGTCCTGCCCCCGCCCGACCACGCCGAAGCACCCCGCCCGGCTTCCGCTTCCCTTGCCAGCGCGACGCCCGCGCCGTTCTGGTTCCTGCTCGCCGCGCAATTCGTGGTGGCGGCCGCCGGCCTCGTCGTCGAGATCGTCGCGGGACGGATGCTGGCGCCCTATGTCGGCATGTCGCTCTACACCTGGACGGCGGTGATCGCCGTGGTGCTGGCCGGCTTTTCCGCCGGGCACTGGGCCGGCGGCCTCGTCGCCGACCGCCCGGCGCGCACCGGCCTCATGTGGCTCGCCGTCTCCGGCGCACTCGGGGCGATCACCACCATCGCCGCCCTGCCGCTGCTGCGCTGGGTCTCTGGCCCGGTGCTCTCCAGCCTGACCGATCCGGTCGCCGGCATCGTCGCGCTGGCGATGCTGCTGTTCTTCCTGCCGTCCTTCGCCGCCGGCATCCCTTCGCCGATCCTGGCGCGGCTTGCCATCGAGGACCGGGTCCGCAGCGGCCGGGCGCTCGGCGCCCTGCATGCGGTCTCGGCCATCGGCGCCATCGCCGGCACGCTGGCCGCCGGCTATCTCTTCATCTCCTGGCTCGGCACCGCCCGCACGCTGATCACGGTTGCCGCCGCCTACACGCTGTTCGCCCTGTGCTGCCTGTGGATGGCCCGCCGGGTGCCGCGCGATGCGGACGGCGCTTCGCTTTCGGCCGCAGCCGGCATCACGGTCCTTGCGCTTTTCGCCACCGCCGCCGGCCCCTTCCTGCCGCAAAAGATCTGCGACATCGAAAGCCGCTACTACTGCATCCGCTCGCTGGATGTGTCGGAGGATTTCGGCGCACCGACCCGGCTGATGGTGCTCGATCATCTCGGCCACGGCATCAACGTGCTCGGCGATCCGGCGCGGCTGGAAATGCCCTATGCGGCGATCATCGACGCGGTGACCCGCGCCCGGCTCGGCGATGCGCCCGAGCAGGCCTATTTCATCGGCGGCGGCTCGCTGACGCTGCCGCGCGCCTGGACGCGGGACGGCGCCCGCCCCGGCCTCGTCGTCGCGGAGATCGATCCGCAGGTGACGCGGATGGCCGCGCGCGACTTCGACGTCGACCCGTCGCGCTTCACCGTCGTCCATGCCGATGCCAGGGCCCGCCTCGCCTCGCTCGGCGGCTTCCAGGTGATCGTCGGCGATGCCTTCACCGACATCGCCGTTCCGGCGCATCTGGTGACCCGCGAATTCTACGCAGAGATCGCCTCAAGCCTTGCGCCGAACGGCCATTACGCGATGAACCTCATTGACCACATGGACCGGCTGCAGGCGCTGGCCGCCACGGTGCGCACCCTGCGCACCGCCTTTCCGGTGGTCGAGGTCTGGGTCGAGGCGGAGGACTTCACCGCCGGCGGGCGCACCACCTTCGTGCTGATCGCCGGGCGCATGCCGACGCCTCAGGCCCGCTTCGTGCTGCCGCCGGTCGCGGACGGGGCGGCAAGCCGCATTCTCGCGCGCATGCCGGCGGAGCGGATCGACGGGCTCGTTGCCCGCATCGATCCGCCGGTGCTCTCCGACGACTATGTGCCGATCGACCGGCTGATGGGGCCGGGCTCGTAAGGCCGGCCCCGCTTCACGCACACCGCGTCACGCGCCAGTGCGTCAGGCTTGGGCGCGCTTGGCCTCCACCACGTCCCAGACGCGGGCCGCGATATCCGGCCCGCCCAGCCTTGCGACGGCGCGGATGCCGGTCGGGGCGGTGACGTTGATCTCCGTCAGGTAGCCGTCGATCACGTCGATGCCGACGAGAATCAGCCCCTTTTCGCGCAGTGCCGGGCCGAGACGGGCACAGATCTCGCGCTCGCGCGGGGTGAGGTCGGCTTCGCGCGCCGCGCCGCCGCGCACCATGTTGGAGCGCAGGTCGCCCTCCTGCGGCACCCGGTTGACCGCACCGGCGAACTCGCCGTCGACCAAGAGGATGCGCTTGTCGCCCTTCGACACCTCCGGCAGGAAGCGCTGGATCACCCAGGGCTCCCGGAAGGTGGCGGCGAAGAAGTCGTAGAGCGAGCCGTAGTTGAGATCGTCCGCCGTGATGCGGAACACCGCCGCCCCGCCATGACCGAACAGCGGCTTCATGACGATGTCGCCGTGCTCGGCGCGGAAGGCGTCGATGGCGGCGCGGTCGCGGGTGATCAGGGTTTCCGGCATCAGGTCCGGGAACTCGGTGACGAACAGCTTTTCCGGCGCATTGCGCACCGAGGCCGGGTCGTTCACCACCAGTGTCTTCGGGTGGATCTTCTCCAGCATGTGCGTCGCCGCGACATAGGCCATGTCGAAGGGCGGGTCCTGCCGCATCAAGACGACGTCCACCTGCGAGAGATCCGTCAGTTTCGGCTCGCCGAGGGTGAAGTGGTTGCCCGGCTCGTCGCGCACCGTGACCGGCTCCAGCGCGGCGGTCACGGTGTCGCCGTTCATCGCCAGCCGGTCCGGCGTGTAGTGGAAGAGTTCGTGGCCGCGGGCCTGCGCCTCGAGCATCATCGCGAAGGCGCTGTCGCCGGCGATTTTGATGGAGGAGATGTGGTCCATCTGGACCGCGACCTTGAGCCGTGCGGATGTCGGCGTGCTGGAAGATGTCATCGGAAGGTCTCCGGGGAAGGTCTCCGGCGCCGGAACGGCGCGCTGAACGACGGACGGGAAGGCGGGGCGGGCGCCCCGCGGTTGGGGACAGGATATGCGACCCGCGCCGGGCTTTGTCCAGTGCGCGGGCGCCCGGACGATCACCGTTCCGCGACGGCGAAGGCATCGGCGATGTGCACCGGCAGCCGCCAGGGCGAGACCAGCACCGCGTCGAAGCGCAGCGTCATGGCGCCGAGATCCTCGCGCCCGGCGCACCAGGTGCGGGCGGCAGAGGCGATCCGGCGCTGCGCCGAGGGAGTGATCGCGATGAGCGCCGCATCGAGGTTGCCGCGCGCCTTGACCTCGATGAAGGCGATCGTCTTGCCCCGCCGGGCGATGATGTCGATCTCGCCGCTGCCGGCGCGAAAGCGCCGGGCCAGGATCCGCCAGCCCGTCGCGCGCAGGTAGAGCGCGGCCAGCGTCTCGGCCCGCAGGCCCAGCCGGTAGGCGCCGCGCCGCCGGCGGGTTCTGCCGGGCTCTTGCGCGCCGCCCCGGGTCATGCGGAGGGCTGGAACATGGCGGCGACGATCACCGCCATCACCGTCAGAAGAAAACCGCCGGCGGCGAGCTTCCAGGCATCGCGGCGGTGCTTCAGCCCCGGCCAGCCGAGCGGCTTGATCACCTGGATCGCGGCGACGGCAGCAAAGAAAACCAGGATGATCTTGGTCACGCGGCGCTCCGCTGGCAGGTGGAAAGGCTCCCGCCCGAGTAGCACGGGCGGCAATCGAGGGCAAAGAGGCGGCGCGGCGCGCTACTTCGCCTTCATCTCCAGGGCGCGTGCGTAAAGGTCCTTGCGGTCGAGGCCGGTGAGCTGCGCCACATGCTTGGCGGCGCCCGCCGCCTTCATGGTCTTGAGCGCCTCGGCGAGCAGCGCATCGGCATCGCTTGCATCGGCTTGCGGCCGCTCGGGCGGCGGGGCGATGACCACGACGAACTCGCCGCGCGCCGGCCCGTCCGCGAAATGGCGGGCGAGCTCCTCCAGCGTGCCGCGCTCGAAGGTCTCGAACCGCTTGGTGATCTCGCGGGCGACCGCCGCCTCCCGCTCGCCGCCGAACACTTGCGCCATGTCGGCAAGCGAGGCGGCGATGCGGTGCGGGCTTTCGAAGAAGATCAGCGTTGCGGGAATGCGCGAGAGCTCTTCCAGCCGGGCCGTGCGCGGCCCGCCCTTTTGCGGCAGGAAGCCGGCGAAGCAGAACGTGTCCGACGGCAGGCCCGAGGCGACGAGCGCGGCCAGCGGCGCGCTGGCGCCGGGCACGGGGAAGACCTTGTGACCGGCCTCGACCACCTCGCGCACCAGCCGGTAGCCGGGATCGGAAACCAGCGGCGTACCCGCATCGGAGACCAGAGCGATGGCACGTCCCGCCTCCAGCGCCGCCATCAGGCGCGGGCGCACCTTCTGCGCATTGTGCTCGTGATAGGCGGTGAGCGGCGTCTTCAGCCCGAAGCGCTGCATCAATGTGGCGGTGACGCGGGTGTCCTCGCAGGCGACGAGATCGGCCGCCGCCAGCACCTCCAGCCCGCGCACCGTCATGTCGCCGAGATTGCCGATGGGCGTTGCGACGATATAAAGGCCCGACGCGAGCGAGGGCGCCTTCAGGCGATGGGCGCCGATGAAGAAATCGCGGGAGGCGGTTTGCGGCGCCTCGTTCTCGTCCGGCTCTGTGGAAGACATGCGGTCGGCTTTCATGCGAACGGGAGCCCGCCGGGCGGGCTTTCGCCCGTTTTGGCAGGAAACGCGGTGAAGGCCAAGGCGGCGAGCGAGGATTTGCAGCCGGCGGGCGGTGCTGCTAAGCATTTTGCGGTCGGCGGCCCGTTCGCACCCGGGGCCGAAGACGGCAGACCCGCCCGGCAGCAGGCAGGCCGGGCAGACGGGAGATCGGGGACAGTGCTTGGAGTTCTGGACAAGATGATGCACGCGCGGCGTTCCGTCCTTGCGCTCTCGCTCGGGGCCGCCCTGGCGCTTGCCGGCTGCAGCGGCTCGACGCTTGGCGACTATCCGGGCTACCCCTCGACGCCGCCGGGCCAGCCGACCGTGAGCGGCGAGACCATCGGCCAGGGCTCGGTGCGCGTTGCCATGCTGCTGCCGATGAGCGGCGGCGGCAGCGCCTCCTCCATCGCCACCGTCTTCCGCAACACCGCCGAACTGGCCCTGTCCGATTTCCAGGGCGCCGACGTGCAGATCCTGATCAAGGACACCGGCGGCACCGCGCAGGGCGCGCAGGCCGCCGCCCAGGCGGCGATTACGGAAGGCGCGGAACTGATTCTCGGGCCGGTCTTCGCGCCGGCAGTCGGCGGGGCAGGGGCGACCGCACGCTCCTCCGGCATTCCGGTCGTCGCCTTTTCCAGCGACGAGGCCGTCGCCTCGCGCGGCGTCTACCTCTTGAGCTTCCTGCCGCGCAGCGACGTGGCGCGGATCGTTTCCCATGCAGCGGCCCAAGGCAAGCGCTCCTTCGCAGCGCTGCTGCCGGACGACACCTATGGCGCGGTGGTCGAGGCCGCCTTCCGCCAGGAGGTCGGCCGCGCGGGCGGACGCATCGTCTCCATCGAACGCTACAAGCTGACCGGCAACGACACGGCGGACATCGCCGCCAAGGCCGGCCAGATCGCCGCCAATGCCGCGCAGATCGATGCGATCTTCGTGCCGGCGGGCAATGTCGCGCCCTTCGTGGCGCAGACCCTGTCGACCGGCGGCGTCAATCTCGGCCAGACGCGCCTGCTCGGCAGCGGCCAGTGGGACTCGCAGCAGGTGCTGAACGCCGCACCGCTGACCGGCGCCTGGTATCCGGGCCCGGATGCCGCCGGCTTCCAGGCCTTCGCCTCGCGCTACCAGTCGCGCTACGGCTCGCAGCCGCCGCGCAACGCCTCGCTCGCCTATGACGCGACGATCCTCGCCGCAGGCCTCGTGCGTTCCGCCGGCCCGGCGCGCTTTTCCGAGCGGGTGCTGACCAACCGCGACGGCTTCCTCGGCATCGACGGCGTCTTCCGCTTCGAGCGGGACGGGCGCAACGAGCGCGGCCTTGCGGTCTACGAGGTCACGGGCAGCGGCTCGCGGGTCATCTCGCCGGCGCCGCGCTCCTTCGGCTCGGGCAGCTGACGGCGGCCGCCCGCCGACGTCCTTCATCCAGCCAGCGGGAGGGACCGTTGAGCCTTTCAGACACGCGCATCCTTCTCGTGATCGGCGGCGGCATCGCCGCCTACAAGAGCCTCGACCTGATCCGCCGGCTGCGCGAGCGCGGCGTCGGCGTCCGGGTCGTGATGACCGAGGGCGCCTGCCGGTTCGTGACGCCGATGGCGGCGGGGGCGCTCGCCGGCGACAAGGTCTTCACCGATCTCTTCGACCGGGACGACGAACACGATGTCGGCCATATCCGCCTGTCGCGCGAGGTCGACGCCATCGTCGTCGCGCCGGCCACCGCCGACCTGATGGCGAAGATGGCGGCCGGGCTTGCCGGCGATCTCGCCAGCGCCGTGCTGCTCGCCTCGAACAAACCTGTTCTGCTCGCCCCGGCGATGAACCCCGCGATGTGGGCCAACCCCGCAACCGGCCGCAATGTGGCGCAGCTTGCCCGCGACGGGCTCTCCTTCGTCGGGCCGAATGCCGGCGAGATGGCCGAGAGCGGCGAGGCGGGCGTCGGCCGCATGGCCGAGCCGATGGAGATCGTCGCCGCGCTCGAAGCCATGCTCGACCCGATGCCGCAGGACCTTGCCGGCCGGCACGTGCTGATCACCTCCGGGCCGACGCACGAGCCCATCGACCCGGTCCGCTACATCGCCAACCGCTCCTCCGGCAAGCAGGGCCATGCCATCGCCGCCTGGATGGCGCGGCACGGCGCCCGCGTGACGCTGGTCAGCGGACCGGTGACGCTGGCCGATCCGCCGGGCGTCGACGTCGTGCGCGTGGAGACCGCGCGGCAGATGCTGGCCGCCGTCGAGGCGGCGCTGCCGGCCGATGTCGCCGTGATGGCCGCCGCCGTCGCCGACTGGCGCACCGACGGCGAGAGCGACCGCAAGATCAAGAAGGACGGCAGCGGCAAGGTGCCGGTGCTGGCGCTGACCGAGAACCCGGACATCCTGGCCACCATCGGCCGTCACCCGACGGCGCGTCCGCGCCTGGTGGTCGGCTTTGCCGCCGAGACCAACGACGTCGTCGACAATGCCCGCGGCAAGCTGCAGCGCAAGGGCGCGGACCTGATCGTCGCCAACGACGTGTCGCCGGAAACCGGCGTCATGGGGGGCGATGCCAACACCGTGCGGCTGGTCGGCCATGACGGCGTCGCCGACTGGCCGACCTTGACCAAGGACGAGGTGGCGCGCCGGCTGGTCGCCGAGATCGCCCGCCGGCTCGCCGCGACCCTTGGACCTGCGTCAGGCGGCCCGGCGTGAGGCAGCCGCCGTTCTGCAAGCCTGCCTTCAGTCCCTTATCGCCCCCTTATCGCCAATGTTTCCCGATTTCACACACGGATCCCAGCCCATGACCCTTCCCCTGCGCGTGCGCCGCCTTGCCCATGGCCTCGACCTGCCGCTGCCCTCCTACCAGAGCGAGGAGGCCGCCGGCATGGATCTTCTCGCCGCCGTCGAGGCGCCGCTGGTGATCGCGCCGGGCGCCCGCGCGCTGGTGCCGACCGGCATCGCCATCGCCCTGCCGCCGCATACGGAGGCGCAGGTGCGCCCGCGCTCCGGCCTTGCCGCGCGCCACGGCGTCACCGTGCTCAACACGCCGGGCACCATCGACCCGGACTATCGCGGCGAGGTGAAGGTGATCCTGATCAATCTCGGCGACGAGCCCTTCACCGTGGAGCGCGGCAGCCGCATCGCTCAGATGGTGGTGGCGCCGGTGGCGCGGGCCGAGCTGATCGAGGTCAACGAGCTCGACGAGACCCGGCGCGGCGAGGGCGGGTTCGGCTCGACCGGGCATCATTGACGCCGCTTGCGAGTATCATTTTCTAAGATTTCGCCTATTTTCGGAATCCTGTTCCATGTGCGCGCGGCTTGCAGCGACGGCAGGGTCTCGTCAGCGCCATACTGCGTGCCTAGATTGGGGGCAGAACGACGTGCCGGGCATCCGCGATCCGGCGAGAACAAGGGAGTCCGCAATGAGCGCCAACAAGCCCGGCCGCGGCCGCATCTACGCCTCCATCACCGAAACCATCGGCGACACGCCGCTCGTCCGACTCGACCGGCTGGCGCGCGAGGCCGGCGTCGAGGCGGAGATCCTCGCCAAGCTCGAATTCTTCAACCCGATCTCCAGCGTCAAGGACCGCATCGGCGTGTCGATGATCGAGGCGCTGGAGGCCGACGGCAAGATCGTCCCCGGCAAGACCACCCTCGTCGAGCCGACCTCCGGCAATACCGGCATTGCGCTTGCCTTCGTCGCCGCCGCCAAGGGCTACCGCCTGATCCTGGTGATGCCGGAGACCATGTCGATCGAGCGCCGCAAGATGCTGAAGCTGCTCGGCGCCGAGCTGGAGCTGACCGAAGGCCCCAAGGGCATGAAGGGCGCCATCGCCCGCGCCGAGGAGCTGATCCAGGAGATCGACGGCGCGGTGATGCCGCAGCAGTTCGAGAACCCGGCCAACCCGGAGATCCACCGCCGCACCACCGCCGAGGAGATCTGGAACGACACGGACGGCACGGTCGACGTCTTCGTCTCCGGCATCGGCACCGGCGGCACGATCACCGGCGTCGGCTCGGTGCTGAAGGAGCGCAAGCCCGGCCTGCATGTGGTCGCGGTCGAGCCGACCGACAGCCCGGTCCTGTCCGGCGGCAATCCCGGCCCGCACAAGATCCAGGGCATCGGCGCCGGCTTCGTGCCGGGCGTGCTCGACAAGTCGGTCTATGACGAAGTCGTCACGGTGAGCAACGACGAGGCATTCGAGATGGCGCGCAAGGTCGCGCGGATCGAGGGCCTGCCGGTCGGCATTTCCTCCGGCGCCGCGCTCGCGGCCGCGCTGAAGGTCGGCGCGCGGGCAGAGATGAAGGGCAAGCGCATCGTCGTGATCATCCCCTCCTTCGCCGAGCGCTACCTGTCGACGGCGCTGTTCGAGGGGCTGGACTGAGCTCCCGCGCCTCTTGCGGACCTTTTGATCATCAGCGGCGGGGCCCTCAGGGCTCCGCCGTTTTCGTTTACGCGCGGAGGACAAAGCGTCGCCTGATCTGACATCGCCAACCGCCTCTGAGAAGTTATGAGAACAAAAAAGAATCGTAATTCAACCACTTAAAGAGAACTCAGATAACCTATTGATTCAATTTGACTTATGCTGAGATTGATGAGATAATAAATATGGTAGATGCGCCGCATCCCTCGACTGCAAGGCTGATCAAAATCAACGCCTAGCAATCTTATCTGCGCACGGTTGCCACTAGACGGTAGCCTATCGCCGCAGACGAAAATGAGGAGCGGGCTCTACCGCTATTAGAATTGATACCCGTAGTAGCGGAATATCTCTTGCTGGTCGTTAGTTAGCCTTCCGCGAGTGGGCGGCGTCGGCTGCAGTACCAATCCATAGTCCGCATGGCGATTATCTAAGGAAGCGACGCGGGGCCTAAGCGCCTTAGCAAATCGTGCTTCACAAGGACCACTATCAAGGTTGTCCACAGCAGCGAAAAAAGCACTAGCGACGATATCTGCAAATTGAAGTCCTACCCGTGTTTTATGCGGGTAAGCTTTAACTAAGCGCCAGTCCATCACATTCCATTTAGGTACCCACTTGTCTAGCAACGGACCAGACCCTTTGGCCTGTTGCGCTAAGAGTGCGTGATATGCCGCCGTTTGGTCATAAGAATGACCGCCTCTCTCAGAGAACTCAAACGTTACATGTCGTGGTTTTCCAAAATTTTTAACAGAATGCCGCTCTACATAATGTGTAATTCTTTCTACTAGAATCCGAACAAGCCAATTATAGAACCACTGGTTTGACGGGATTTTTTCCGCTCGATGATTTCTATATTGCCTCATATTCTTTTTGTTGGATGCTACAACAAAAATCCTCACAGGATAACCTGACAAAGCCAAGCATACCTTATCCTTTTTGGGATAAGATAAATCCCTGAAATGTATGTCCTTTCTCTGCCTGATATTCAAATCTTCTACTAATTCGTTGTGCCAAGATAAAATGTTCGCTTCATTCTCTGCTTGGATTAAAACCGCAGAAAGAATCATCCATTCCGTGCCGCCAATAGGATCAATAGGCCTAACTCGCCTCAACCCAGGATCACCAGCTTCGTCAATATACGCAATATATCCTGGATTAATCCCATCTACTTGTTTCATCAAATTACTCTTCGACACCCACGCCAGGATGAGACCCAAAGCAGAATTTAAAATCGATATTTACTATCCTGATAACAATATCATTAGTGTCAAGCATTCTCCTCGCCGTGGTTGTGACCGACTTGCGGTTGCGCTAGGTTGCAGCCTGTTGGGATTGCAGCAATTTCGCGCAAAGTCATAGAGCGAGGGGGGCGGTCAATGGTCTCGCGGGTCACCACGGTCGCGTTCCAGGGCATAGAGGCGCAACCTGTCGACGTGCAGGTGCAGATCGGCCCTGGCCAGGTCGCCTTCACCATCGTCGGCCTGCCGGACAAGGCGGTGGGCGAAAGCCGCGAGCGGGTCCGCTCGGCGCTGATCGCCTCCGGCCTGTCGCTGCCGGCCAAGCGCGTCACGGTCAACCTTGCGCCGGCCGACCTTCCCAAGGAGGGCTCGCATTTCGACCTGCCCATCGCCCTTGCCCTGATAGCGGCGATGGGGGCGCTGCCCGCCGCCGAGCTGGAGCGCTACGTGGTGCTCGGCGAGCTGGCGCTGGACGGCACGATTTCCGCCGTCGCCGGCGTGCTGCCGGCGGCCATCGGCGCCAACACGCTCGCCCGCGGCTTGATCTGCCCTGCGCCTTGCGGCCCGGAAGCGGCCTGGGCCGATCCGGAGATGGAGATCCTGGCGCCCGTCTCGCTGATCCAGCTCGCCAACCATTTCAAGGGCACGCAGATCCTCTCCCGGCCGCAGCCGAAGCTCAGCGCCAACCCGTCCGTCCTGCCCGACCTTTCCGAGGTGCGCGGCCAGGAAAGCGCCAAGCGGGCGCTGGAGATCGCCGCGGCCGGCGGCCACAACCTCTTGATGATCGGCCCGCCGGGCGCCGGCAAGTCGATGCTGGCGACCCGCCTGCCCTCGATCCTGCCGCCGCTCAGCCCGCGCGAGCTGCTGGAAGTCTCCATGATCGCCTCCATCGCCGGCGAGCTTGCCGACGGCAAGCTCAGCGAGCGCCGCCCTTTTCGCGCGCCGCATCATTCCGCCTCGATGGCAGCGCTCGTCGGCGGCGGCATCCGCGCCCGGCCGGGCGAGGTGTCGCTCGCCCATAACGGCGTGCTGTTCCTTGATGAACTGCCCGAGTTCCAGCCGCAGGTGCTCGACGGGCTGCGCCAGCCGCTGGAAAGCGGCGAGACGGTCATCGTGCGCGCCAACCACCGCACCAGCTACCCCTCGCGCGTGCAGCTGATCGCGGCGATGAACCCGTGCCGCTGCGGCCATGCCGGCGAGCCGGGCCACGTCTGCCGGCGCGGCGAGCGCTGCGCCTCCGAATACCAGGCGCGCCTGTCCGGCCCGCTGCTCGACCGGCTGGACCTTCGGATCGAGGTGCCGGCCGTCGCCGCCTCAGACCTCTTGCGCCCGGCGCAAGCCGAAAGCTCCGCCGCGGTGGCCGAGCGGGTGGCGCGTGCCCGCCGGCGCCAGACGGAGCGCTATGCCGCGCTCGGCGTTGCCGCCCGCACCAATGCGGCCACCGGCGCGCGGCTGATCGAGCAGGTCGCCGCCCCCGATGCCGCCGGCCTCGACCTGCTGCAATCGGCGGCCGATGCGCTGCAGCTGTCGGCGCGCGGCTATCACCGGGTGCTGAAAGTGGCGCGCACGCTGGCCGATCTCGACGGCTCGGACGCCGTCTCGCGGCTGCATCTCGCCGAGGCGCTGAGCTACCGCGGCGCCAGTCTCGAGCGCCGGGCGGCCTGAGCGCGCCCTTCCGCCTCCCCCTTCACCCTTGGCTGCCGGGCCGCCGCATCCTAAATGAGGACCCAACGGAGATCCTCATGAAACATTTTTCCCTTCTCGATCTGGCCCCCGTGCCGGAAGGCAGGACCGCGGCCGACGCGCTTGCCAACACCATCGACCTGGCGCGCAAGGCGGAAGCGGCGGGCTATCACCGCTACTGGCTTGCCGAGCACCACAACATGCCGGGCATCGCCAGCGCGGCAACATCCGTCGTCATCGGCCAGGTGGCGGCGGCGACGAAGACCATCCGCGTCGGGGCGGGCGGCATCATGCTGCCCAACCACTCGCCGCTGGTCATCGCCGAGCAGTTCGGCACGCTGGCAACCCTGTTTCCCGGCCGCATCGACCTCGGCCTCGGCCGCGCGCCGGGCACCGACATGGCAACGGCTCGGGCCCTGCGGCGGCACATGGCCGGCGAGGACAATTTCCCGCAGGACGTCGTCGACCTCATCGCCTATCTCGGCGACCCGTCGGAAGGCGGACCCGTGCGCGCCATTCCCGGCGAGGGCACGCATGTGCCGGTCTGGATCCTCGGATCGAGCCTTTACGGCGCGCAGCTTGCGGCGGCCTTCGGCCTTCCTTACGCCTTCGCCTCGCATTTCGCCCCGGCGATGCTGGAGGAAGCGCTGACGGTCTATCGCAGCACGTTCCGCCCCTCGGACCAGCTTGCCGAACCGCACGTGATGGTCGCCGCCGGCGTCTTCGTCGCCGACACGGATGCGGAGGCCCGCTACCTGCGCTCATCGCAGGTGCTGTCCTTCGCAAGGCTGCGCACAGGGCGTCCGGGAAAGCTGCCCGCCCCGGTCGAGGACGTGACCGCCGAGATCCCGCCCCACGTCCTTGCGCAGGTCGACCAGGCCCTCAGCGTGTCGGCGACCGGCTCGCCCGACACCGTCCGGCGGGGCCTTAGCGCGATCCTCGAGCGCTACCAGCCCGACGAGCTGATCGTCACCGGCATGATCCACGACCACGCCGCCCGGGTCCGGTCCTTCGAGCTGGCGGCCGGCATCCTGGACGATCTGGCGGAAGCCGCCTAGGTCGTGGACTCATAATTGTGCCTGCCATGGGAGTATCAGCGGCCCTCGCGAGGGCCGCTGACAGGGCGAACCATACGCCATGACGGCGGCCTTTTTCTCAGAAGGCACAAGTCACGGTTTATATTTTATTGACAACGACTATCTGTGATTGCAAATATTGTAAATTCATTTTTCTAGGGAGTTTTCGATGAAACTTCTCCTTGTAGCTGCAATAAGTTCAGCCATCCTTCTGCTCCCGAGCTCTGCACAGGCCTGCATGAGCGACTCAGACTGCGCGTTTGACAAAGTATGCGAGTGCCGATCTTCTCGACCGACGGGAAACTGTGACGCACCGGGCCGATGCGTGATGCGAAAAAGCGCGCTCACAACCGAGGACGCGGAAAACCTTCAGACACTTATTCAGAGTTGGGCCAGCCAAAAA
Organism: Stappia indica; assembly: GCF_009789575.1. Lineage (NCBI taxonomy): Bacteria > Pseudomonadati > Pseudomonadota > Alphaproteobacteria > Hyphomicrobiales > Stappiaceae > Stappia > Stappia indica. The sequence continues at coordinate 2,951,098 of NZ_CP046908.1, read as the reverse complement.
GCGGTCTCAGACAAGAAACTCTTCGGATGCCACACCAAATGTGAGTTGGTTGGCAACGGGCTGCGTTGCGAAATAAAATGCTGAAGGCCCGTTAGGGCCCCGCACCGGCCTGCAGGCGGCAGTGTAGTCTGCGCGCCAACTTACGACAGACGGCACGTCAATTGACGCGCGGCAAACCCTTTTGCCGCAACGGTTTCTCAATCTCTCCGGCCGAAAGTAGGCGGGTTCGTGCGCCTTGCGCGAACCCGCTGATTGACGAGGAGAGCAGGTGGCCGCCCCGAAACGCCATGACGGAACGGAGCACCGCGACAGCGCGGTCTCGGCGCCGGAGCACGCCAGCCTCCGTGCGGGGGAGGCTTCCCCGCGCACGCCTGCCGTTCCCGGCCCCTCGCTGCTGACGCTTGGCGTCGCCGCCGCCAGTTTTCTGGCCGGCGCCGCGCTCACCATCTGGCTGGTGCCCGAGGCGCTGCGCCTTGCCGCGGCCGGCAGCGCGCTGGCGCTTGCCGGGCTCGCCATCGGTCTCGGCGGCGTGCTGCAGGCCCAGCGCGGCGCCCATCTGCGCGAAATGGCGCAGGCAAGCGCCCGCCTTGCCGCGCTGACCTCCGAGCGCAACCTGCTGCAAGCAGAGAACGAACAGCTGCGCGACGAGGCCTGGCGGCTGAAGGAAAGCGACGGCCGGCTGCGCGACGTGCTCGACACGCTCGGCGACGTGGTCACCCGCTGGCGCGCCGGCGGCGAGATCGTCTATGCCAACGATGCGGCCGAACGGCTGTTCCCGGAAGGCTGGGCCCCGGCCCTGCCGGAGGCGAACGGCAGCAAGGCCGAAGACGAGGCCAGCCGCGACATCCGGATGGAGACCTCCGGCGGCGAGCGCTGGTTCGCCCGGCGCGACGTGCCGGTGCGCGACGGCGCCAGCGGCGAGCCGTTGATCCAGACCATCCTGCGCGACGTCACCGACCGCCGCCGCATCGAGGACGCGCTGCTTGCCGCGCGCAACCAGGCGGAGACCGCCAACGCCTCCAAGAGCCGGTTCCTCGCCACCGTCAGCCACGAGATCCGCACCCCGCTCAACGGCATTCTCGGCATGACCGGCCTGCTCGCCGACACAAGGCTCACGGCCGAGCAGGCGAGCTATGTGGAGGCGGTGCGCGCCTCCGGCGAGATCCTGCTGCTGCTGATCAACGAGGTGCTCGACCTGTCGCGCATCGAGGCCGGCCGGCTGGATCTGGCGCCGGAGGAGATCGCCCTTGCCCCGCTCGCCGAAAGCGTCGTGGAGCTGCTGTCGCCGCGGGCCCAGTCGAAGGGGCTGGAGATCGGCTGCTACATCTCCCCCGACATGCCCGCGCGCCTCGTCGCCGACCCGACGCGGCTGCGCCAGATCCTGTTCAACCTGGCCGGCAACGGGCTGAAATTCACCGAGACCGGCGGCGTCGAGATCTGCATCGAGCCGATTGTGGAGACCGGCGAAGCGACCGCCGACGGTTCGCCGCGCTGCTTCGCCATCACCGTGCGCGACACCGGCATCGGTTTCGCCCCGGAAGAGGCCGAACGGCTGTTCGAGGAGTTCGAGCAGGTCGACCACGGCCCGGCCCGCCGCTTCGACGGCGCGGGCCTCGGCCTTGCCATCTCGCGCCGGCTGGCCCGGCTGATGGGCGGCGACGTGGTGGCGAAATCCGCACCGGGCCAGGGCGCCGCCTTCCGCGTCGAGCTGCCGCTTCACGCAGCACCTGCCCTGCCCGCGCCGGAAACGGAAAGCGGGGCAGTGCGCGCGCTCGCCGGTGCCCGCATCGCGCTGGTCTCGGCCAGCCGCATTGAGATGCCGCTGATCGCCCGCTCGCTGGCCGCGCAAGGGGCCGTGACCTCGCTGCTGGCGCCCGGCACGGAGGAGGGCGACGACAAGCTGCTCGCCGCCGATCTGGTGCTGCTCGACCCGCTCGCCGTGACCGATGCCGGCGCCTGGCTCGCCAGCGCCCGCGCCGCCGGGCTTGCCGCGCCTGCCGGCGTGCTGCTGGCGCCGAGCGAGCGCGACCGGCTGCCGCGCCTGCGCGAGGCCGGCTTCGGCGGCTACCTGATCCGCCCGGTGCGCGCCGCCTCGCTGGCCGAGCTCTGCGCCACGCTGCTCGGCCGCGACACCGGCCTGTCGCCCTGGGACCGGCCCGAGCCGCGCTGCCTGACGGGGGAAGCCGGCGACCACGCCTGCGCGCCGCGCCCCTTGCGCATCCTCGTTGCCGACGACAACGACATCAACCGGATGCTCAGCGAGGCCCTGCTGCGCAAGCTCGGCCACGAGCCGGTGGTGGCGGTCGACGGGGCCGCCGCCCTTGCCGCGGCCGCCGACGGGTCCTGCGACATGCTGCTGATGGACCTGCACATGCCGGTCGTCGACGGCATTGCGGCAATCCGCCGCTTCCGCGAGATGGAGACGGCGGGCGGCTGGCCGCGCGCGCCCGTCTATGTGGTGACCGCCGATGTCACCGCGGATGCGGAAAAAGCGGCGCTCGCCGCCGGGGCCGATGCGGTGCTGTCCAAGCCGCTCGATCCGGACCTGCTTCGCCGGCGCATCTTCCGCCGCCCGGCCGAGACCCCGCTGGCGGGAGCGGACTGAGAACTTCGCCAATTGTCACGCAAGTGTTGGGAAAGTATGGTCTACGGCACGGCCAGCATCGTGGCCGTCCGCCAAGCGCGGCCGATTCGCCTGCCTGCTTCCGCCGGGATTCTTTGCCGGTTGAGGATGCCGGCAGGCCCCGGATCGGCCGGCAAGAATGACACGAGAATGGCCGGGCCGGGCGTGCTCGAAACCGGCCCCGTTGCGTGGCGGCGTCCGCGGGAGGCAAGCAGGGAAGGCTCGGGGCCATGTCTAGAAACGCTGTTCTGTCGCCGCTGTCGCCGCGCGGCCTGATGCGCAAGTTCGCTCCGGCGATGGCGACAAGCTGGCTGGCCGGGATGAAGGCCGCCCCGTCGGGCCGCAACGTCCCCAGCCTCGGCCGCATCGGCTCGCTGGAGGTGCGCCTTGCCCGCAGCGCCAAGGAGATCCGCAAGGCCCAGGAGTTGCGCTACCACGTCTTCTACGAGGAGATGTCGGCCATCGCCGACCCGGCGACCCAGTCGACCAGGCGCGACGTCGATGCCTATGACGACATCTGCGACCATCTCCTGGTGCTCGATCACGAGCTCACCGAGCGCAACAAGCTCGGCCGGCGCAAGCCGCGCATCGTCGGCACCTACCGGCTGCTGCGCCAGGACGTCGCCGAGCGTCACGGCGGCTTCTACACCGCCGCCGAATTCGACATCCAGTCGCTGGTCGACACCCATCCGCGGCTGCAGTTCCTGGAACTCGGCCGCTCCTGCGTGCTCAAGCCCTACCGCACCAAGCGCACGGTGGAGCTGCTGTGGCACGGCATCTGGGCCTATGTCCTGATGCACCGGATCGACGTGATGGTCGGCTGCGCCTCGATCGAGGGCACCGATCCGGACCGCATGGCCTCGCAGCTCGCCTTCCTGCACCACAATGCGCGGGCGCCGGAAGCCTGGCGGGTGCGCGCGGTCGGCGAACGCTATGTCGAGATGAACCGCATGCCCAAGGCGGAGGTCAACGAGCGCCAGGCCCTGCGCGAGCTGCCGCCCCTGATCAAGGGCTACCTGCGGCTCGGCGCCTATATCGGCGACGGCGCGGTCGTCGACCACCAGTTCGGCACCACCGACGTGCTGATCGTCATGCCGGTGGAAGCGCTGAACAGCCGCTACGTCAATCACTACGGCGCCGACGCCGGCCGCTACGCCAGCCAGTAGGCACTGAGACGGCGCGGCTCAAAGCCGCCGCGCCCACGGCTCCAGCCGGTAGCGGGCGGCGATGTTCCGCGCGCCGGGATCGATCTGGCCCGCGTCGAGCCGCACGAAGCCGACATGGTCGAGAAAACCGCCGCGCTCGGGCCGCGCGAAGGCGATGAGCGCGGGATAGCAGGCGAAGGCGCCATGGCCGAGCACCGAGGCCAGCAGCGAGCGCGACAGGCCGCGGCCGCGGCAGTCGCGGGCCACTCCCAGCACCGACAGCCACATCGCCCCGTCCAGTTCGCCCGCCGCCGCCATGGCGACGGGCCGGCCGCCCCGGAAGGCGCCCCAGACGCGATTCTCCGCCGCCAGCACGTCGAGCTCGGGTAGCAGCCCGCCCGGAGAGGCGGCCGGAGACCAGTCGCGCCGGTCCGCCTGCGCCATCCACAGCTCGTGCAGGGCCGGGACATCCTCGGGTCCTGCAACCCGGACCACGAAGGCGCCGGCGGAGGCGCTCACGGCTGCGGGCCGTCGTAGCCCTCGACGATCACCAGATCCGACACCGCGTGCGAGGCGCGCAGCGACTTGGCATAGGCATAGGCGTCGCTCTCGTAGCAGGCGACAGCCTTCTCGTAGCTGTCGAACTCGATCACCACGTTGCGCTGGCGCGCGGCGCCTTCCTTGCACTCGAAGCGGCCGCCGCGGACGATGAAGCGGGCGCCATAGGCGCGAAACGCCTCGGCATTCGCCTCGATATACTTCTTGTAGGCGTCCGGATCGCTCACATCGACCCGTGCCACCCAATATGCCTTCGCCATGCCTGCACCTTTCATGGAGCTGCGGCCGCCCTGTGCTGCCGCGTGTCGCCCCCCGCGTGTGGGACCAAGGCGTAGCGCGCGGCCGGTAGGGCTGTAAAGCCGTGCCGGGGTGCGAGCCGCTGCCGTCCTGCCGTACTTAACACCCCCTTAAATCGCCGCATTTAGGCTCCAAGGCGAAGCTCGGTCAGGCGCGCTGTGCCGGAGGATCCGCACCGGATCGACCAGCAGCCGACGCCCCTGGTACACCTTGGAGGGACAGACCGAATCGATGGCTCGCGGATCGACACCCGGAAGCCGGCGCCCCGCCCGCGTCAAGCCGAAGATGGAGCGCAGCGGCGCAACGCTCGACATGCGGCTGACCGGCGCCGACCGGCCGGCGGCCGGCGGACATGCGCCCTCCTCCTCGTCCCCCTCCTCCTCCGCTCCGGCCCGCAAGCGCGCGCCCCGCAAGGCCGCCTCGCTGGAGAGCGCCGGCAACGGTTCGGGTAATGCGTCTGGCAGCGGTTCGGGTCTCGGCGGGGTGTCCGGCGGCCGGCTCTCGGGCGGCGGCGGTAACGGGAGCGGGGGCAAGGGCGGCGGCCGCAAGGGCGGGCGCGGCAAGTCCCGTGCCAAGCGCCAGCGCGGCGGGATCTCGCGCCTGCTGAAGCGGGGCCTCTACTGGGGCTTCGTCCTGTGCATCTGGGGCGGCATCGCCGGCGTCGGTGTCCTCATCTATTACGCCGCCTACCTGCCGCCGACCTCCGAATGGAAGGTGCCGCAGCGCCCGCCCAATGTGCGCATCGTCGCCGCCGACGGCACCTTGATGGCGAATCGCGGCGACACCGGCGGCGAGGCGGTGCGGCTCGAACAATTGCCGCCCTATCTGCCGCAGGCGGTGATCGCCATCGAGGACCGGCGCTTCTACTCGCATTTCGGCCTCGATCCACTGGGCCTCGGCCGTGCGGTGCTGACCAACATTACCTCCGGCCGGCTGGTGCAGGGCGGCTCGACGCTGACCCAGCAGCTGGCCAAGAACCTGTTCCTGGAGCCGGACCGCACCCTGCGACGCAAGGTGCAGGAAGCGGTGCTGGCGCTGTGGCTGGAGACCAACTACTCCAAGGACGAGATCCTGGAGATGTATCTCAACCGGGTCTATTTCGGCGCCGGCGCCTATGGCGTCGATGCGGCCGCCCGGCGCTATTTCGGCAAGTCGGCGCGCTTGATCAGCGTGTCGGAGGCGGCAACGCTGGCCGGCCTGCTCAAGGCGCCCTCGCGCTATGCCCCGACCCGCAACCCGGACCTTGCCCAGGAACGCGCCACCACCGTGCTCGCGGCCATGGCCGAGGAGGGCTATCTCACCGACACGGAGGCGCGCGACGCCATCGCCGCGCCGCTGCGCGTCGTCACCCACCACACCTCGGCCAGCGAGAACTACGTCGCCGACTGGGTGATGGAGCTGCTGCCGGGCTATGTCGGCGCCATCGAGGACGACATCGTCGTCGACACGACGATCGATCTCGGCCTGCAGATCATCGCCGAGGATTCCCTGCGCCGCGCCCTGTCGGAGGAGGGCGCCAAGCTCGGCGTCGGCCAGGGCGCCATCGTCACGCTGGACGGATCGGGCGCGGTCAAGGCGCTGGTCGGCGGCCGTGACTATGCGCAGAGCCAGTTCAACCGGGCGGTCAATGCCCGGCGCCAGCCCGGTTCCGCCTTCAAGCCCTTCGTCTATCTCGCCGCGCTGGAGCGCGGGCTGACGCCCGCAACCGTGCGGGTCGACGAGCCGGTCAAGATCGGCAAGTGGGCGCCGAAGAACTACACCAAGACCTATCGCGGCCCGGTGACCCTGACCGAGGCGCTGTCGCTGTCGCTCAACACCGTGGCCGCGCGGCTGGCGGAAGAAGTCGGCCCGCGCGCCATCATCCGCACCGCCCGCAAGCTCGGCATCACCTCGCCGCTCGCCTCGAACCTGTCGATCTCGCTCGGCACCTCGGAGGTGACGCCGCTGGAGATCGCCGCCGGCTACACGCCGTTTTCCAATGGCGGCTATGCGGTGGTGCCGCATGTCATCCGCCAGATCCGCACGCTCGAGGGCAAGGTGCTCTATGCGCGCACCGGCGACGGCGCGGGGCGGGTCATCGACCATGCGACGCTGGCCGACATGAACATGATGATGGCGCAGACGCTGACCACCGGCACCGGCAAGATCGCCAATCTGCCGGGCCGCCCGGCCGGCGGCAAGACCGGCACCAGCCAGGATTTCCGCGACGGCTGGTTCATCGGCTATACCGGCTCGCTGACCACCGCCGTCTGGCTCGGCAACGACGACAATTCGCCGACCAAGCGCGCCACCGGCGGCTCGCTGCCGGCCAAGGTCTGGAAGGACGTGATGCAGGCGGGGCACCAGGGCCTGCCGGTCGCCAGCCTTCCGGGCGTGTCCGACCGGCCGGTGCAGGTCGCAGAACCTGCCGCAGCGCCGCTCGACATGCCGATGCGCGACATTCCCGCCGAGGGCGATCCGTCCCGCCGGCTGCCGCCGATGCGCGATTCGGGTGGCGGCGGGGGCGGCCCGCTCGACCTGCTCAACCGGATCTTCGGGGGCTGATCGGGGGGCTGAGAGACGCCGCTCAGCCGGCCCCTCACCCTGCCATGCGGGCGCGGCGGCTGACCAGCAGCGCCAGCACCGCGCCGAAGCCGTTGGCGGCGATGATCAGCGCCAGCGGCAGGGCGGTGCCGCCATGGGTGGCGCCGACGCCGATGCCGACCGCCGCGGCAATGCTCATCTGGCAGATGCCCATCAGCGAGGAGGCGCTGCCGGCCCGGTCGGGGAAGGGCATCAGCGCCGCGGCCTGCGCCTGCGGCAGGGCAAGGCCCACCCCCACCATGTAGAGCATCATCGGCGCGATGACGGAGAGCGCCGAAGGCGCGGCGAGGACCGCGACGATCATCACCGTCCCGCCCAGCGCCAGCGCCGCGCAGCCGGTGAGGATCGTCACCTCCGCGCCCTTTTTCGGCGCCAGCCGCTGGCCGATCAGCGTTCCCACCACATAGGCGCCGGCGCAGAGCCCGAAGGCGATGCCATAGAGCGAAGGGCTGAGCCCGAAGATATCCTGCAGCACGAAGGACGAGCCGGAGATGAAGGCGAAGAGGCCGCAATAGGTCAGCGTCACCACCGCCAGATAGGCGGCATAGGCGCGGTGGCGCAGCAGGCCGCCGAAGCCCGACAGGATCGCCCGGACCGAGAACGGCGCCGTCTCGCGCGCCCGGATCGTCTCGGGCAGCCCGCGCCAGACGCCGACGATCACCGCGGCGGCAAAGGCGACCGAGACCAGGAAGACGAAGCGCCAGCCGCCGGCCGCCGCGATCAGCCCGCCGAAGAACGGCGCGATCGCCGGGGCAAGGCCCATGATCGAGCCCATGCGGGCGAGCTCCTGGCCTGCGCGCGGGCCCTCGTAGAGATCGCGCACCACCGCACGCGCCAGCACCACCGGCCCGGCGGCGCCGAAGGCCTGGCAGAAGCGCGCCACGATCAGCACCTCGACGGTGGGCGCCAGCGTGCAGGCAAGGCTCGCCACCGCATAGATGGCAAGGCCGGCGATCAGCACCGGCTTGCGGCCGATGCGGTCGGCGAGCGGGCCGTAGAACACCTGGCCGACGGCAAAGCCGACGAGGAACACCGACAGGGTCAGCTGCACCGACGCGTGGCTGGTCTCCAGCTCGCGCAGGATCGAGGGCAGCGCCGGCAGGTACATGTCGGTGGAGATCGGGCCGAGCGCCGTCAGGCTGGCGAGCAGGATGGTGAGCGCCCAGGTGTCCGGCTTGAGGGTGTCCGGCTTGAGCATGCGAGCGGCCTTCTGGCGGCGGCGCGCGGCCGCGAGTTCGGGCGGGCGCCGGTGGGGAGAGGGCGGCTGGCGGGGCAGGTCTGCCGGGTCAGCCGTAGAGATGCAGGCGGCCGCCCTCGCGCTTCAGCCAGTCGCGCGCCTCCTCCGTATGCGGGGCAAGGCGGCGGCAATGGGCCCAGAAGCGCGGACCGTGGTTCATCTCGGCGAGATGGGCGACCTCATGGGCAGCGACGTAATCGAGGATCGACGGCGGCGCAAGCACAAGCCGCCAGGAGAAGGACAGCCGTCCGTCCGACGTGCAGGAACCCCAGCGGCTGCGGGTATCGCGCAGGGTGAGCGCCGAAGGCGTGCGGCCGAGCGCTGCCGCGTGGTGCGCGACCGCGCGCTCCAGGTCCCGCCGCGCCTCGCGCTTCAGCCAATCGGTGAGCTTGCGGGCGATGTGTTCGGCAGCGCCCGGCACCAAGAGGCGGCCAACCTCATCGTCTTCCGGCTCCGGCGCCGGCTCGGCGCGCACCAGTCCGCGCAAGCCCCCCGCTGCAACGATCCGGTGCGCCGCCCCGCGCAGCGGGATCACGCCGCCTTGCGCGAAAGGCACCGCCTCGGGCCGCTCGCCCAGCCGCCCGGCCAGCCAGCCGCGCTGGCGCTGCGCGAAGTCGCGCGCGGTGGCCAGGGTTCCGCCTTTCGGCACGGTCAGCACCGGCGCGCCGCCGTCCGGCGGCACCCGCAGGATGTAGCGTCGCGCCTGCGGGTTGCCGCGCAGCACGATGCGCTGCTCCCGCCCGTCGATCTCCAGCGTGATCTCCTCGGGCAGGACCGGTTGTTGCCGGCGCAGGCGGAAGAAGCCGTTCACGCGCCGGCCAACTCGTCGAAGCGCTTGCGGACGGTGCCGTTCAGCGGGTTCTTGGCGTTCCAGCGATAGCGGATCGTCTCGAAGCGCATGGAGCGGGTGTCGACCAGCAGCAGCCGGCCGAGCAGGCCCTCGCCGAAGCCGACGATCTCCTTGATCGCCTCCATCGCCTGCATCGTGCCGACGATGCCGGTCAGCGCGCCGAGCACGCCGGCCTCGGCGCAGGTCGGCAGCAAGCCGTCGGCCGGGCGCTCGGGGAAGAGACAGCGATAGGTCGGGTTCGGCGTGCCGTCCTCGCCCGCCTCATACGGCTTCAGCAGCGTCAGCGAGCCGTCGAGCCGGCCGACGGCGCCGGTGACCAGCGGCTTGCCGGCGAAGAAGCAGGCGTCGGAGACGAGATAGCGGGTGGCGAAATTGTCGGACCCGTCGACGACGAGGTCGTAGCGCGAAATCAGCGCCAGCGCGTTCATCGCGCCAAGCCGCGCCACATGCGGCTCGACCTTCACATGCGGGTTCAGCCGGGCGATCGCCTCGGCCGCGCTCGCCACCTTCGGCTCGCCGAGATGGTCGGTGTCGTGGATCACCTGGCGCTGCAGGTTGGACAGCGACACGGTGTCGTCGTCGACGACGCCCAGCGTGCCGACGCCGGCCGCCGCCAGATATTGCAGCACCGGCGCGCCGAGCCCGCCGGCGCCGATCACCAGCACCCGTGCGGCCTTCAGCTTCTGCTGGCCGGGGCCGCCGACATCCTGCAGCACGATGTGGCGGGCATAGCGTTCGAGTTCTGCGGGCGAAAGCGGGGTCATCAGGGGATCCGGGGCATCAAGGGAGGCAGGCGGTCAGCGCAGCAGGCGGCCGACCAGCCGGGCGGTATAGTCGACCATCGGGATGACGCGGGCATAGTTCAGCCTCGTCGGGCCGATCACGCCGAGCACGCCGATGATCCGGTCGTCCTGGTCGCGGAAGGGCGAGACGACGATGGAGGAGCCGGAGAGCGAGAACAGCTTGTTCTCCGAGCCGATGAAGATGCGCACCCCCTCGCCGCCCTCGGCGGCGGTCAAGAGCTGGATCAGGTCGCGCTTGTTCTCCAGGTCGTCGAACAGCAGGCGGATGCGCTCCAGGTCCTGCTCGGCTTCCAGATGCGACAACAGGTTGGAGCGGCCGCGCACGATCAGCGAGCCGGCCGCATCGACCACGCCGGAGCGGGTGGCGATGCCGGCTTCCACCAGCTTGGCGGTCAGCTCGTCCAGCTCCTTCTGGTGGCGGTCGCGCTGGATCTCCAGCTCGCGCCGCGCCTCGGCGAGCGTCCGCCCGCGGATCAGGCTGGTGAGATAGTTCGACGCCTCGATCAGGGCGGTCTGCGGCAGGCCCGGCGGCAGGTCGACGATGCGGTTCTCCACCGAACCGTCGTCGCCGACCAGCACGACGAGCGCCTTCAGCGGCTCGATGCGGACGAATTCGACATGGCGCAGGCGCACATCCGCCTTGTGGGAGAAGACGACGCCGGCGCCGCGCGACAGGCCGGACAGCATCTGGCTGGCCTCGGTCAAGAGCTGCTCGCTGGTGCGCTCGCTGCGCGCCGCCTTGACCTGGATGTCGATCTGGTCGCGCTCCTCTCGCGTCAGGTCGCCCACCTCCAGCAGCGCATCGACGAAGAAGCGCAGGCCCCCTTCCGTCGGCATACGCCCGGCCGAGGTATGCGGCGAATACAGCAGCCCGGCATGCTCCAGATCCGACATGACGTTGCGGATCGAGGCCGGCGACAGCTGGATGCCCGGCAGGCGCGACAGGTTGCGCGACCCCACCGGCTCGCCGGTGTCGAGATAAGATTCCACGATGGCGCGGAAGATCTCCCGCGACCGCTTGTCGAGGTCGCCAAGGCTCACGGACGGCACACCCAGCGTCACGTTCCTGCTCCCCGGTTCTGCAAATCCACCTTCGGCACCTCAGGTCCCCTGCCCGTCGTTCCTGCCGCCCGGCGGTGCGGCGCATCCCCGAATATAGTGCGCCCTGCACGCGATTGCCCATGCCAAAGGCGCAAGGGCGAGGCCCCGCACGGGGGCGCCCATACGGGACAAGCGGCAGACAGGCATTTCATTCCGGTCCCATATTGGATTAAGAGGGACGCGAAACAGGAGCAAGGGGCATCGACGCCCCGCGCGGCAGGCTTGAAGGGGATCGACATGCGGCCATCCAAACGTGCAGCGGACGAGTTGCGCGCCGTGACGCTGGAACGGAGCGTTTCCAAGCACGCGGAAGGGTCGTGCCTGGTCAAGTTCGGCGACACGCATGTGCTGTGCACCGCGAGCCTGGAAGAGCGCATTCCGCCCTGGCTGCGCGGCCAGGGCCGCGGCTGGGTGACGGCCGAATACGGCATGCTGCCGCGCGCCACCGGCGAGCGCATGCGCCGCGAGGCGTCCTCGGGCAAGCAGTCCGGCCGCACCCAGGAGATCCAGCGGCTGATCGGCCGGTCGCTGCGCGCCATCGTCGACCTGCCGCTGCTCGGCGAGCGCCAGATCTCCGTCGACTGCGACGTCATCCAGGCCGATGGCGGCACCCGCACCGCCGCGATCACCGGCGCCTGGGTCGCCCTGCACGACTGCATCGAGTGGATGCGCGCCCGCGACATGGTCGGCGGCAAGGTGCTCAAGGACCATATCGCCGCGATTTCCTGCGGCATCCATGCCGGCCAGCCGGTGCTCGACCTCGACTATCTCGAGGACTCCGACGCCGACACCGACGCCAATTTCGTCATGACCGGCTCCGGCGGCATCGTCGAGATCCAGGGCACGGCGGAGGGCGCGCCCTTCTCCGAGGAGCAGTTCGCGCAGCTGTTGGCGCTGGCCAAGTCCGGCATCGGCCGGCTGGTCGACCTGCAGAAGATGGCGATCTCGTGAGGTTCGCATGACCGACACCCCCTCCCCCATGCGCCGGCTCGAGCCCGGCCGCATCGTGCTGGCGAGCCACAATCCGGGCAAGCTGCGCGAGTTCGAAGACCTGATGGCGCCCTACGGCTACGAGGTCGTCTCGGCCGGCTCGCTCGGCCTGCCCGAGCCAGAAGAGACCGGCACCACCTTCGAGGCCAATGCCGAGCTGAAGGCCCGCGCGGCCGCCGAGGCCTCCGGCCTGCCGGCGCTCGCCGACGACAGCGGCTTCTGCGTCGTCGCGCTGAACGGCGATCCCGGGGTCTATTCGGCCCGCTGGGCGGGACCGGAGAAGGATTTCGCGATGGCCATGCGGACCATCGAGGAAAAGCTGCATGCCGCCGGCGCGACCGATCCGGCGGACCGCCGCTCGTCCTTCGTCGCCGTGCTGTGCCTTGCCTGGCCGGACGGCGAGATCGCCCTGTTCCGCGGCGAGGTCGAGGGCACCGCCGTGTGGCCGCCGCGCGGCAGCGGCGGCTTCGGCTACGACCCGATGTTCCAGCCGGACGGCGAGAGCCGCACCTTCGGCGAGATGTCGGCGGACGAAAAGCATGGCTGGGCGCGGCCGGACAAGGCCCTGTCGCACCGGGCCCGCGCCTTCGCGGACTTCTCGGCGCGCTGCCTGGAGGCATGATGGCTCAGGCGGACGGCGGTTTCGGCATCTATGTGCATTGGCCTTTCTGCGAGGCCAAATGCCCGTATTGCGACTTCAACAGCCATGTCCGCCATGCCGGCGTCGATCAGGCGCGCTTTGCCGCGGCTTTCGAGCGGGAGCTCGCCTATTTCGCCGCCCGCACGCGCGGACGGAAGGTCGACTCGATCTTTCTCGGCGGCGGCACGCCGTCCCTGATGCTCCCGGCGACCGTCGGCCGCGTGCTCGACGCCATCGCCGGCCACTGGGAAATCTCGCCGACCGTCGAGGTCTCGATGGAGGCCAACCCGTCCTCGGTGGAGGCGGAGCGGTTCCGCGGCTATCGCGCGGCCGGCGTCAACCGCCTGTCGCTCGGCGTGCAGTCCTTGCGGGATGCGGACCTGAAGCGCCTCGGCCGGCTGCATGACGCGGCCCAGGCGCGCGCGGCCATCGGCATCGCCCGCTCGACCTTCGAGCGCATCTCCTTCGACCTGATCTACGCCCGGCCCGACCAGAGTGCCGCCGCCTGGCGCACCGAGCTGGAGGAAGCGATCGGCCTTGCCGCCGACCACCTGTCGCTCTACCAGCTGACCATCGAGCAGGGCACGCCCTATTTCGAGCTGCACCGCACCGGCAAGCTGGTGGTGCCCGATCCCGACACCGCCGCCGATCTCTACGACCTGACGCAGGAGATCTGCGCCGCCCACGGCATGCCTGCCTACGAGGTCTCCAACCATGCCGTTCCGGGCGCCGAGTGCCGGCACAATCTCGTCTACTGGCGCTATGGCGACTATGTCGGCGTCGGTCCCGGCGCCCATGGCCGGCTGACCGGCGGCAACGGCAAGTTCGCCACCGCCACCGAGCGCCACCCCGAGACCTGGCTCGCCGCCGTCGAGGCGCGCGGCGAGGGGCTGGTGGAGGACATGTCGCTGACCCAGGAGGAGCAGGGCGACGAGTTCCTGCTGATGGGCCTGCGGCTGGTGGAGGGCGTCGACCTTGCCCGTTTCGAGGCGATTTCCGACCGCCGGATCGACCCGCGGCGCGTCGCCGACCTCATCGAACACGGCATGGTGGAACGACTCGACGGCACGCGAATGCGCGTCACGCCGGCCGGTTGCCTCGTCCTGGACGCCGTCGTCGCCGATCTTGCATCGTGATTTTTAACGGTATCTGCTGAAAAAACGCTAGCGCCGCAACTTTTTTCCACCGCGTGGCCGCTTCCGGCAAGATCCTGTCTTGCCTCGCGTTTTCGCAGCGGTTGCGAGAAGTTTTCCTCCGCGGAACCGCTGCGTCCGGTATCCCCGCACCGCTTCGGCCGATGTGGACCTCCGTACAGGTTGAAGCGGCGTTAATCTTTGTCATACTATTTTGCAATGCGAAAAAAGGCAGGCGGCTTATGCTGCACTGCCTCACGGAGATTGCGAGGTCGGTCACGTGTTCTATCAGGTCTATGAATTCAATCATGCGGCGATGAGTCCGCTGCGGGCAAGCGCGGACATGACGCGCCTGTACTTCCAAAACCCGCTCAATCCGTTCTCTCACACCCCGATCGGGCGCTCGGTCGCCGCGGGCTGCGAAATGATCGAGCGGATGACCCGGCGCTACGGCAAGCCGGAATTCGGCCTCACCCAGACCACCGTCAGCGGCGTCAAGGTGCCGGTGCGCGAGGAGATCGTCTGGAAGAAGCCGTTCTGCAACCTCCTGCATTTCGACCGCAAGCTCGGCGAGCGCAAGCACAAGGGCCCGCGCATCCTGATGGTTGCGCCGATGTCCGGCCACTATGCGACGCTGCTGCGCGGCACGGTCGAGACGATGCTGCCGAGCGCGGACATCTACATCACCGACTGGATCGATGCGCGCATGGTGCCGCTCACCGACGGCCGCTTCGATCTCGACGACTACATCGACTACGTCATCGAGATGCTGCAGTTCCTCGGGCCGGACACCCATGTCATGGCCGTTTGCCAGCCCTCGGTCCCGGTGCTCGCCGCCACGGCGGTGATGGAGGCGCATGGCGATCCCTGCGCCCCGGCCAGCGTCACCCTGATGGGCGGTCCGATCGACACGCGGATCAACCAGACCGCCGTCAACGACCTGGCCGAGAGCAAGAGCATCGACTGGTTCGAGCGCAACGTCATCATGAAGGTGCCGTTCCCGCAGCCGGGCTTCATGCGCGACGTCTATCCGGGCTTCCTGCAGCTTTCGGGCTTCATGAGCATGAACCTCGACCGGCATGTCAACGCCCATCACGAGTTCTTCCAGCATCTCGTCTCCGGCGACGGCGACAATGCCGAGAAGCACCGCGACTTCTACGACGAGTATCTCGCGGTGATGGACCTGACGGCTGAGTTCTACCTGCAGACGGTGGAGACCGTGTTCATCCGCCACGCGCTCGCCAAGGGCAAGATGCGCCATCGCGGCGATCTGGTCGATTGCGGCGCCATCCGCCGCTCGGCCCTGCTCACCGTCGAGGGCGAGAAGGACGACATCACCGGCCGCGGCCAGACGATGGCGGCGCACAATCTGTGCGTCAATCTCTCGCCGGACATGCGCGCCCATTACATGCAGCCGGATGTCGGCCATTACGGCGTCTTCAACGGCTCGCGCTTCCGCTCGGAGATCGCCCCGCGCATCCTCGACTTCATGCGCAGCCACGCGCATCTGCCGGCCACGGCTCCCAAGGCCGCCGACACGGCGAAGTCGGCATCCACCGAGGTGACCATTCCCGTTGCCGAAAAGCCCGCCGAGAAGCCGGCAGAGGCGAAGGCGCCCGCCAAGGCGCCCGCAAAGGCGGCTTCCGATCCGCTGGCCGAGGTGCTGCTGGCCAGCCCGCGCGGCGGCGTTGCCGACGACCTCACCGCCATTTCCGGCGTCGGTCCGAAGCTGCAGACCGCGCTCAACGGCGCCGGCATCTTCCACTACTGGCAGATCGCCGCGCTCACCGACGAGCAGATCGCCGCGCTCGACAGCCGCCTCGACTTCCGCGGCCGCATCGACCGCGACGGCTGGATCGAGCAGGCCCGCAAGCTCGCCGAGCAGCCCGCCACGCACTGAGCAGCGGGCAGTGGGCGCACCGACATGAGCTCCTGGCTCATCGCCATCGACGGCGGCGGCAGCACCTGTCGCGCCGCCCTTGCCGGCCGTGACGGCGAGATCGTCTCGCGCGGCCTCGCCGGCCCGGCCAATGTCGCGACCGATCCGCAGCAGGCCGCCGCAAACATCATCGCGGCGGCGCGCTGCGCCCTTGCCGAGGCCGGCCTGCCGGCGGAAGCGATCGCCTCCTGTCCGGCGCTGCTCGGCCTTGCCGGCGCCCGCCAGCTCGGCCGCGACGGCCGCTCGCTTCTCTCCCTTCCCTTCTCGCAGGTGGAGCTCGTCGGCGACGGCGAGATCGCGCTGGAGGGCGCGCTCGGCCCCCATGACGGCATCATGGCGATCCTCGGCACCGGCTCGGCCTTTCTCGCCCGCCAGGGCGGAGAGATCCGCAGCGTCGGCGGCTGGGGCGTGCATCTCGCCGACCAGGGGGGCGGCGCCCGGCTCGGCCGCGAGGCGCTGAAATCGGCGCTGCTGTCGCGCGACGGGGTGCGCCCGCGCGGGGTTCTCGCCGAGACGCTGCTTGCCGCCTTCGGCGACGATCCCGCCCGCATGGTCGCCTTCGCCGGCTCCGCCCGCCAAGCCGATTTCGCCCGCCACGCCCCGGCGGTCTTCGATGCCGCAAAGGCCGGCGACGGCGAGGCCGAGGCCCTGCTTGCCGCCTTCACCTTGGAGGTGGAGGAAATGCTCGCCGCCCTGCTGTGGCCCGGCTGCGAGCGCATCGTGCTGATGGGCGGCCTTGCCCCGCTCTATGCGCCGCGTCTTGCACCGCCCTTTGCCGCGCACCTTGCCGCGCCGCTCGGCGATGCGCTGGACGGCGCGGTGCGCATGGCCCAGCGCGCGTTTTTCGCCCCCTGACGCTTGCGCGCCGCAAACGGCTGGCGCAAAAAGCGGCAGGACCCTTTCGCCGGCGACAGGCCGGCCCCGACGCGGGATGCCCGGACCATGCCTGACGAGACCCCCTGGCGCCCCCTGGCGATTTCTGCCGCCAAGATCTTCGACGGCGAAAGCTGGCACGAGAACGCAACGTTGCTGGTGGAAAACGGCGGCATTGCCGGCATCGTGCGCGGCCACGACCTGCCGGGCGATGCGCAGCGTATCGAGGCGGCCGGCGACATGCTGGTGCCCGGCTTCATCGACCTGCAGGTCAATGGCGGCGGCGGGGTGCAGTTCAACTCAGCGCCCGACCGCGATGCCATCGCCGCCATCGCGACCGCCCATCGCCGCTTCGGCACCACCGCTTTCCTGCCGACGCTGATCACCGACACGCCGCAGGTGACCGCGCGGGCGATCCGCGCCGCCATCGGCGCGGCGACCAGCGTGCCCGGCTGCCTCGGTCTGCATCTGGAGGGGCCGCATCTCGCCCCCGCGCGCAAGGGCGCCCATGCGGCCGAGCTGATCCGGCCGATGGACGAGGACGATATCGCCCAGCTCGTCGAAGCCGCCCGCCGCCTGCCGCTGCTTGTCGTCACCCTGGCGCCCGAGATCGTGCCGAGCGAGACGATCCGCCGGCTTGTCGATGCCGGCGTCGTGGTCAGCCTCGGCCACAGCGAAGCGGATCACGCGGCCGCCCTGGCCGCAACCGTCGCCGGCGCGCGCCTCGTCACGCATCTCTTCAACGCCATGAGCCCGCTCGGTCACCGGGCGCCGGGCCTTGCGGGGGCGGCGCTGGCCACCGGCGCGCTGTCGGCCGGCATCATCGTCGACGGGCTGCATGTCGCCGATCCGGTGATCGGCATCGCCGCGCGCGGCAAGGCCGGGCCCGGCCGCCTCTTCGTCGTCACCGACGCGATGGCCCCGCTCGGCACCGATGCCAGCTCCTTCACGCTGAACGGCCGCGAGATCGCCCGCGAGCCGATGGGCGAGGGGCTCGGCCGGCTGACCCTTGCCGACGGCACGCTGGCCGGCGCCGATATCGACATGTCCGCCTCGCTGCGCCGGCTCGCCGGGCCTGTCGGCCTGCCGCTGGAGCTGGCGCTGCGCATGGTCTCGCTGCATGCGGCCGAGGCCGCCGGCCTTGCCGAGCGCAAGGGCCGGTTGCTGCCCGGACATGACGCGGATTTCGTCGAGCTCGATAGCGCCTTGCGGGTCCGCGCCACCTGGATCGCCGGCAGCCGGCTCTATTCGGCCTGATCCATCGGCTTCACCTTGCCGCGATAGAAGGCCAAGGCCTCCGCGCCGACATCGGCCTCGTCATAGGCGCCGATCAGCACGCCTGTGCGCCCGCCCGCCCCGCCGCGCCGGGCGAGGATCTGCTTGTCGCTCACCGTCGTGCGCTGGCTGAGCCGCAGACCCCAGTCGGCCAGCACGGCGCGCAGCCGCGCCACCTCGCCGGCATGGGCCGGGTCGCGGCCGAGATCGGCGAATTCGGACGGATCGCTCGCCAGGTCGAACAGCATCGGCGGCAGCCCGCCTTCCGCGTGGATCAGCTTGTAGCGCCCGTCGAACACCATGAAGAGCCGGGCATCCTTGACCGAAACGCCGAGCCGGTCGGCCATCGGCGTGCAGGAATAGTCGTATTCGCTGATCGCCGCGCGCCGCCAGTCTGTGGGCGTCTCGCCATGCAGCCAGGGCAGCAGCGAGCGTCCCTCCAGGATGTGACCGGGCAGGTCCGGCGCCTCGCCGTCCCGCCGTCCCGCCACATCGACGAAGGTGGCGGCAAGGTCGATCGCCTCGACCAGCGCGTCGCAGGTGCTGCCGCGGGTCGCATCGGCCTTTGTCGAGGGATCGTAGACGATCAGCGGCACCTTCACCGAGGGCTCGTGGAAGAGGTCCTTCTCGCCCAGCCAGTGGTCGCCGAGATAGTCGCCATGGTCGGAGGTGACGACGATCATCGTGTCGTCCAGCGCGCCGCTTTCCTCCAGCGCGTCGAGCAGCCGGCCGAACTGGTCGTCGCACTGGCGCACCAGGCCCATATAGGCGGGGATTGCCGCCTCCCGCACCTCGTCGCGGGCAAAGCTGCGCGAGGCCCGGCTCTGCATGAAGGCCTCGAAGACCGGGTTGGGGTCGGCCCGCTCGCGCTCATCGCGCAAGGCCGGCAGCACGTCTTCGCGGCCGTACATGTCGTGATAGGGCGCCGGCACGATATAGGGCCAGTGCGGCTTGATGTAGGAAACGTGGCAGAGCCAGGGGACCGCTCGCCGCTCCTCGTGCCGCTCTGAGAGGAAAGCCAGCGTCTCGTCGGTCAGCCACGGCGTCTCGGCGTCTTCTTCCCGCACATTCGCCGCGAGCCCGGCATTGCGCATCAGCCAGCCGCTCTCGATTTCGCCACGCCCGGCCGCGTCCCGCTCCGCCGACAGGCCGGAATTGGCATGGTCGTGCCAGGGGTTGCGGCTGTCGTAGCCGCGCGCCTTCAGAAATTCGTTGTAGGGCGAGGGCTTGGCATCATACGGCCCGTCCGGACCTTCCGCCCACAGCCCGTCGTCGCGCACCCTCGCATCGAAGCCGCATTCGGCGATGCGCGTGCCGATGATGCCGCCGCGCGAGATGCCGAGCCGGTCGAGCCCGGCATCGTCGACCTTCATGTGGGTCTTGCCGATCAGCACCGCGTCCATGCCGCGCGCCCGCAGGTGGTCGCCCAGCGTGACCTCGCCCGCCTTCAGCGGATAGTTGTTCCAGGCCGCGCCGTGCGAGCCGACATAGCGCCCGGTATAGAAGCTCATGCGCGAGGCGCCGCAGATCGGCGACTGCACATAGGCATTGGTGAAGCGCACCCCGCGCGCCGCCAGCCGGTCGAAATTCGGCGTCTCCAGCCGCGGATGGCCGGCGCAGCCGAGATAGTCGAAGCGCAGCTGGTCGTACATCACGAAAAGGATATTGCGCGCGCGTCTCGCCACTGCCGGACACTCCCTCAAATCGCTTGCTTCAGGCCCAAATCGCTTGTCCACCGGCCTGCAGTTGAGCCGAGCCGGCAGGGCGAGGCAAGCGCAGCGCCAGATGCCGGCCTGCGGTTATACAAACTCATCCAAATCTCATTTTACATTACCTTTTGCATGGATCACCCTGTCAGCCTTGCCGGTCGCCTGCGTCATCGGGCAGGAGTTGTCGCGGCGCGTGCCAGCGGCTAAGAGCAGGACGACAGGGATCGCAAGGCAGCCTGCAAGGGCTGCGGGCCGCATGCCGCCGGGCGGCAGGTCCGCGCTGGGGAGGAACGAAAGCAAATGCGCCAATCCGTCGAACGGCTGCTGGAGCGGCTTTCCGCCTGGCTGGCGATCGTCGGCGGCGCGGTGCTGGTCGCGCTGACGGTCGCAACCGTCGTGTCGATCACCGGCCGCGCGCTGACCTCCGCCGGTCTCGGGCCGATCCCGGGCGACTACGAGCTGGTCGAGGCCGGCACCGCCTTCGCCATCTTCGCCTTCCTGCCCTGGTGCCAGCTCAATCGCGGGCATGTCACGGTAGACCTGTTCCTTGCCCGCTTCGGACCGAGGGTCAATGCGGGCGTCGATCTTGTCGCCAACATCCTGATGACGCTGGCCAGCGGCCTGATCTGCTGGCGCCTGTGGCTCGGCATGCTGGACAAGCAGGCCTATCACGAGACCACCTTCATCCTGCAGTTTCCGCTGTGGTGGCCCTATGCCGCGGCGGTGGTCGGTGCCGCTTTCGCCGTGGTGGTCTGCGCCTATACGGTCTGGCGCAGCCTCGACGAGACCCTTGCGCGGCCCGCAGCCGCCGGCCGGGAGTAACCGAACGTGTCATCGCTCGAATACGGCCTGTGGTCGGTTCCCGTCCTGCTGCTGATGATCTTCCTGCGCCTGCCCATCGGCCTGTCGATGCTGCTGGTCGGCATCGCCGGCACGTCGCTGGTCACGGGGAGCACGGTGCCGATCCTGGCGCAGCTCAAGTCGCTGGTCTACAGCACCTTTTCCAACTACTCGCTGTCCATCGTGCCGCTGTTCCTGCTGATGGGCCAGTTCGCCACGCGCGGCGGCATGTCGCGCGCCCTGTTCCGCGCCGCCGAGACCATGGTCGGCCACCGGCGCGGCGGCGTTGCCATGGCGGCGGTCGCGGCCTGCGGCGGCTTCGGCGCGATCTGCGGCTCCTCGCTCGCCACCGCCGCGACCATGGGCCAGGTGGCGCTTCCCGAGATGCGGCGCTGCGGCTATTCCGGCGCCCTGTCGACCGCCTGCCTTGCCGCCGGCGGCACGCTCGGCATCCTCATTCCGCCCTCCGTGGTGCTGGTGATCTACGCCATCCTGACGGAGCAGAACATCGCCAAGCTGTTCGTCGCCGCCTTCATTCCCGGCATCCTCGCCGCCCTCGGCTACATGCTCACCGTCTCGCTCTATGTGCGCTTTCGCCCCGGCAGCGCCGGCAGCCAGGACAAGGCGAGCCGCGCCGAGCGGATCGCGGCGCTGATCGCCGTCTGGCCGGTCATGGTGATCTTCGTCGCGGTGATCGGCGGCATCTATTCGGGCATCTTCACGCCGACCGAAGGCGCGGCGGTGGGCGCGGCCGGCACCGGCATCGTCGCCCTTCTCAACGGCGGGCTCGACCGCAAGGGGCTGGTGGAGTCCTTCCTGTCGACCGCCAGCGCCACCGGCATGATCTTCTTCATCGTGCTCGGCGCCACGGTCTACAACGGCTTTCTCGCCTTCTCGCAGCTGCCGCAGCAGTCGGCCGCCTATGTCGGCGAGCTCGGGCTCAACCCCTGGACCGTGCTGCTGATCATCCTGGTCTGCTACCTCGTCTTCGGCTGCATCATGGATTCGCTCTCCATGATCCTGCTGACGATCCCGATCTTCTTTCCCATCGTCTCGGCGCTCGATTTCGGCCTGCCGCCGGAAGAGTTCGCCCTGTGGTTCGGCATCATCGTGCTGATCGTGGTGGAGGTGGGATTGATAACGCCGCCGGTCGGCATGAACCTCTTCGTCATCAACTCGATGGCGCCCGACGTGCCGCTGTCGCAGACCTTCCGCGGCGTCGTGCCGTTCATCGCCAGCGACATCGTCCGCGTGGCGATCCTGGTGCTGTTTCCGGGCCTGACGCTCGCCCTGGTGCGCCTGCTCTACTGACGGGGCCGCGAACGGCGGTCATGGCCGAGGCGGGCTCACGCGCGCGGCGCGGCGGGGATGCGCGGCTGAAGCCGCATCGGCAGGCGCTCGCCCGGGCGCAGGGTCAGCCGGCAGATCGGCTGCACGTCGGTGCCCGGCTCCAGCTTCACGTCGAAGCCCTGCGCCAGCATCGCCAGCGACAGGATCGATTCGGTCAGGCCGAACGCAAGGCCGGCGCAGATGCGCGGGCCGATGGCAAAGGGCACGTAGCCGAATTTCGACTGGCCGCCGCGCGTTGTGCCGAGGAACCGTTCCGGCTCGAAATTGTCGGCGCGCTGCCACAGTTCCGGATTGCGGTGCAGCAGCCAGGGCACGACCATGACCAGCGAGCCCTTGGGCGTTGCCACGCCGCCGATCGTGTCGTCGGCCAGCGCCTCGCGGGCAAGGATCGGCACGGGGGGATAGAGCCGAAGCGTCTCCTCGATCACCGCGCGGGTATAGGACAGGCGGGCGACATCGGCGAAGTCCGGCGTCCGGCCCTGCAGCACCGTGTCGAGTTCGGTCTTGAGCGCCTCGCGCGCCCAGGGCGCCTGCGACAGCAGGAACCAGGCCCAGGACAGCGTGTTGGCCGTCGTCTCGTGGCCGGCCATGAAGATCACCGCCGCCTCGTTGCGGATCGCCTCGCGCGACAGCGGCTTGCCGTCCTCGTCGCGGGCCTCCAGCAGCCCGCCGATCACCGAGGTCTCGCCGTCGCTCCGGCGCGCCTCGTAGCTGGTGATGATCTCGTCGAGCACCTTGTCGATGCGCGCGACCGCACGGCGGATCGCCCGGCCGCGCCGGCGCGGCAGCCAGTCGGGCAGGCCGAGCAGCGAGATCAGGTCGATCTGGTCGATATGGCGCTGATAGTCGGTGAAGCTTTCGACCACCTCGGCGGCGTAGTCGCGGCCGAGCTGGCGGCCGAAGATCGTCCGGCAGATGATCTCCGCCGTCAGGTGCGCCATCTCCTGCAGCATGTCGACCGGCGCATCCGGACCTGCCGCCTCCCAGGCGGCGCGCCGCTCGGCGATGGTCTCGGCCATGACGGGGAAAAAGTCGCGAACCTTCGAGGCATGGATGATCGGGCCGACGATCTGGCGCCGCCGCCGCCAGGTCTCGCCGTCGGAGATGAACAGGCCGTCGCCGAGCAGCGGTTCCAGCGCGTGGCGCATCTGCGCGCTCTTGCGCTCGAACGTGTCGTGCTTGCGCACGAAGGCCTCCTGGACCAGGTCCGGGCTGTTGCAGACGAAGATCTGCTTGCGCAGCACGGCGATGCGCAGCCAGGGCTTGGCGAAGGCCGAGCTCGGCCAGACCGAGAGGAAGTTGCGGCGGGCGAGCCCGATCAGCTTCCAGACCGGCGGCGTCGATTCCGGGCGCAGCGGACAGGGCGGCACATAAGTGCCGGGCGCCGCCGCCTCGGCTGTCGCGGGCGAGGCTCCGCCATGGCCGGCAACGGGGCAGCCGGCGGCAGCCGCAGCAGATTTATCCCCGTCACTCTCCCCGTCGATGGTTCCTGTCGGTCGCTGCATGGGTCCTATCCGGGGTCCTGTCCGGGTTGCTGTCCGGGGTACTGTCCGGACGGGGGCCGTCTCGTCCCTCCCTTATGGCAAACCTGGCGACCGGCTCCAAGTCCGGCCTTTGGGCAATTTCGAGACGGGACTCTCGAAATTGCGCGAGATTGAGAGCGAATTTCGCAAAATCCGTCTCGAAATTTCCAACCCCGGAAAACCGGCGGAAAGCCTTATTTTACAGGCGCGTAAGCCGCCGGATCGATCGTTTCCGGCCGTCCCTCGAGCGACAGGCGCGTGATCGCCGGATCGCTCTGCGCGATCACCTTGCCGCGGCGCACGACCGCCAGGCGGCGGGCCCGCAGGCGGATCGCCTCGATCGTGTCGGCCGCCTGCAGCAGCACGAAATCGGCGTTGCAGCCGGGCGCGATACCGTAGCCGTCGAGCCCCAGCGCGCGCGCCGGATGGGTCGTAACGCATTCAAAAGCATAGCGCATTTCGTCGCGGCTCATCATCTGCGCGACGTGCAGCCCCATCGACGCAACCTCCAGCATGTCGCCCGATCCCATCGAATACCAGGGGTCCATGACGCAGTCGTGGCCGAAGGAAACGTTGATGCCGTGCGCGCGCATTTCCGGCACGCGGGTCTGGCCCCGGCGCTTCGGATAGCTGTCGTGACGGCCCTGAAGCGTGATATTTATCAATGGGTTGGCGATGGCGTGCACCTGCGCCTCGGCGATCAGCGGCAGGAGCTTGGAGACGTAATAATTGTCCATCGAGTGCATCGAGGTGAGGTGCGATCCGGCGACCCGGCCGTGGAGGCCGAGGCGCTGCGTCTCGCAGGCCAGCGTCTCGATATGGCGCGACATCGGGTCGTCGCTCTCGTCGCAATGCATGTCGACCATCAGCCCGCGCACGGCGGCGAGCTCGCACAGCGCCCGCACCGAGCGGGCACCGTCCCCCATCGTCCGCTCGAAATGCGGGATGCCGCCGACCACGTCGACGCCCATGTCGAGCGCGCGGACAAGGTTGCGTTCCGCCGTCGGCGAGCGGTAGAGCCCGTCCTGCGGGAAGGCGACGAGCTGCAGGTCGATGTAAGGAGCGATCCGCTCGCGGACCTCAAGCAGCGCCTCGACGCCGGTAAGCTTGTCGTCGCACACGTCGACATGGGTGCGGATCGCCAAAAGCCCTTGCGAAACAGCAAGATCGCAGTAGCGCAGCGCCCGCTCGACCACCGCCTCGACGGTGAGCAGCGGCTTCAACTCGCCCCACAGGGCGATGCCCTCCAGCAAGGTGCCGCTCTCGTTCATGCGCGGCAGGCCGAGCGACAGCGTCGCGTCCATGTGGAAATGGCTGTCGACGAAGGGCGGGGATACCAGTCGGCCGCCGGCCTCGATCACACGGCCCGCCTCGCCCGAAATGCCGGGCTCCACGGCGGTGATCCGGCCGTCCCGGCAGGCGATGTCGATGTGCGCGCGCCCGTCGGGCAGCGTGGCGTTCTTGACGAGAAGATCGAAGGACATGGGCGAATTTTCCGGAATCAGCGCAAGGCTCGGGGCAGGTTCGCCGCAGTTTCGGCCCCCAGCGCTCCGGTTTCAAGCGCTCCGGTTTCCAGCACGCCCGTTTCCAGCGTGTCCGTTTCCGGCGCGCGGGTTCCGGCAATTCCAGGTCTTCGCCGGCGTCGCGCTCAGCGCGGCCCCGCGCCCGTTTCCGAGGTGTCCCAGCCGTGCTGCTGGTCGTATTCGCCGCGTTCCAGCAGAACGGTGGCGCGCCCCACCAGAAGGTCGTCGACGCGGCCGACGCGCTTGGCGTCCTTGCCCGTGTAGGGCATCGCCTGCAGCACATAGCGCATGGCGTTCAGCCGGGCCCGCTTCTTGTCGTCGGACTTGATCACCGTCCAGGGTGAATCCGCCGTGTCGGTGTGGAAGAACATCGCCTCCTTGGCCTTGGTGTAGTCGTCCCACTTGTCGCGCGAGGCGAGGTCGACCGGGGACAGTTTCCATTGCTTGAGCGGATGAACGTTGCGCTCGCGGAAGCGGCGGCTCTGTTCCTTGCGGCTGACGGAAAACCAGAACTTGATCAAATGGGTGCCGCTGCGCACCAGATTGCGCTCGAACTCCGGCACCTGGCGGAGGAACTCGCGATATTCCTCGTCGGTGCAAAAGCCCATGACCCGCTCGACACCGGCGCGGTTATACCAGCTGCGATCGAACAGAACGATCTCGCCGACCGTCGGCAAGTGCTTGACATAACGCTGGAAATACCATTGCCCTCGCTCCACCTCGTCCGGCTTTTCCAGAGCCACGACCCGCGCGCCGCGCGGGTTGAGATGCTCCATGAAGCGCTTGATCGTGCCGCCCTTTCCGGCCGCATCGCGCCCCTCGAACAGGATCACCACCCGCTGGCCGGCATCCTTGACCCAGGATTGCAGCTTGAGAAGCTCGGTCTGCAGCACGAACTTCTCGCGCTCGTAGTCGCGGCGCAGCATCTTGAAGCGGTAAGGATAGCCTCCCTCGCGCCAGTCGGGGGCAAGTTCGTTGCTGGTCCGGCGCGGAGTGCCCGGCGGCTTGGGCAGGCCGAGGGCGCGGCGCATGCGGCCGGCATCGTCGGGCGAGGCCCCGTCGATGATCGCGGCGATGCCGTCGTCGCTGCCGCTTTCGCCGTGTTCGGCAATGTCTTTCACGGCCGCAAGCTCGCTTTCCTGCACCGCGGCGACTCGCTGCTCCGAAAGGCTGGAAAGCCCGGCCGGCATGCCCGTTTCGTTGTCATTTTCGCTGCCAATTTCGCTGGCGGCTTCGAGGTCGGTCTCGATACCGGCCCCGGGGACAACCTTGTCGCCCGCCGTCGCTGCTTGCCGCTTGCCGTCAGTCACATGCACCTCCCGCCGCCGGCCTTTCGCCTGCACACCCTTCCTGCCGGCCTGCGGCGAAAGGCGCGCGGGCGGACCACTTGCGGTATCCTGAGGCATCCGGCATGCGCCGCCTTGACCCTTGTCAAACCGGGTCGGTGCACCGAAGAAAAAAGCCGGCAAAGAACTGCGCCGACGCCTCAGTAGGGCAGGCCGACATAGTTTTCGGCCAGCGTCGTCTGCGCGGCGCGGGAGGAGGCGAGGTAGTCGAATTCCGCCTGCTGCATGCGGGCGCCGAACGCGCCCTTTTCCGGAAAACGGTGCAGGGTCGTGGTCATCCACCAGGAAAAACGCTCGGCTTTCCAGACCCTTGCCAGTGCCCGATCGGAATAGGCGGCAAGGCCGGCCTCGTCGCCGCGCCCGTAATGGGCGATCAGCGCTTCCGACAGGTAGTGGATGTCGGAGGCGGCGAGGTTCAGCCCCTTGGCGCCGGTCGGCGGCACGATATGGGCGGCATCTCCGGCAAGGAACAGCCGGCCGAACCGCATCGGCTCGGCAACGAAGGAGCGCAAGGGGGCGATGCTTTTCTCGATGGACGGGCCGGTGACGAGGCGGGCCGCCACATCGGCGGGCAGATGCGCCGCCAGCGCCTCCCAGAACCGGTCGTCGGACCAGTCCTCGACCCGCTCGTCCAGCGCGCACTGGACGTAGTAGCGGCTGCGGGTGGCCGAGCGCATGGAGCAGAGCGCGAAGCCGCGCTCGTGGCCGGCATAGATCAGCTCCTCGTGCACCGGCGGCACGTCGGCGAGCAGGCCGAGCCAGCCGAACGGGTAGACCATCTCGAACAGCCGCAGCCGGTCGGCGGGGACAGACTTGCGCGAGACGCCATGAAACCCGTCGCAGCCGGCGACGAAATCGCAGTCGATACGGTGGACAGTTTCGCCAAGACGGAAGGTGACGAAGGGCTGAGCGCCCTCCAGATCGTGCAGGGCGACGTCCTCCGCCTCGTGCAGAACCGTGCCACCCATGGCATCGCGCGCGGCGTAGAGATCCGCCGTCACCTCGGTCTGGCCGTAGACCGTGACGGTGCGCCCGCCGGTCAGGCCGGCGAGATCGATGCGCAGGCGCCGACCGTGGAAAGCGATCTCGACGCCGTCATGGACGAGCCCCTCGCGCTCCATGCGGGTGCCGACGCCGGCCCGGCGCAGCAGGTCGACCGTGCCCTGCTCCAGCACCCCGGCGCGGATGCGCGAGAGCACATAGGCGCGCGAACGGCGCTCCAGCACCACGTTGTCGATGCCGGCAAGATGCAGCAGCTGGGACAGCAGCAGGCCGGAGGGACCGCCGCCGACGATGACGACGCTGGTGCGGGCCGGAACATCGGCAGGCGTCTGGCCGGACAGAACAGGGGTCATGCGCAAGGGTCCTCGACGAGATCGGCCTGCGAAGCAGGTTTGCCGTTCTGCCGAGAATGGGCGCGAAGCGCTGGACAAGGGAATGCAGAATTCGGTCAAATACAGGGATGAATCGAACATCGCGATCGCTGCCCGACTATGAACTATATGGGGAACCGGAGGGATCCGGCTTTCCAGATACGCTTCATATCGAACATCTGTCGGTGCGCAGCGGGCCGCGCCGCTGGCGCATCGCCCGCCACCGGCATCCCTCGCTGCACCAGCTGTTCTGGATCGAGCGCGGCGGCGGCGTCCTGATCGGCGAGGAGGGCGAGAGCACGCTCGGTGCCGCCAGTTTCCTGAACATGCCGGCAGGCGTCGCGCACGGGTTCCGCTTCCTGCCGGGCAGCACCGGCACCGTGCTGACCCTGCCGGTGGCGGTGTTCGAGCCGATCCGCGCGCGCATCGACCCGCGCGGGCAGCTGCTGGGCGTGCGCATCGGCCAGGCCCGCACGGCGCCGCCCGAGCTGGAGGCCTTGCTGGCCGAGCAGCAGGGCCGCAGGGACAATCGCGGCGAGGCGCTGGCCGCGCTGGCGACGCTGACCTTCATCTGGGCGCTGAGGCTGCTGGAGGCCGACCCGCAGGCCGGGCCGCAGGCGGGAGCCGGCAGCGCCGCAGCCCGGCTCGCCGCGCGCTTCCAGGCGCTTGTCGATGCGCATCACCGGGAATGGCACGCCCTGGAGCCGTATGCGGCGGCCCTTGCGGTGACCACGCCGCACCTGACCCGCGCCTGCCGGCAGGCGCTCGGCCAACCGGCCTCGGCGGTGCTGCGCGAGCGGCAGATGCTGGAAGCCCGGCGGCTGCTGGCCTATACGCAAGGGGCCGTCGCCGACATCGCCTATCGGCTGGGCTTCGCCGATCCGGGGCATTTCTCGCGGGTGTTCTCCGCCGCGACAGGCCTGTCGCCGCGGGCGTTTCGCCGGGGCTTCACCTCCGGCGCGGAATGAGGCCGCCGCTCACAGCGCGGCTTCCAGCCGCTCGACCAGGCGGCGCAGCACCTCGACGCGGGCGAAGCGCTTGTCTTCGGCCGCGACCAGATGCCAGGGCGCGAAACTGGTCGAGGTGCGGTCGACCATGTCGCCGGCCGCCTCGGTGTACTGGTCCCATTTCAGCCGGTTGCGCCAGTCCTCGTCGGTGATCTTGAACTGCTTGTAGGGCGTCTCCTCGCGCTCCTTGAAGCGGGCGAGCTGCTCCTGCCGGCTGATCGCCAGCCAGACCTTGACGACGATGGCGCCGGCATCGGTGAGCTCGGTCTCGAACTCGTTGATTTCATTGTAGGCGCGGGACCACTCGGCCTCGCTGCAGAAGCCTTCGACCCGTTCCACCAGCACCCGCCCGTACCAGGACCTGTCGAAGATCGCCGAGTGCCCGCGTCGCGGCAGCCGGTTCCAGAACCGCCACAGCCAGGGATGGGCGTGCTCCTCCTCGCTCGGGGCGGCGATGCGGTGAACGCGGTAGCGACGCGGATCGAGCGGGCGAATCACCCGGCGGATGGCACCGCCCTTGCCGGCAGCGTCGTTGCCCTCGAAGGCGAGGACGAGCGAGCGGTCGCGGAACGCCTTGCGGTCTATGAGGCGGGCGAGCTCGCCCTGCAGCCGGTCGAGCTCCGTGCGGTAGCGGTGTTTCGACAGGCGGGCACCGAGATCGACGGCCTCGACGGCGCTGCGCCGCTCGATGCCGGCGACCACGGCCGGCAGCGCCAGCGGATTGGCGAGCGCGGCCTCCAGCCGGCGGCGGATGGCCATCTCGACGCAGCGGCCGAGCGCAAGATCGCGGGCGCGCGGCTCGTCGCTGGGGATGACGATCCAGGGTGCGGCCGGGGTGGAGGTCGAAAGGGCGGCGCGCTCGAACGCCGCCTGGGCACCGGGGGCATGGGCGATGTCGGCCCATTCGGCGAGAATGCGCCGGGCGCGGTCCTTGCGGCCGAGCCCTTTCAACCGGCGTTTCTGGGTTTCGGGGGTGAGCGAGAACCAGAATTTCAGCACGAGCACGTTTTCGCTGGCGAGCAGCCCCTCGAACCGGTTGATGCGGGCAAGCCGGCGCTCGAACTCGGCCTCGCCGATCTCGCCCTGGACGAAGCAGCGCAGCGGCTCGTTGTACCAGGAGGAGACGACGACGGAGGTCTCGCCCAGCGCCGGCAGGTCGCGCCAGTAGCGCCACAGGTCCGGACGGCCGCGCTCTTCGTCGGTCTCCTCGTCATAGGCGTTGCAGGTGAGGTAGCGCACGTCGAGCCACTCGTGCAGCCGGGCGATGGCGTCGTTCTTGCCGGCCCCGTCGACACCGGCGATCACCACCAGCACGGAGAACGGCTTCTTCTCGATCACCTCGCGCTGGGCCGCGAGCAGCTCGGTGCGCAGCTTCGGCTCGAGCGCGTCGAAATCGGTACGGGACAGGTCGACGGGAAGGGAAGCCGACTGGAACACGGGCGCTGCTCTCCTGATGTCATGTCGCCGGGCGTGTGCCGCGCGCGGGGGATCAAGGTGCCGCGCATGCCGCCGCGATGCAATGGTTCGCGACCAAGGTCCCGGGACACGGCGATAAGGGCGCCTCATATAGTCGCACGCACGGCGCCTGTCATATGTCCTGCGCCAAGCCGCGGAGCGGAACGGGAAAAATGCTCTTTCCGAGGATTGGCGAAGCCGGCCGCAGGACGTACATGTAGCGGGCCGCGCCGGGGATTTCCGCCCGCGCCAGCCAGGAAACAGTTCATGCCCGGCCGCGTCTCGTGACCGACATTCTCAATCAGCTCGTCGCCTTCATCGGCGAAAACCCCGTTCTCGCCAACGTGGTCGTGTTCACGATCGCCATGGGCGAGGCGCTGTTCATCATCGGCATGTTCGTGCCCTCGACCGTGGTGCTGGTGGGCGCGGGAACGCTGGTCGGCCTCGGCAAGCTCGATCCCTGGCCGATCCTGTTCTGGACGACGATGGGCGCCATCGCCGGCGATGCGATCTCCTACTGGGTCGGGCATGTCTACAAGGACCGGATCAAGTCGGTCTGGCCGTTCAACCGCTACCGGACGCTGGTGGAGCGGGGCGAGGCCTATTTCCTGCTGCATGGCGGCAAGAGCGTGTTCATCGGCCGCTTCGTGCCGGGCGTGAAGGCCATCGTGCCGGGGATTGCCGGCATGGTCGGCATGCCGGTCGGCCGCTTCACCTTCATCAACGTCACCTCGGCGATCGTCTGGGCCATCGTGCATCTGGGTCCCGGCGTCATCGCCGGTACGGCTTTCAGCGCGCTGGGCGAAATCAGCGGCAGGCTGGCCACGGTGCTGGGCGTGCTTCTGGTGCTGCTCTTCGTCGCGGTGATGATCGCCCGCTGGCTGATCCTGATCGTGCTGCCGCTCTATGCCGGCAGCCGGCTGAGGACAGTCGAATGGCTGGGCCGGCACGAGAACCGCGTCAGCCGGTGGCTGGCGCAGATGCTGGATCCGGCGCATCCGCGCTCGGCCGGCATGATCGTCTCGGCGCTGCTGCTGATCGTCACCGTGCCGCTGTTCGCGGCGCTGGCGGCGGCGATCTCGCCCGACAACGGGCTCAACCGCGCCGACACCTCGATCCGCAACCTGTTCCAGGACCTGCGCACGCCGGTCGGCGACGACATCATGACCTTCATCACCATGCTCGGCGACGGGGTGGTGATCGCCTCCGTCGCGGCCGTGGTGATCGTCTACCTGTTCGCCCGCAAGGCCTGGCGACGGGCCACCGGCCTGATGATCGCGATCGCCAGCGCGGCCGTGTTCGTGCCGCTGTTCAAGATGCTGTTCCAGCGCGAACGGCCGATCGACATCTATGCCGGCGCCGATGCGCTGTCCTTCCCCTCCGGCCACGCGACGCTGACCGCGGTGCTGTTCGGCATCATCGCGGTGCTGGTCGCCCACGACCGTTCGCCCCTGATCAAGGCCGGCGTCTTCTCGCTGGCCGTGCCGCTGATCGGCGCGGTCGCCTTCTCGCGGATCTATCTCGGCGCCCACTGGATGAGCGATGTGGTCGGCGGCATCACCTTCGGCACGGCGATGGTCGCCACCTTCGCCTTCGTCTTCGGCTCGGTGCACAACGAGAAGATCGGCCGCTGGTCGCTGGCGGCCCTGACCGTGGTGACGCTGGCGGTCGTCGGCGGCATTCACGTCTCGCGCGACTTCGACCGGGCGCGGGATATGTACCGCCCGACCAAGCCGGTGGAGACGCTGACGAGCCAGGAATGGCTGTCCGGCGGCTGGGAAAAGGTGCCCGCGCACCGGATCGAACTCAGCGGCGAACGCGAGGAACCGCTGATTCTGCAATGGAGCGGCGATCCGCAGGCATTGGCCGACGCGCTAGCGCAGGACGGCTATCGGCCGGCGCCGGGCTGGTCGCTCACCACCTTTGCCGGCTTCCTGACCGGGCAGACCGCACCGGAAGACCTGCCCGCGCTGCCGCGCATCCAGAACGGGCGCGGCGCCGACCTGGTGCTGGTGCGGCGGGACGAGGACGAGGCTATCGGCGCGGACGGAAGCACGGATGGGGGACGCTGGGTGTTGCGGCTGTGGCAGACGCGCTTCGAGATCGAGACGCAGACCGGCGAACGGCTGCCGCTGCGCGTCGGTTCGCTGATCCACGAGCGCATCCTGCGCCCGCTCAACGAGCTGTCGGCCCCGCGCGCGGACCGCGACCTGCCTCAGGCGGACGAGAACCCGCTGAACGGGTTGCCGGGTGTGGTGCTGAAGATGCGAAGCGACGGGTCGACGGTGGCGCTGGGCGGCGAAGCCGTGGGCCTCTTGCGCCCCGATCAGGCGCCGACGGCGCCCTCGGAACCGGCATCGACCCCGCAATAGATGCCGTAGAGCGTCTCGAGAACGGCAAGCACCTCCGTGCTGGCCAGACTGTAATAGACCGTCTGGCCCTCGCGCCGGGCTTCGACCAGGCCCTGGACCCGCATTTTCGCAAGGTGCTGGGACAGGGCCGACTGGCTGAGGCCGACCCGTTCGGCCAGTGCGCCGACGCAGTGTTCGCCGCGCACGAGATGGCACAGCACCAGCAGTCGGCGGCTGTTGGCCATCGACGCGAGCAGAGCGGCGGCCTCGTCGGCCTTACTTTCCATCTCTTGAATATTCATTCTTGCTAATTTATATGGCTCGCATATATTTTCCATTCGAGGAAGCCCTTATGGGTCAGCGAGTCGCAACTGTGCCAAAGTGCCATTGACAGAAGTCGCGAGTCACAGCCTCGAAAAATCCCAAAAACACCGTTTGGCGAGACGTCGACATGAGCGAGTTCACTCCCCTTACTTCAGCCCTGGGCGGCATGCTGATCGGCCTCGCCGCGGTGCTGACCATGGCGCTTCTGGGGCGGATTGCGGGTATCAGCGGCATGATCGCCGGCCTGCTGCCGCCCTATGCGGGCGGCGCGGCCGCGGCCGGCGAGAGAGGGTGGCGCCTGGCGTTTCTTGCAGGCATGATCGCCTCGCCGCTGGTGCTCCTGGCCGCGACGGGCAGCCTGCCCGAGATCGAGGTGCCCGTCTCACTGCCGATGCTGGTGGCCGGCGGCCTGATCGCCGGCATCGGCGTGTCCTATGCCAACGGCTGCCCGTCCGGCCACGGCGTCTGCGGCATGGCACGGTTTTCGGTCCGCTCGATCGCCGCCACGCTGACCTTCATGGCAACCACCGCCGTCACCGTCTTTCTCGTCCGCCACGTTCTTGGAGCCTGACCGATGATCCGCATCGCTTCCGCCTTTCTCATCGGCCTCCTGTTCGGCGCCGGGCTCCTGCTGTCGGGCATGGCCAATCCGGCCAAGGTCCTGAACTTCTTCGACTTCGCCGGCAGCTGGGATCCCTCGCTCGCCTTCGTCATGGGCGGTGCGCTGCTGGTCACCGTGATCGGTTACCGGCTGGTGCTGGCCCGTCCGGCGCCGGCATTGGCGACGAGCTTCTCGCTGCCGGCCCGCATCACCCTCGATGGCCGGCTCATCGGCGGTTCGGCGCTGTTCGGCATCGGCTGGGGCATTGCCGGCTTCTGCCCGGGCGGCGTGGTGCCGGCGCTCGGCCTCGGCCGGATCGAACCGCTGGCTTTCGCCGGCGCGCTGACAGCGGCAATCGCCGCGGTGCGTCTTCTTGAGGCCCGGCGCATGCAACGACCGCAGGCCGCCTGACGCGGCCTCCCGCATAGTCTCTCAACCGATATCGAGACCGATGGAGCATCCCACGATGACCGAGACGACCTATCCTCTCGACCCGGCGACCCGGCCCGAGGTCACCGCCTTCTTCGACCCCAAGACCAACACGATCTCCTATGTGGTCCAGGATCCGGGATCGAAGGCCTGCGCCGTCGTCGACAGCGTGATGGATATCGACTACGCCGCCGGTCGCATTTCCTACGAGTCCGCCGACCGGATCATCGACTTCGTCCGCGAGAACGGGCTGACGGTCGACTGGCTGATCGAGACCCATGTCCATGCCGACCACCTGTCGGGCGCGCCCTACATCCAGGAGAAGCTCGGCGGGCGCATCGGCATCGGCGAGAACATCAGGACCGTGCAGGACACGTTCGGCAAGGTGTTCAACGAGGGCACCGAGTTCCAGCGCGACGGCTCGCAGTTCGACCACCTGTTCCGCGACGGCGACACCTATACGGTCGGCGGCATGACCTGCTTCGCCATGCACACGCCCGGCCATACCCCGGCCTGCATGACCCATGTGATGGGCAACGCCGCCTTCGTCGGCGACACGCTGTTCATGCCCGACGGCGGCACCGCCCGGGCCGACTTTCCCGGAGGCGACGCGCACGAGCTCTACCACTCGATCCGCAAGGTGCTGTCGCTGCCTGAGGAAACGCGCCTGTTCATGTGCCACGACTACGGCCCGAACGGCCGCGAGATCCGCTGGGAAACCACGGTGGGCGAGGAGCGCAAGCACAACATCCATGTGCGCGACGGCGTCACCGAGGAAGAATTCGTGGCGATGCGCCAGGCGCGCGATGCCACCCTCGACATGCCGAAATTGATCATTCCCTCGATACAGGTCAACATGCGCGCCGGCAAACTGCCGCCAAAGGATGACAGCGGCCGGACCTTCCTGAAGGTGCCGGTCAACGGATTGTAAGGACAGGAAGAATGCAGAGCGCCCGGGTCGACGACACCCTCACCGTATCGTTCCAGATCCAGCCGGAGGATGTCGCGGCGATCCGCGACGCGGGCTTCGTCGCGATCGTCAACAACCGCCCGGACGGGGAAGCTCCCGACCAGCCGGCCGGCGCGGAGATCGCGCGCGCCGCCGCCGAGGCCGGCCTTGCCTATACGGCCCTGCCGGTCACGGGCCGCGAAGGCATCACGCCCGACACGATCCGCGGCTTCCATGAGGCGCTGGAGACGGCCGGCGGTCCGGTCTTCGCCTTCTGCCGTACCGGCACGCGCTCGATCAACCTGTGGGCCCTGTCCCAGGCCGGCGACCGCGACCCGGCCGAGCTGGTGCGCATGGCGGCGGATGCCGGCTACGACCTGTCCGGCCTTGCCCCGGCGCTGCGCCAGATTGCCGATCACGGTCTTCCTGGGTGAAACTTTGGCCGGCTGAAACGTTGGCCGGCTGAACCGTCGGCCGGCCGCAAGGCCAGCCGGACGCACACCTTCCGCCCCCCTACCTGGCGGGGCCTCCCGGTTGCGCCGCCCGCCAGCGGGCGGCGCACTTTCCTTTTGCGACACGCGGTTCCGGCTTCGACATGACACGCCTTGCCTCCTATCTGCCGATCCTCGACTGGGGCCGCACCTATGGCCGCGACACGGCGACCGACGACCTGATCGCGGCGCTGATCGTGACGATCATGCTGATCCCGCAGTCGCTCGCCTATGCGCTGCTGGCCGGACTGCCGCCGGAAGTCGGCCTTTACGCCTCGATCCTGCCGCTCGTCGCCTATGCGCTGTTCGGCACCAGCCGGGCGCTGGCCGTGGGACCTGTGGCCGTCGTGTCGTTGATGACCGCCTCGGCGGTGGGCGAGATCGCGGCGCAGGGCACGCCCGAATATCTCGGTGCGGCGATCGTTCTGGCGCTGCTGTCCGGAGCAATGCTGGTTGCCATGGGCCTGTTTCGCCTCGGCTTTCTCGCCAACCTGCTGAGCCACCCGGTGATCTCCGGCTTCATCACCGCAAGCGGGCTGATCATCGCCGCCGGGCAGCTGAAGCACATCCTGGGCATCGGCGGCTCGGGCAGCACGATGGTGGAGATCGGCAGCGGGCTTGCCGCTAACCTCGGCAATGCCAACCCCTATGCGCTGGCGATAGGCGTGCCGGTGACGCTCTTCCTGTTCTGGGTGCGCAGCGGGCTGAAGCCGGCGCTGGTGCGGGCGGGCCTGCGGCCGCGGCTTGCCGACATCATCGCCAAGTCCGGCCCGGTGGCGGCGGTGGCCGCAACGACGCTGGCGGCCCATGTCTTTTCCCTCGGCGACAAGGGCGTGAAGCTGGTCGGCCACATTCCCTCCGGCCTGCCGGCGCCCGCGCTGCCGCCGCTCGACCCGCAGCTGTGGGGCCAGCTGGTGGTGCCCGCCCTGCTGATCTCGGTGATCGGCTTCGTGGAATCGGTCTCCGTCGCGCAGACGCTGGCGGCGAAGAAACGCCAGCGCATCGTCCCGGACCAGGAGCTGATCGGGCTCGGCGCGACCAACATCGCCTCCGGCATTTCCGGCGGCTATCCGGTGACCGGCGGCTTCGCGCGCTCGGTGGTGAATTTCGATGCGGGCGCGGCGACGCCGGCGGCCGGCGCCTTCACCGCCATCGGCATCGCGCTGGCCACGCTGTTCCTGACGCCGCTGATTTCAGAACTGCCGCAGGCGACGCTGGCCGCCACGATCATCGTCGCCGTGCTGTCGCTGGTCGACCTGAAGGCGCTCCGCCGGGTCTGGGCCTATTCGCGCAGCGACTTCGCGGCCATGGCGGCAACGATCCTGGCGACGCTCGCCCTCGGCGTGGAGACCGGCGTCACCGTCGGCGTCGGCGTGTCGCTGGCGCTGCATCTGTATCGCAGCACCCGGCCGCACATGGCCATCGTCGGCATCGTCCCGGGGACCGAGCATTTCCGCAACATCAACCGGCACAAGGTGATCACCGGCGAGACCGTGCTCACCCTGCGGGTCGACGAGAGCCTGTTCTTCGCCAACAGCCGGTTCCTGGAAGACCGGCTGACCGAGCTGGTCGCCGAGCGCCCGCAGCTGCGGCATGTCGTGCTGATGTGCACCGCGGTCAACGAGATCGACGCCTCGGCTCTGGAGAGCCTGGAGGAGATCAGCCGCCGGCTGGCCGACGCCGAGGTCGGCTTCCACCTGTCGGAGGTCAAGGGTCCGGTGATGGACCGGTTGCAGCGCACCGACTTCCTCACCCACCTCAACGGCAAGGTGTTCCTGACCCAGTACGAGGCCTTCGCCGCGCTCGATCCGAGCACCGCGCATATCGCCGAGGCGCGGAAGCCGCGCAAGGCGACCAAGGCCGACTTCTGGATCGGCCCGGAAATCTGAGGCGGGCAATGGACGAGGGCAGGCAGCCAGACGAGGGACACGACCCGGACAGCGGCCTGGTCTGGCGCTACAACGCCGTCCCTGCCGGGGGAAGCGACTGCCTTGCCGTGGTGTTCTCGCAGGTGCGCGTGCCGCCGGGCCGCTTCGGGCTGGAGCGGCTGTTCGCCAACACCCGCCATGCCTGCCTGTTCCTCAACTGCCCCGACCCGGTCTGGTATCTCGGCTGCGAGGCGGCCATCGACCGCGCCATCGATCGGGCTGCGAAAGCCTCCAAGGCATCGCGGCTCGTCCATTACGGCGCTTCCAAGGGCGCCTATGGTGCGCTTGCGACAGCCCTGCGGCGCGGCGACGGACGGGCCTTCGCCTTCGGCCCGGAGCTGGTGCTCGGCCGGCCGGGCAGTCAGAGCGGCGCGGTGCGGAGCGCGGCGATGGCCACCGCCCCCGACCTGGGCGCGCGGTTGCAACGCGCCGCAGAAGGCCCGGACCTGACGCTGGTCTTCGGCATTCTCGATGCAACGGATACGGCCGGTGCAGTGGCGCTGAGCGGCCATGATCTGCCGGAACAGGTGAAGGTTCTCCGCCTCGTCTCGTCCCATGCCAGCCACGACCATCTCTACACGCTGAACATCGCCCGCAAGCTGATCGCCGGGTTTACCCGCGATCTCGGCGGGCTTTGCGCCGAGCGCGGGCTGATCGCGGGCGACGAAACGGCCGATCTCGCCCGTTTCGCAGGCTTTGCCGAAACGGTGGCTGAGGCCGTGGAAGAGGGCAGCGGAACGGGCAAGGCGGTAGCGGAGGCCGTGGCGGCCGCGCTTGCCGACCCTTACGCACGCATCAACCCGGGCTACGGGCTTGCGGTCGGGCAGGCGCTGGTGCGCCTAGAGCGACGCGCCGAGGCGGCCGGATGGCTCGCCGCGGTGCAGGAGCGGATCGACGCGATGCCGGGGGCAGCGGCCTTGCCGAAACGCTGGCGCAAGGCGGTGTGGCGGGCGCGGCTTTCGGCCGTGGAAGGTACAGCCCGCACGGCGCTGCTGGCCGAGGCGCAGGCACGGTTTGCCGGAGAGACCTTCGAGGAGGGCGGGCCGGCGTGACGCCGGATCAGGACCAGGCTTGCGGCGGCGAGACAGCGTGGCCTTGTGCATAGGCGACTCCGAGCCCCTTGAGAATATCGAGGTGCAGCGGCTCGGTGACGTATTCGGCGACCGTCGGCAGGCCCAGCGCCTCGGCAAGGCCGACGACACCCGAGACGGCGGCCCGCTTGACCGGATCGCCGGCAAGCCCGGCCGTCAGCAACCGGTCGATCTTGATGAGGTCGAAGGCATTGGCGCGCAGCTGGGTGAAGCCCGCCATGCCCCGTCCGAAATGATCGAGCGCGATGCGGCAGCCGAGCGTGCGCAGGTCGGTCATCAGGTTCCACGCCTCGGGCTTCAGCCGCGAAAGGGCGGTTTCCGAGACCTCGAAGACCAGGGACCGCGCCAGCTCGGGCGAGCGCTCCAGCCGGCCGACGAGCTGACGCGCAAAGACCGGGCTGTGCAGGGTCTCCGCCGACACGTCGACGGCAACCGGCAGTCCGTCGCTCCCGCCCGTTTCGAGGCGCGAGAGCACGGCATCGACCACCAGCCGGTCGACCGACCGCATCAATCCGTGACGTTCGGCGGTCGAGCGGATCATCGAGGGGCCGTGCAACTCGCCGTCGCCGGCGGCGACGCGCGGCAGCACCTCCTGCATCACCGGCGCACCGCTGCCAAGGTCGACGATCGTCATGGCGTGCAGCAGGAAGCCTTCGCCGGCGATTGCCCGTTCCACGGCGAGCAGATGATGGATCTCGGCCTTGCGGTCGTCGCCAGTTTTTCCCGTTCCGTCATGGGAGACGATACGGTGGCCGCCGGCGGCCTTGGCCTGCATGCAGGCGAAATCCGCCCATTGCAGCACCCGGCCGACCGTCAGCGCCTGACGGGCCGCCTCGTCGTCCTCGGGCACCACCGAAGCGATGCCGATGCTGGCGCTGCTGCGGAAGGTCAGGTCTTCCCAGACGAGGCGATAGCCCTCGAAGGCGGAAAGGAGGCGATTGCAGATCGCATGCGCCGCCAGGGGCAGGGTGCTGTCGATGATCAGGCCGAACTCGTCGCCGCCGATGCGCGCCACCTCGACATCCTCGCCCGACGATTGCCGCAACAGGCGGGCGATGTCTTGCAGGAAGCGGTCGCCGGCGCCGTGGCCGGCAGTGTCGTTGACCAGCTTGAAGCCGTCGAGATCGATGAAGACGACACTGAAGCCGGCGCTGCCATCCTGCCGAAAGGCGGCGACGCGCCGCTCCAGCCCGGTCTCGAAGGCCCGGCGGTTGGCGATGCCGGTGAGGTCGTCCTGCAAGGCCAGGCGCTCCAGCCGCTCCGACAGGCGGCGCGTCTCGGTGACGTCGCGCAGGGTGACGACGGCCGCCTCGATCTCGCCGTCGCCATTGCGGAACGGCTGCAGGCGGGCATCCATCACGACGGGGGCACCGTCCGGCGCCGTGTCGTGGAAGTCGTATTCCACCGTCTCCCCGGCAAGGCAGCGATCGAGCCAGGGGCGGATCTCGGCGGCAAAGCGCTCCACGCCCACGATCTCGATGAGCGAACGGCCGCGAAAACTGTCCGCGGTGCAGCCGTGCCAGCGGGCATTGCTGTCGTTGGTCAGGATGTAGCGATAGTCGCGGTCGACGATGGACAGGCGGTCCGACATCTGGGTGACGGCGCTCTCGTAGAGGCGCAGCACCTCCTCCGCCTTCTTCAGGTCGGTGATGTCCCGCCCGTAGGCGGCGACGCCGAGCAGGCGGCCATCCGCATCGTGCACCGGCTGATAGCGCACGTCGAAGAAGCGGCGGCCCTGGCCGGGCACATTGACCCAGTCCTGGAGCACGGAGGCCTGACCGGAAAGCGCTCTCTCCAGGTAGGGGGCGCGGCGCGGAAAGGCGCCGGCGCCGGCAACCTCCTGCACGGTGCGGCCGATGGCCTCCTCCCGGGTCATGCCGCCGATGATCACGTAAGGATCGTTGGCCTCGCGGATGATGTAGTCGGGCGTGCAGAAATAGATGGGATCCTGGGACGCGGCGATGATAGCGGCATGCAGCCCCTCAACGGGCCAAGCCACTTCCGGTCGTGCCGTATCGCCTGCCGTCATCCGGTCCGCCCCCGCACCGTCGTCCCGCCGCCGCTGAATCCGTAGCGGCAATGCGACCAATTCTCGGTGCTTGCCATAACAAAGTCACGAAAAATGGCCATTGCCGAACATACTCGTTAACGAATTGCTCGACCACTGGGCCCTCGTAAAAACTTCAAGGTTGAAATATGGACCGCCGCAGATGATTCGCAAGCCCCGGCTCCACGTGCTG
Organism: Stappia indica; assembly: GCF_009789575.1. NCBI lineage: Bacteria > Pseudomonadati > Pseudomonadota > Alphaproteobacteria > Hyphomicrobiales > Stappiaceae > Stappia > Stappia indica. Next base: position 2,910,521 of record NZ_CP046908.1, on the reverse strand, counting down.
ATCGCACTCGCCTGCGCCGGTCTCGGTGCCTCGCCGGCGCTGGCCGAGTGCGGCCGCGCCTCCTGGTACGAGCTCACCGGACGCACCGCCAGCGGCGCGCGCGCCAACCCCGAAGCGCTGACGGCGGCGCACCGCAAGCTGCCCTTCGGCACCAAGGTGCAGGTGGAGAACCTGTCGAACGGCCGCAAGGTGACGCTGACCATCGTCGACCGCGGCCCGTTCGTGCGCGGCCGGGTGATCGACGTCTCGCGGCGCGCGGCGCGCGAGCTGAAGTTCATCAACAAGGGGGTGACCAGGGTGCGGGTAACGGTCGCCGGACGGACGGAGGCGTCCTGCGGCTGACGCGCGGCGGATCGCGCTGCAAATTCGGCTGAAGGGTGGTCCGAAGCGGCGGGAAAATTGGTCCTGACCGTGAGGAGGGAGGGGGGAACCCCACGGCCAGGACCGCCGCATCTCCTTGACGAAGACAGCCTGATACCAACAGGATTCGCGGGCGTTGCAAATCCGTATTTTTGCCTCGCGTCCGCGCAACGTGTCACAGCGGCCGGGAACGTTGCGGAAGCCGGCAGGGGCCGCTGCGTTCACGATCCATGATCGCGTCAGCCCGGCAGCACCGCCCTGTCGCCGCCGCCGGCGGCCGCGACCTCGCCCATCAGCCAGTCGCGGAAACGGGCCGCGACGGGCCGCAACGAACGGTCTTCCGGATAGACGAGGTGATAGGCGGAAGGGAGCCGCAGCACCGTGTCGAACAGCTGGACCAGCCGTCCGGATGCCAGTTCCTCGGCAACGAAGAAGCGCGGCACCAGCGCCGCGCCGAGGTCGTTGGCAGCGGCCTCCGCCATCATCACGAACTGCTCGAACCGCGGCCCCTGGAAGGCGAGCTCCGTCTCCACCCCGGCGCATTCGAACCATTGCCGCCAGGCGAGCGGGCGCGTCGACTGGTGCAGGCGGAGGAGCGGAGCCAGATCCTGCGGCCGGCGGATGCGGTGCCGGGCCTTGAACGCCGGCGAGGCGACCGCAATCACGTCCTCGCGGAAGAGCGGCTCGGCGACCGCTCCGGCCCAGACGGGATCGCCATAATGGATCGCAACGTCGAACGGCTCCTTGGCGAAGTCGAAGGGACGCAGCCGCACCGTCACGTTGAGGCTGGCGGTCGGGTGAGCGGCGATGAACCCGGCGAGGCGCGGCGCCAGCCAGCGGGTGCCGAAAGAAGGCAGGGTGGCGAGGTTGAGCACGTCCTCGTTGCCGGCGAAGGACATCACCTGCCGCGTGGCAGCGGTGAGGCTCTCCAGTGCGCCGCGCACGTCATGCAGGTAGAGCCGGCCGGCATCGGTCAGCACGATGCGCTGGCGCACCCGCTTGAACAGCTCGACCCCCAGCCGGGTCTCCAGGTGGCGCACCTGCTTGGAGACCGCGCCCTGGGTGAGATGCAGTTCCTCCGCCGCGCGGGTGAAGCTGCCGTGCCGTGCCGCGCACTCGAAGGCGATCAGGCTGTCGGCGTGGGGAACGAAGCCGCGTTTCAAACCCTATTCCATTCGCTCATGAACTTGAGACAACATATCACTTTTCGCCGGCAGCGACAGACCGGACACTCGCGCCCGAACATTCACCCCTTTCCCGGGTCCGGCCACCACAGACAGGCAGGGGCCCCGACGACAGGACGCACTCTGCCGGCGGCACTGACCGCGGGCGGACCGGAGGAGACAAGACCCATGACCGCACACGCATCCGCTCACAAGTCCGACCCGACCGGCGGCGGTCGCTTCGCCTGGGAAGACCCGTTCCTGCTGCGCGACCAGCTGAACGAGGACGAGATCCTGATCATGGAGACCGCCCGCGCCTACGCCCAGGACAAGCTGATGCCGCGCGTGCTGGAAGCCTATGCCCAGGAGAAGACCGACCGCGAGATCTTCAACGAGATGGGCGAGCTCGGCCTGCTCGGCATCACGCTGCCGGAAGAGTATGGCTGCGCCAACGCCTCCTACGTCGCCTACGGCCTCGTCGCCCGCGAGATCGAGCGGGTCGACTCCGGCTACCGTTCGATGAACTCGGTGCAGTCCTCGCTGGTGATGTATCCGATCTATGCCTATGGCAGCGAGGAGCAGCGCAAGAAGTACCTGCCGAAGCTCGCCAGCGGCGAATTCGTCGGCTGCTTCGGCCTGACCGAGCCGGATGCAGGCTCCGACCCGTCCGGCATGCGCACCCGCGCCGAGAAGATCGACGGCGGCTACCGGCTCAAGGGCTCCAAGATGTGGATCTCCAACGCCCCGATCGCCGACGTCTTCGTCGTCTGGGCCAAGTCCGACGCCCATGACGGGGCGATCCGCGGCTTCGTCCTCGACAAGGGCATGAAGGGTCTTTCCGCACCGAAGATCGGCGGCAAGCTGTCTTTGCGCGCCTCGATCACCGGCGAGATCGTCATGGACAATGTCGAGGTCGGCGAGGACGCGCTGCTGCCGAACGTCGCCGGCCTGAAGGGCCCGTTCGGCTGCCTCAACCGCGCGCGCTACGGCATTTCCTGGGGTGCGCTGGGTGCGGCCGAGGATTGCTGGCACCGGGCCCGCAACTACGGCCTGGAGCGCAAGCAGTTCAACAAGCCGCTGGCCCAGACCCAGCTCTTCCAGAAGAAGCTCGCCGACATGCAGACCGAGATCGCGCTCGGCCTTCAGGCCTCCCTGCGCGTCGGCCGCCTGTTCGATGAGGGGCGCGTGGCGCCGGAGATGATCTCCATCGTCAAGCGCAACAATTGCGGCAAGGCGCTGGACATCGCCCGCCAGGCCCGCGACATGCACGGCGGCAACGGCATCCAGGAGGAGTACCACGTCATGCGGCACGCCCAGAACCTGGAGACGGTGAACACCTACGAGGGCACGCATGACGTCCATGCGCTGATCCTCGGCCGCGCCCAGACCGGTCTGCAGGCGTTCTTCTGATCAGTCCCAAAAGGGCGGGGGCCGGCGGCCCCCGTCCGCTTTTTTTAAAGCCAACCGCTTGCCACAGGACGGGCTCGACGTGAGCGCTGAGACTTTCGACGTCGCGATCGTCGGCGGTGCGGTTATGGGATCCTCCATCGCCTGCCACCTTGCCATGGACCCGGACTTCACCGGCCGGGTCGTCGTGATCGAGAAGGACCCGTCCTACCGGACCTGCGCCTCGGCGCTGTCGGCGGCCTCGATCCGCCAGCAATTCTCCGAGCCGACCAACATCGCCATCTCGCTCTACGGCATCGAGTTTCTGCGCGAGATCGGCATGCGGCTGGCGGTCGGCGACGAGCGGCCCGCGATCGACCTGCACGAAGGCGGCTACCTGTTCCTGGCGACAGCCGACAAGCGGCACATCCTGGAGGAAAACCACGCCCTGCAGACCCGCATGGGCGCGGACATCGCCTTCCTGGAGCCGCACGAGCTTCTCGCCCGCTTTCCCTGGCTCAATGTCGAGGACATTGCCGCCGGCTGCTGGGGACGCTCCGGCGAGGGCTGGTTCGACGGCTACGGGTTGATGCAGGCCTTCCGCAAGAAGGCGCGCGCGCTCAGTGTGCCCTATCTGGCGGCCGAGGTGCGGGAGGCCGCGCGCGAGGGCGAGGGGTTCCGCCTGCAGCTGTCGGACGGCAGCACGATCTCGGCCGGAAAGCTGGTCAATGCCGCCGGCGCGGAAGGGGCGGCGCGGCTCGCCCGCCAGCTCGGCGTCGACCTGCCGGTGGAAAGCCGCAAGCGGATGATCTTCACCTTCGACTGCCGCGAGCCCGTTGCCGGCTGTCCGCTGCTGATCGATCCGACCGGCACCTATGTGCGCCCGGAAGGCACCGGCTTCCTGTGCGGCTCCGCCCCGCCGCAGGAGCGCGACCCGGACACCCGCGACTTCGACGTGGAGCACGATTTCTTCGACGAATATCTGTGGCCGGTGCTCGCCGCACGCGTGCCCGCCTTCGAGGCGATCCGGCCGGGCCAGGCCTGGGCCGGCCACTACGACATGAACCTGTTCGACCACAACGCCATTCTCGGCACGGTCGACGGCCATCCGGGCCTTTATCTTGCCACCGGCTTTTCCGGCCACGGGCTGCAGCAGTCGCCGGCGGTCGGCCGCGGCATTGCCGAACTCATCGTCCACGGCGGCTGGCGCAGCCTCGATCTTGGTGCCCTGTCGCACGAGCGGATTGCACAAGGGCGCCCGGTGTTGGAAAAGAACGTGGTCTGATCCTCGTCGCGCCGCCCGCCGGGCGGCCGGACGAGGAGCGATCCCACCCGCCCGCGCGGCGGGCCCGCCCTCACATTTCGGGCCGCCCTGCCGCGCAACCTCTCCGGAGCCTGCCATGACGCTCGCCAGCGGCCGTGAATTCCTGATGATCCCCGGACCGACCACCGTGCCGGACGAAGTGCTCAGGGCCATGCACCGCCCGGCAATCGACATCTATACCGGCTCGCTGGTCGGGCTGACGGACAGCCTGCTCGCCGATCTGCCGAAGGTCTTCGGCACCACCGGCAAGGCCTTCCTCTATGCTGCCAACGGACATGGCGCCTGGGAAGCGGCGGTGACCAACACGCTGTCGCGCGGCGACCGGGTGCTGGTGCTGGACTCCGGCCGCTTCGCCCGCGGCTGGGGCGAGATGGCGACGATGACCGGTCTTGAGGTCGAGGTATTGCCGGGCGACTGGCGCCGCGCCGTCGATCCGGCCGCGGTGACCGAGCGCCTTGCGGCGGACACCGCCCATGAGATCAAGGCGGTGCTGGTGGTGCAGGTGGACACGGCCTCGGGCGTGCTCAACGACATCGCCGCCCTGCGCAAGGCCATCGATGCGGCGGGCCATCCGGCGCTGTTCATGGTCGACACCATCGCCTCGCTCGGCTGCGTGCCCTACAAGATGGACGAATGGGGCGTCGACGTGACCGTCACCGGCGCGCAGAAGGGGCTGATGACCCCGCCGGGCCTCGCCTTCGTCGGCGCCAATGCCAAAGCGCTCGCCGCCCACGAGACGGCGGACCTGAAGACCTTCTACTGGGACTGGACGTTCCGGCAGGGCAGCGAGCACTACCAGAAATATTGCGGCACGCCGCCGGAGCACCTGCTCTTCGCCTTCCGCCAGGCGCTCGACCTGCTGCTGGGAGAGGGGCTGGACGCCGCCCATCGCCGCCACGCAATGCTGGCCGCCGCCGTGCGCGCCTGCGTCGCCAGATGGGCGGAAGGCGGCGCGATGGAACTGAACATCCTGGAGGACGCCCAGCGCTCCAACTCCGTCACCGTGGTGCTGACACCGGGGCTCGACCCAGCCGCATTGCGGCGCTGGTGCCAGGAGACCTGCAACGTCACCGTCGGCGGCACCATCGGCGAGATCGCCGGCAAGGGCATCCGCATCGGCCATATGGGCCATGTCAACGCCCCGACCGTGCTGGGCACGCTCGGGGTGCTGGAGCTGGCGCTGAAGGCGCTCGGCGTGCCGCATGGCGCAGGCGGCGTTCAGGCCGCAGTCGAGTGCCTGGCAGCAGGGCTCAAAGAGCCCCGCTGAACCGGCTGGCGCGCCTAAAGCGCGCGGTCGATTTCCTCGACGATGGCCTCCGCCGCGGCGCGGCGGTTGGCGGCCATAATCACCGGGCGTGCGACCACCAGGTAATCAGCGCCGGCCGAGATCGCATCGGACGGCGTCATGATGCGCTTCTGGTCGCCGGCCTCGGATCCCGCCGGACGGATGCCCGGGGTGACGGTGACGAGGCGCGGGCCGACCACGTTTCGCAGCGAGGCGACCTCCAGCGGCGAGCAGACGATGCCGCCCATATTGGCCGCGCGGGCATCTGCCGCGCGGGCAATCACCAACTCGTCGACGCCGCCGGCATAGCCGGCATCGTGCAGGTCGTCCTCGTCCATCGAGGTCAGCACGGTGACGCCGAGCAGGCAGACGTCGCCGCCGGCCGCGGCAAGCCCGGCAACGGCCGCGCGCATCGCCTTGGGATAGGCATGGATGGTGACGAAGCGCATGCCCATGCGGGCGATGTTCTCCACCGCCTTCATCACCGTGTTGTCGATGTCGAGGAGCTTGACGTCGAGAAAGATGCTGTGGCCGTCGCGGGCCAGCTCCGCGGCCAGCTCCAGGCCGCCGGCGAACTGCAGCTGCATGCCGATCTTGTAGGTGCCGACGGCACCCGCGGTCTCGCGCACGATGGCGCGGGCTTCCTCCACCGTCGGCACATCAAGGCCGACAATCAGGCGGTCGCGGGCGCTCGCCGGCGCGAAAGGGGACGGGTCCTCGTCCAGCGGAAGGGCAGCGCTTTGCATCGGCAGGTCTCCGGAACGTTGCAAGTGTCGAATTTCCGTCTTACCCGTGCAGGGCGATCTTGACCAGATCGCGGCACCGCGCGCGCAGGTATTTCATATCGGCAGGCGTCCTGTTACAAGGCTTCGCAGCCGGCAGCAGGCCGGCGACAGAAGGACAGGGTCGCCCATGCGCACCGCGAAGATCTCGCGCAAGACGAAGGAAACCGACATCGACGTCGAGATCGTCCTCGATGGGACCGGCGCCTATTCGGTGCAGACCGGCGTCGGCTTCCTCGACCACATGCTGGAACAGCTGTCCCGGCATTCGCTGATCGACATGACGATCCGTGCCAGCGGCGACACCCATATCGACTTCCACCACACGGCCGAGGATGTCGGCATCGCGCTCGGGCAGGCGCTGCGCCAGTCGCTCGGCGACATGACCGGCATCACCCGCTATGCCGACTGCCATCTGGCCATGGACGAGGCGTTGACCCGCTGCGCCCTCGATGTGTCGGGCCGTCCGTTCCTGGTGTGGGACGTCGCCTTCCCGCGCGACAAGGTCGGCGATTTCGACACCGAGCTCTTCGAGGAGTTCTTCCGCGCCTTCGCGATGAATGCCGGCATCACGCTGCATATCGCCAACCTGACGGGCAGCAACTGCCACCACATCGCCGAGACCTGCTTCAAGGCGGTGGCGCGGTCGCTACGCAAGGCGATCGAACCGGACCCGCGGCAGGCAGGCCGCGTGCCCTCGACCAAGGGCCAGCTCGGCGGCTGAGGCCGCCGGACGGAGGGACAGATGGCGATCTACATGGTGCTGATCCCGCCCGGTTCCTCGCCCGAGACGATGGGCGAGGCGGAGGCGCAGCGCACGGTCTTCATCCGCGACGGCTTCAGCTGGCTGGCGCTGCTCTTCACCCTTCCCTGGCTGCTGGTGAAGCGGCTGTGGCTGGTGCTGCTCGTCTATCTGGTGGCCGGCCTTGCCCTGGAACTCGCTTCGCGCTTCATCGGCGGGCCGATGCCCGGCATCGCCACCGCGGCGCTGTCGATCCTCTTCGCCTTCGAGGCGCACGGGCTGTGGCGCTGGACGCTGGAGCGGCGCGGCTGGCGCTTCGTCGCCGTCATCGAGGCGCAGGGGAACGAGGAGGCGGAGCGCCGCTTCTTCGCGCGGCTCGCCGCCCATCAGCGACACGCGCAGGACCTGCAGGCCGGCGGCAGCACGCCGCGGCCGGACGCTCCCCCGCCGCATCGGCCCGGCTATCCCGTGCCGCGGATCGGCGCCGAGCGGGTGGTCGGCCTCAGCCTTGCCCCGCATCGAAGCTGATCCAAGGCCGCCACGGGCCGCACCTTTCGACTTTCCCGCATTTCTGCCTGACGGAACGACCCCATGCTGATCGCCATCATCGACTACGGCTCCGGCAACCTGCGCTCGGCCGAGAAGGCCTTCGAGCGGGCAGCGCATGCCCATGGCAGCGGTGCGACCATCCGGGTAACCGCCGATCCGGACCTGGTCGCGCGCGCCGACCGGATCGTGCTGCCGGGCGTCGGCGCCTTTGCCGATTGCCGGCGCGGCATCCGCGCGATCGACGGCATGGAAGCCGCCCTCATCGAGGCCGTGGAGGCAAAGGGCCGCCCGTTCCTCGGCATTTGCGTCGGCATGCAGCTGATGGCGAGCCGCGGCCTGGAGTTCGAAACCACGGAGGGCTTCGGCTGGGTCCCCGGCGACGTCACCGCGATCACGCCGGACGATCCGCAGCTGAAGATCCCGCATATGGGCTGGAACACGATCCGCAAGCTTGCCGACCATCCGCTGCTCGCAGGGATCGAGACGGGCGAAAAAGGCCTGCACGCCTATTTCGTCCACTCCTTCCACCTGAAGGCTTCGGACCCGGCGCATGTCATCGCCACGGCCGATTACGGCGGGCCGATCACCGCGATCGTCGGACGCGACACGATGGTGGGCACCCAGTTCCACCCGGAAAAGAGCCAGCGGCTCGGCCTTGCGCTGATCGCCAATTTCATCGAGTGGGCGCCGTAAGCGGCCGCCATCACCACACGGAACACCATCCATGCCCATCCTGTTTCCCGCCATCGACCTGAAGGGCGGCCAGTGCGTCCGCCTGAAGCTCGGCGACATGGCGCAGGCCACCGTCTTCAACGACGATCCGGCCGCCCAAGCCCTCAGCTTCCAGTCGCAGGGTTTCAGCTACCTGCATGTGGTCGACCTCGATGGCGCCTTCGCCGGCGAGAGCCGCAACGGTGATGCGGTCGACGCGATCCTGAAGGCGACGACCAATCCGGTGCAGCTGGGCGGCGGCATCCGCACCCTTGCCCATGTGGAGGCCTGGCTCGCCAAAGGCATCGCCCGGGTGATCCTCGGCACGGTGGCGGTGCGCGACCCCGATCTCGTCAAGGCCGCCTGCAAGGCGTTTCCGGGCCGGGTTGCCGTCGGCATCGACGCGCGCGGCGGCAAGGTGGCGGTCGAGGGCTGGGCAGAGACCTCCGAACTGTCGGCCATCGAACTGGCCCGCCGCTTCGAGGACGCCGGCGTTGCCGCGATCATCTATACCGACATCGACCGCGACGGCGTGCTCGCCGGCATCAACTGGGACGGCACGCTGGAGCTGGCCGGTGCCACCTCGATCCCGGTGATCGCCTCGGGCGGCCTTGCCTCCATCGAGGACGTCAAGCGGCTCGCCGCGCCGGACTGCGCCGTGCTGGAAGGCGCGATCTCGGGCCGGGCGCTCTACGACGGCCGGCTCGACCCGGCCGAGGCCCTGAAGGTCCTTGCCGCTGGGTAATCTGCAAGCCGCCGCCGCCCTTGCGATCTTTCCCGGCTTTGCAGCACGGGGCAGGGGCTGTATGCTGCGACCGCGAAATACGTCGGGTAATCGCCTAACATGCTGAAAGCACGTGTCATTCCCTGTCTGGACGTCAAGGACGGCCGCGTCGTCAAGGGCGTGAACTTCGTCAATCTGGTCGATGCCGGCGATCCGGTGGAGGCTGCGAAGGCCTATGATGCGGCCGGCGCGGACGAGCTCTGCTTCCTCGACATCACCGCAAGCCACGAGAACCGCGACACGATCTTCGACGTGGTCCGGCGGACGGCCGAGGCCTGTTTCATGCCACTGACCGTCGGCGGCGGCGTGCGCCGGGTCGAAGACATCCGCAAGCTGCTGGTGGCCGGTGCCGACAAGGTGTCGATCAACACCGCAGCGGTAAAGAACCCCGATTTCATCCGCGAGGCTGCGGAAAAATTCGGCGCCCAGTGCATCGTCGTGTCCATCGACGCCAAGCAGGTCAACGCGCCGGGCGAGGCGGAACGCTTCGAGATCTTCACCCATGGCGGGCGCGAGGCGACCGGCATCGACGCCGTCGAGTTCGCCCGCAAGGCCGTGGAGCTGGGAGCCGGCGAGCTGCTGGTCACTTCGATGGACCGCGACGGCACCCGGACGGGCTTCAACCTGGCGCTGACGCGCGCCATCGCCGATGCGGTGCCGGTGCCGGTGATCGCCTCGGGCGGCGTCGGCACGCTCGATCATCTGGTCGAGGGCGTGCGCGACGGACATGCGACGGCGGTGCTCGCCGCCTCGATCTTCCACTTCGGAACCCACACGATCCGCGAGGCCAAGGACCACATGGCCCGGGCCGGCATTCCCATGCGGCTCGACGCAGCCTGACACCCTGGCCCCGCCACACCGGCCCGCACGCAAAGCCCCAACCGGGCGGCGCAGGGCCGCAGGAGACGTCCGACCAATGACCGGCTTCACACTGAACGACCTTGACCGCATCATCGCGGCGCGTGCCCGGAGCGAGGACGAGAGCTCCTACACCCGCAAGCTGATCGGCAAGGGACCGGCGAAAATCGCCCAGAAGGTGGGCGAGGAAGCGGTGGAGACGGCGATCGCGGCCGTGGCGGGCGATGCGCGCGAGCTGACCGGCGAGGCCGCCGACCTGCTCTACCACCTGCTGGTGCTGCTCAATGCGCGCGACGTGCCGCTGGCGGACGTGATGGCGGAACTGGAGCGCCGCACGGCGCAGACGGGCCTGGAGGAGAAGGCGTCGCGGCGGCCCGACTGACGGGACAGGCCTTGCGGCGGACTGCCCGGCGCGACCCGCGGGATGAACCCCGGGCCTCCCGAGCGAACGGCCGGACATCCGGCGGGATCGAGGATTGCATGGTCGCCATGGAACACAGCCTCAACAGGTTCACTGAGGACGATCTGTCGCCCTACCGGGTGTTTACCGAGGCCGAGTGGGCAAAGCTCAGGGCCGACACGCCGATGACGCTGACGGCGACCGAGGTCCGGCGGCTACAGTCGCTCAACGACCCGGTCTCCATCGGCCAGGTGGAATCGATCCTGCTGCCGCTGTCGCGGCTGCTCGCCTATTACGTGGAGGCGACCCAGCAGCTGCACCGCGCCACCTCGCGCTTTCTCGGCCGCAACGACGTCAAGAACCCCTTCGTCATCGGCATCGCCGGTTCTGTGGCGGTCGGCAAGTCGACGACAGCACGCCTGCTGCAGGCGCTGCTGGCGCGCTGGCCGGCAAGCCCGAAGGTCGATCTCGTCACCACCGACGGCTTCCTCTATCCCAACGCCGTGCTGGAAGCGGAAGGCCTGATGCGGCGCAAGGGCTTTCCCGAAAGCTACGACCGGGCGACGCTGCTGAAGTTCCTGTCGGACCTGAAGGCGGGGCGGCGGCATGTGCGCGCGCCGGTCTACTCCCACTTCTACTACGACGTGATGCCGGGGCAGTTCGTCACGGTCGACCGGCCGGACATCCTGATCCTCGAGGGGCTGAACGTGCTGCAGACGACCAATCTGCCGCGCGACGGCAAGGAAGTGCCCTTCGTCTCCGACTTCTTCGACTTCTCGATCTATATCGACGCCGAGGAGGACGTCCTGCACGAGTGGTACGTGTCGCGCTTCATGCGGCTGCGCGAGACCGCCTTCCGCGATCCCGGCTCCTACTTCAACAAATATTCCAAGGTGGGCGACGACGAAGCGCTCGCCATCGCCGAAGGCCTGTGGAACGAGATCAACCTCGTGAACCTGCGGGAAAACATCCTGCCGACGCGCCCGCGCGCGGACCTGATCCTGCGCAAGGCCGATACCCACGCGATCAACGAGGTGCGGCTGCGCAAGCTGTGAGCGCGCGGCCTCAGACCGGCTTCATGCCGTTGCGGGCCAGGACCTCTCCGGCGAGATAGAGCGAGCCGCAGATCAGGATGCGCGGCGGCACGTCGTCCCCGGCGGCCTGCTCGCGCACATGGGCGAGCGCGTCGACAAGCGAGGCATGGGCATCGGCCGCAAGGCCGGCCTCGCGCGCGGAGCCGGCAAGGCAGGCGGGATCGCGGCCGGCATCGGTCGTGGTCAGCGGCACGCAGGCGACCTCGCGCGCAAGACCGGCAAAGGGGCGGAAGAAGCCGACCGGATCCTTGGTCTTGAGCATGCCGGAGATGAGATAGAGCGGCCGCGGCCGGCGCTCCTCCTGCTCCGCCATCACCTCTGCAATGGTGATCCCGGCACCGGGATTATGGCCGCCGTCGAGCCAGAGCTCGCTGCCCGGCGGGCAGAGATCGAGCAGCGGCCCTTCCGTCAGCGGCTGCATGCGGCCCGGCCAGTCGACGGCCAGGAGCCCGGCCTCGATGGTCTCCGGCGCCGGCAGGCGCCCGGCAGCGCGCAGCGAGGCGATGGCCATCGCCGCGTTGACGATCTGGTGGCGACCGAACAGGCGCGGCAGCGGCAGGTCCATCAGACCTTCCTCGTCCTGGTAGACGAGACGGCCGTTCTCCTCGAAGGCGGTGAAATCCTGCCCGAAAACCTGAAGCGGCGCGCCCAGACGTGCAGCGATGCGCGAGATCACCTCAAGCGCCTCGTCCGGCTGCGGTGCGATCACTGCCGGGCAGCCGCGCTTGAGGATGCCGGCCTTTTCCGCCGCGATGTCGGCAAGCCGCTCGCCGAGATAGCGCTCATGGTCCATCGACAGCGGCGTGATGGTGGCCGCGAGGGGCGCATCGACGACGTTGGTGGCATCGAGCCGGCCGCCGAGACCGACCTCCAGCAGCAGCACGTCCGCCGGCTCCTCGGCGAAGAGCAGCAGGGCCGCGGCCGTCGTCACCTCGAAGAAGGTGATCTCCGCGCCCGCATTGGCCTGTTCGCAGGTGTCCAGCGCCTCGATCAGCCGCGCGTCCGTGACGATGCGCCCGGCAAGGCGAATGCGCTCGTTGAAGGAGACCAGGTGCGGAGAGGTGTAGACATGCACCTTGAGGCCGGCCGCCTCCAGGATCGCCCGCATGAAGGCGGTGGTGGAGCCCTTGCCGTTGGTGCCGGCAATGTGGACGAGCGGCGGCAAGCGGTCCTGCGGCCGCCCCAGCGCATCGAGCAGGCGCTCCATGCGGCCGAGCGACAGGTCGATCTCGCGCGGGTGCAGCGCCAGAAGTCGGTCGAGGATCGCTGTTACCTGGTCCATTGTCCTGCCCGCCCTGCCGCGCGGGGATCCGCACGGCTGCAGCAGCCCTCATGGTTACGGGATCTTTCGGGAACGCGGCAAGCCTGGCTGCGTCCACCCGTGTCGCGCCTGCGACAGCCCGGCCGTCTAGCGGCTCTCGCCGTCGGCTTCGCGGCTGCCACTCTCGGCTGCGGAAGAGGTCTCGCCGCCCTGGACGAGTTCCGGCGAGACCTTGGCCTCGTCTTCCTCGCGCGACGGCGTCATCAGCTCTTCCTCGTCCGGCAGGCTGACCTCGGCCTTCATCAGGATCGAGCAGACGCGGGCGATGGTCTCGGGCAGCTTGTGGCGATGCACGACCATGTCGACCATGCCGTGGTCGAGCAGGTATTCCGAGCGCTGGAAGCCCTCGGGGAGCTTTTCGCGGATGGTCTGCTCGATGACGCGGGGACCGGCAAAGCCGATCAGCGCGCCCGGCTCGGCCATGTGCACGTCGCCCAGCATCGCATAGGAGGCCGTCACGCCGCCGGTCGTCGGGTTGGTGAAGACGACGATATAGGGCAGGCCCGCATCGCGCAGCATCTGCACGCCGACGGTGGTGCGCGGCATCTGCATCAGGGACAGGATGCCTTCCTGCATGCGCGCGCCGCCCGAGGCGACGAAGAGCACGAAGGGCGTCTTGCGCGCAACGGCCGTCTGCATGCCGGTCAGCACCGCCTCGCCGGCGGCCATGCCGAGCGACCCGCCCATGAAGGCGAAGTCCTGCACCGCGGCGGTCATGTCCATGCCGCGCAGCTTGCCGGTCGCAACCGTGACGGCATCATCGAGGCCGGTCTTGGCACGGGCATCGCGCAGGCGGTCGGTGTAGCGCTTCTCGTCGCGGAACTTCAGCGGATCGGCGACGACCTCGGGGGTTTTCACCTTCTCGAACGAGCCGTCGTCGAAGAACAGCTCGAGCCGGCGTGTGCCGGAAATCCGCATGTGGTGGCCGGAATTCGGCACCACCCACTGGTTCGCCTCGAGATCGCGATGGAAAACCATCTCGCCGGTCTCGGGGCACTTGATCCACAGGTTCTCCGGCACGTCCCGCTTCTGCAGCAGGCCGCGGATCTTCGGGCGAACGACGTTGTTGATCCAGTTCAAGGCAGATACCGTCCGTTGTCTTGCATGTTCCCGGCCCTCACGCGGCCGATGCGGCTCAGCCGCGGGCCCGCGCGACGCCGCCGGCCAGTCCGCGCACCACCGAGGCCACAGCCTCGACCGTCGCAGCCGTTGCCCGGCCCTCGCCGTCGAGGCTCGTGCGCACCGCTTCCACCAGCACCGATCCGACGACGACGCCATCGGCATCGCGGCCGATCACCTCGGCATCTTCCGCCGTCTTGACGCCGAAGCCCACGGCAACCGGAAGCGAGGTGTGACGCTTGATGCGGCGGACCGCCTCGGTCACCCGGTCGCGGTTGGCGATGGTGGCGCCGGTGATGCCGGTCACCGATACGTAATAGACGAAACCCGACGTGTTGGCGAGAACGGCGGGCAGCCGCTTGTCGTCGGTCGTCGGCGTCGTCAGGCGGATGAAGTTGAGACCGGCGGCCATGGCCGGCAGGCAAAGCTCGTCGTCGGCCTCCGGCGGAATGTCGACGATGATCAACCCGTCGACGCCGGCCTCGACCGCCGTTTTGACGAAAACGGCGGGATCGCGCACGTAGATCGGGTTGTAGTAGCCCATCAGCACGATGGGCGTGTCCTGGTCGTGGCGGCGGAAGGCGCGCACCATGTCCAGCGTCTTGTCCATGGTCTGCCCGGCAGCCAGCGCGCGCTGGTTGGCGAGCTGCACGGGAATGCCTTCGGCCATCGGATCGGAGAAGGGCATGCCGAGCTCGATGACGTCGGCGCCGGCGGCCGGCAGCGCATCGAGGATCGCCTGGGAGGTGGCAAGGTCCGGATCGCCGGCCGTGACGAAGGTCACCAGCGCCGGACGGTTCGCCGCCTGCAATGCCGCGAAGCGGCGGTCGATCCGCGTGTCACTCATCTTGCCCGGTCCCACCCTGTCATCTGTCCTGTCGGCGCCGGCCTGCCGTCCGGCCGGTCGCGGCTTTCGCAGGCCGCTCATGCCCGCGAAAGCCAGTGGGGATGTAGGGGGCGGAGTACCCCCCTGTCAATTGGCGAAGCGTCGGCAACCGCCGACGCCTGCCTCAGAGGCGGCCGGTGAGTGCCGCGTCGAAGATCTCGGCTGCGCCCTCGAGGGTCAGCTCGATCGGATTGCCGCCGGCGGTCGGATCGACGATGGCCATTTCGGCGATCTTCGCGGCCTTGGCGCCGTCGACCTTCAGACCGTCCAGCGTATGCGGCACATCGAGCGCGGTGCGCAGGTCGAGCACCGCTTGCAGGAAGCCGTCGAAGCCGCCGGAGATACCGAGATAACCGGCGAGCCGGTCGATCTTGGTGGCGATGGCCGAGCGGTTGAAGTCGAGCACATAGGGCATGAAGACCGCGTTGGTCATGCCGTGATGGGTGTCGTAGAGGGCGCCGACCGGATGGGAAAGCGCATGGATGGCGCCGAGGCCCTTCTGGAAGGCGACCGCGCCCATGGCGGCGGCCGACATCATGTGGCCGCGCGCAACGAGATCATCCGGCGTTTCGGCGACGCGCTTCAGGTTCTCGAAGACGAGGCGCATGCCCTCGACCGCAATGCCATCGCCCATCGGGTGGTAGAAGGTGGAGGAATAGGCCTCCAGGCAGTGGGCGAGGGCGTCCATGCCGGTGCCGACGGTGAAGTAGCGCGGCATGCCCACGGTCAGCTCGGGATCGCAGATGACGATGCCCGGCAGCATCTTCGGATGGAAGATGACCTTCTTGGTGTGGGTTTCCTCGTTGGTGATGACGCCGGCGCGGCCGACCTCCGAGCCGGTTCCGGCCGTGGTCGGTACGGCGAGGATCGGCGCGATGCCGTCCGGATCGGCGCGGGTCCACCAGTCGCCGATGTCCTCGAAGTCCCACATCGGCCGGGTCTGGCCGGCCATGAAGGCGATGACCTTGCCCGCATCGAGACCGGAGCCGCCGCCGAAGGCGATGACGCCGTCATGACCGCCGGCGCGATAGGCGGCAACGCCCGCCTCCACGTTGGATGCGGTCGGGTTCGGCTTGATGTCGCTGAAGATGTCCGGCTCCAGGCCCGCCTGGCGCAGCAGCTCCAGCGCGTTCGCGGTCATCGGCAGGCGCGCAAGACCCGGGTCGGTGACCAGCAGCGGGCGCTTCATGCCGAGCAGGGCGGCGCACTTGCCGAGCTCCTTGATGCGCCCGGCGCCGAAGCGCACGGAGGTCGGGTAGTTCCAGTTGGCGGACGGAAGGGTGGTCATGTCCTGAGATCCTGAAAGGAAGGAAAGCGAAGCGGGGAGGTCTGCGCGCCGTTACGAGCGGGCGCGCAGGTGGAACGACTTCGGCCGCGTCAGCGACAGGTAGCCGATTTCCGACAGGGCGGCGCCCTTGCCGGTGTCCTTGACGCCGGTCCATACCAGCGCCGGGTCGAGATAATCGCAGCGGTTCATGAAGATCGTACCGGTCTCCACGCGGTCGCCGATGGCGATGGCGGCCTCCTCGTCGGCGGTCCAGATCGAGGCGGTCAGGCCGTAGGGGCTGTCGTTCATCAGGGCGATCGCCTCCTCGTCGGAGCGCACCTTCATCACGCCGACGACCGGGCCGAAGCTCTCCTCGCGCATCACCGACATCTGGTGATCGACGTCGACCAGCACCTGCGGCATCAGGTAGGGCGTGCCGTCCTTGTCCTGCGGGAAGCGCGCGCGGTCGACCAGGGCCTTCGCGCCCTTGCGCAGGGCCTCGGCGGTCTGCTCGCGCACATGGGCGGCAAAGCGCGCCTGCGCCATCGGTCCGAGCGTCGTCGCCTCGTCGAGCGGATTGCCGAGCGTGTAGGCGGAGGCTGCCGCCGCCAGGCCCTCGACCACCGCGTCGTAGTGCTTCTCGTGCACATAGACGCGCTCGATGCCGCAGCAGCACTGGCCGGAATTGTAGAAGGCGCCATCGGCCAGGTTCTCGACCGCGAAGGCGACATCGGCGTCCTCGCGGACATAGGCCGGGTCCTTGCCGCCGAGCTCCAGGCCGAGCGTCGCGAAGGTGCCTGCCGCCGCCTTCTCGATGGCGCGGCCGCCGGCGACCGAGCCGGTGAAGTTGATGTGGTCGATGTGGCCCGAGCCGAGCAGCGCCTCGGTCTGGCCGTGGTTCAGCACGATGTTGCGGAAGACGCCCTTGGGCAGGCCCGCCGCCTTGAACGCCTTGTCGAGCCGCTCGCCGACCAGCAGCGTCTGCGCGGCGTGCTTGAGGATCACCACGTTGCCGGCGATCAGCGCCGGGACGATGGTGTTGATCGCCGTCATGAACGGATAGTTCCACGGCGCGATGACCATGACGATGCCGAGCGGCTCGGGCCGCACGTAGCGGGTAAAGCCCGGACGGTCCGTGTGGTGGCGGGCCCGGAGCGACTCCTCGGCGATCTTGACCATGTAATCGGTGCGCTCGCGCGTGCCGCCCTTCTCGCCGCCATAGCGCACCGGCCGGCCCATCTGCCAGGCCAGCTCGGGCACGATCTCGTCGTTCATCGCCTCCAGCGCAGCGACGGCGGCCAGCACCGCCGAGCAGCGCTCGGAGAGCGGAGTGGCCGCCCAGGCGGCCTGTGCGGCGCGGGCCTCGGCCACGGCCTGGTCGATCTCGGCAGCACTCGCCACGGGACGCTCCGCATAGACGGAACCGTCGACCGGGGAAATCAGCTTCACTGTTTCAGACATGATCTCGGCTTTCATTTAGCACGCTAGAGTCTTTACGTGTCCCGCCTCGCCATAGGCGAGGATTGCGCGGTCGCGGGTGACGATGGTCAGGTCGTGTTCGCGCGCTGTGGCAATGAGGATCCGGTCCATGGGATCGTTGTGGACCGGCCCTGGCAAAAAGGAAGAGGCGACCAGAATGTCGGGGGTCACCGCCTCGACCTCGAGATCGGCGGCCTCGACGAAGTCGTTGAACCACCGCAATGGCGGCTTGACGGATGCCAGCCTCCCCTTGGCGACGAGCACTCCGAGTTCCCAGGCCGACATGGCGGACAGACTGACCGGCGACCCAGTCTCCAGCACCGCCAGAGCGTCCTCCGTGATCGGATCCCCCTGTGAGATCCAGATCATTGCGCAGGTGTCGAGCAGGAAGCGCTCAGCCATCGGCATAGACCTCCGCCCAGTCCGGGTCGGCCGGCATGGTGAGATCGGCTCCCTCGACAACGGTCAGCGTCCCTTTCATGCAACCATAGAGCCGTCCCGCGCGGCGTGGAGGCCGGGGCGATGCCGGCAGTACGGGGGGCCGGTTCCGGCGGAAGGTAAGTCGCTCCGTCGCCAGATCGACATTGGCGGTAACATAACCAGCTTCCAACCACACTTTAGTTATAACACTGTTGCTCGGATTGTTGCTCCACCAGGCACGATGCCGACGCGCGGAGGCGGGAAGCCGGTCGTCGATGAGCTTTTCGATCTCTGCAAACGTCATGGGAACCTGCTCAAGATGCTTGCTCTTGAGGTAGGAACCGAGAGGATCGTACTTGCGCATTGCAACCTCCGTGACCATCGCCCGGCGCTCCGGGCAATCCCACTTTACGATAAAATGCAACAGTGTTGCAATAGTACCTTTCTTGTTGGCTACCCCCGCTCGAAACCGCGGGCGAGCTCGTAATCGGTCACCACGCGGTCGAACTCCTCCTGCTCCCATTCCGCCGCACGGACGTAATGGTCGATCACCGCATCGCCGAAGGCCTGGCGCAGCATCTTCGACTTGCGCAGGGTCTCCGTCGCCGCGCGCAGGGTGCGCGGGATCTCCTTCAGCCTCCGCGACTGGTAGAGATCGCCGGTAACGGGTGCCTCGAGCTCCAGCTTCTCCTCGATCCCCCGGATGCCGGCCGCAAGCTGCGCGGCCAGCGCCAGATAGGGGTTGAGGTCCGAACCGCCGATGCGGCACTCGACGCGCACGCCCTTGGTGCCCTCGCCGCAGAGCCGGAAGCCGGCGGTGCGGTTGTCGACCGACCAGGCGGTCTTGGTCGGCGCGAAGGTGCCCTTCTGGAAACGCTTGTAGCTGTTCACATAGGGCGCCAGGAACCAGGTGTAATCCGGAGCGTAGCGGATCAGGCCGGCCATGTAGTGGTGCATCAGCTGGGACATGCCGTGCTGCGCATCCGCATCGAAGAAGGCGCTGGAGCCGTCCTTGTTCCACAGCGACTGGTGGACGTGGGACGAGGAACCGACGCGGGCATGATGCCATTTCGGCATGAAGGTCACCGCGCGGCCGTGCTGCCAGGCGATTTCCTTGGTGGCATGCTTGGCGATGGTGTGGTGATCGGCGCAGGCGAGCGGATCCGCATAGCGGATGTTCAGCTCCTCCTGGCCGGCCTCGGCCTCGCCCTTGGAATTCTCCACCGGAATGCCCGCGGCGTAGAGGTGATTGCGGATCGGGCGCATCACCTCCTCTTCCTTGGTGGTCTGGAGGATGTGGTAGTCCTCGTTATAGGCCGAGATCGGTTCCAGATCGCGGAAGCCCGAGCGACGGATGTCGTCGAAGCTCTTCTCGAACAGGAAGAATTCCAGCTCGGTCGCCATCTTGGCCTCGAGGCCCATGGCATCGAGACGGGCGATCTGGCCCTTGAGCAGCGCACGCGGCGAATGCGGCACCGCCTCGTGGTGGTGATGGTCGAGCACGTCGCACAGCACCATCGCCGTGCCGTCCAGCCAGGGCACGGGTCGCAGGGTCGAAAGATCGGGCTTCATCACATAGTCGCCGTAGCCGCCGGCCCAGCTGGTCGCGGCATAGCCTTCGACCGTATACATCTCGATGTCCGTCGCCAGCAGGTAGTTGCAGCAATGGGTCTCCTCGAAGGAGTGGTCGATGAAGTTGCGCGCATGAAAGCGCTTGCCCATCAGGCGGCCCTGCATGTCGACGGCGCAGACCAGCACCGTATCGATGGTGCCGTCGGCGACGGCGGCCTTGAGAGCGTCGAAAGAAAGATTGCCAGCCATTGGAACCATCATTGTCGGTTAAGCGGGGCGAAAGCGCGGGCGCGGTCGGCACCAGAAGGGCCGGGGCGACGAACGCCGCCCCGGCCCGCCGGCATCAGGTGTAGCGGTAGGGCCGCCCGGCCTTCTGCATGTCGGAATTGTACTTCTTGAAGATCTCGACGACCTTCGCCTTGATCTCGGACTCGGCCGCAATCTCGTCCCAGAACTTGACGGCGGCCTCCTCGACGGTGGCCCACTCGGCGTCCGGAATCGAGGTCAGCTGCATCTTGGTGCCGTTGACGCGAAGGCTCGCCTCGCCGCCCCAGTACCACCACTGGCGATAGTAGTGCGACGCATCCATGGCCAGCTGCAGCATCGTCTTGAGATGGTCGGGCAGTTCGTTCCAGCGGTCCATGTTGGCGAAGAACGAACCGGCCCAGGCGCCGGAGATGTTGTTGGTCAGGAAGTAGTTGGTCACGTCGGCCCAGCCGACCGTGTAGTCCTCGGTGATGCCCGACCAGGCGACGCCATCGAGTTCGCCGGTCTGCACCGCGACCTCGATGTCCTCCCAGGGCAGCGTCACCGGCACCACGCCGAACTGGGCCAGGAAACGGCCGGCGGTCGGGAAGGTGAAGACGCGCTTGCCCTTGAGGTCGGCAAGGCTGCGGATCGGATCCTTGGTGGCGAAGTGGCACGGATCCCAGGCGCCGGCGGAGATGTGCTTGACGCCGACCTTGGCGTATTCCTCTTCCCAGATCTCCTTCAGGCCGTACTGGTTGAACAGCACCGGCACATCCAGCGAATAGCGGCTGGCGAAGGGGAAGTAGCCGCCGAACACGGTCACTTCCGTCGGCGAGGCCATGGAATCGTCATCCGACTGCACGGCATCGATGGTGCCGCGCTGCATGGCGCGGAACAGCTCGCCGGTCGGCACCAGTTGGTCGGCGAAGAACAGCTCGATCTCCATCTGGCCGTTGGCCGCCTTGTTGAAGGCGTCGATATGCGGCTTGATCACATGCTCGGCGAGCGCGGCGCCCGCATAGGTCTGCAACCGCCACTTGATCGGCGCCTGGCCGAGCACGGCAGGGGCGGCCAGCGTCGAGGCGCCGGCGGCGGCGACGGTGCCAAGGCCCGCCTTCTTCAGAAAGTCGCGTCTGTTGGTCATGTCTCATTCCCCTTGGTTTCGTTGAAGAGATGCAAGAGCGCGCCCTTTCTGGTTGTTGTGATGGCGCGGCGATCGGTATCCGGTGGCCAGGCTCCTTCTGCTGCGGTGATGCGTCTCGTTCGGATCTCCTCTGTCAGCGGCCGTAGATGTAGTCGGGCAGCCACAGGGCGATCTGCGGAAAGATCATTATCAATGCCAATGCCAGGATCATGACCAGAACAAAGGGCCCGATCGAGCCGTAGATGTCCCGCATGGAGATCTCCGGCGGCGCCATCGCCCGCATCAGGAACAGGTTGTAGCCGAAGGGCGGGGTCATGTAGGCAATCTGGGTGGTGACCGTGTAGAGCACGCCGTACCACACGAGATCGAAGCCGAGCGCTGCGACCAAGGGCACGTAGAGCGGCGCGACGATGACCAGCATCGCCGTGTCGTCGAGGAACGTACCCATCACCAGGAACGAGACCTGCATCAGGATCAGGATCATCCAGGGCGACAGGCCGAGTCGCTCGGTGAAGAGCGTCTCGATCGCCTTGACCGCGCCCAGACCGTCGAACACGGCGCCGAAACCGAGCGCGGCGAGGATGATCCACATGAACATGCAGGAGATCGCCAGCGTCTGCCGCAGACAGGTCTCGAACACCGTCCAGGTCATCCGCCGCTTGAGCAGGGCGGCGAGGAACGCGGTCATGGCGCCGATGGCGGAACTCTCGACCAGCGAGGTCCAGCCGTTGACGAAGGGCACCATCATCGTGGCGAAGATCACCAGCGGCAGGATGCCGGCGCCGAGCAGGCGCATCTTCTCGGCCCGCGAGACGTTGCGCTCGTCCGCCGGCAGGACCGGGCCGAGCGAGGGCGTGATGCGGCAGCGGACATAGATGTAGACGACGAACATCGTCGCCATCATCAGCCCCGGCACCACGCCGGCGAGCCAGAGCTGGCCGACCGGCTGGCGCGCGATCATCGCGTAGAGCACCAGCACCACCGAGGGAGGCACCAGAATGCCGAGCGAGGACCCGGCCTGGATGACGCCGGTGACCATGCGCTTGTCGTAGCCGCGGCGCAGCAGCTCGGGCAGGGCGATGGTGGCGCCGATCGCCATGCCGGCGACGGACAGGCCGTTCATCGCCGAGACCAGCACCATCAGGCCGATCGTGCCGATGGCGAGCCCGCCCGAAACCGGACCCATCCACACGTGGAACATCTTGTAGAGGTCGTCGGCGATCTTCGATTCCGACAGGACATAGCCCATGAAGATGAACATCGGCAGGGTGAGAAGCGGATACCACTTCATCAGCTTCATGGCCGAGGCGAAGGGGATGTCCGACCCGCCGGTGCCCCACAGCGCCAGCGCCGCCACCGCCGCCACGCCGCCGATGGCGCCGAAGACGCGCTGACCGGTCAGCAGCATCAGCATCATCGACGAGAACATCAGCAGCGCAATCATCTCGTAGGACATCAGATTTCCTCTCCGCGGATGCGCGCGATGTCCTTGATGAGCTCGGAGACGGCCTGCAGCAGCATCAGCAGGAAGCCGAGGCACATGATCGCCTTGATCGGCCAGATGACAGGACGCCAGGCGGTCGGGCTGCGCTCGACATGGCCGATCACCTCGGATGCGGCGTCGGGACCGCCGGTGACGAAGGCAACCGCCAGATCCTTCAGGAAGACGAAGGGCTCGGTGCCGAAATGGCCGAGCGAATAGGCGGTGGAGCCGACGCCGCCATACAGCAGGACGCCGAGATAGAAGATCAGCACCAGCACCGTGAAAGCATCGAACCAGGCCTTCTTCTTCACAGACCAGCCGGCATAGAACAGGTCCATGCGGACGTTCGAGCCAAGCTGAACCGAATAGGGCCCGCCGAGGATGTAATAGGCGACCATGGCGAACTGGGCGACCTCCAGCGTCCACAGGGACGGCAGGAAGAAGGTCTTGGAGATCGACGACCACAGAAGCACGGCGACCATGACGAACAGGCCGTACATGACGATCCGCCCGAGGCGGTAGTTGACCGCGTCGACGACCCTCACATAGCCGCGCATCAGGGAGAGCATCATCCGGGCCTCCCTTTCGCCTCGAGCTTTTTCAGCGCGGCCTCGAGCGCCTGGCCGAGGCGGTCGGCCCACAGGCTCTCGCCGGCAGCGTCCGCGATCTCGTCGTTGCGCACCTCGATCATCACGCAAGGCAGGGTGCGCGCCTCGCCATGGCGGCCGACCGTGTAATAGACCCCGTCGCCCGGCGCATAGGGTTCGTTGTCGCCGAGATCGGCGATGCCCTGTCTGGCAAGATCGGCGAGCATCGCCTCGGCGACCCTGCGGTCGCGGTTGGACAGGATGCCGACCGGCCAGGGGCGCTGGAACCCCTTGTAGAGCGGCGTGAAGCTGTGCACCGAGACGACCACGCTGTCGAGGCCGGCGGCCGCGCGCGCGTCGAGCAGCGTTTCGATGCGGGAATGGAAGGGCGTGTGGGCAAGGGCGATGCGGCGGGCCCGCTCGGCGGCGCCCAGATCGCGATTGCCGGGGATCTCGGTCGTCTCGCTGATCGCCGGGATCAGATCGTGTGCGGCGATGTCGCGATTGCAGTCGAGGACGAGCCGCGACAGGTCGGGATAGACGAGCGGCGCGTCGAACCGGTGCGACAGGTGGCGCGAGACGCCGAGTGCGCCGGGATCCCATGCGATATGAGCGCTGCGCGCTGCCTCGTCCAGGCCGAGATTGCCGTATTCCGGCGGCAGCCGGCGCGAGGCATGGTCGCACAGCAGGACGATCTTGCCGCGGCCGCCGGCGTTTTCCGCGACCACGACCGTTTCCGCCTGCGTCATGTCGCCGGGCAATAGCTCGCCGTCACGTGCCGCTGTCGGCTCCATCCCTGTCCCCCAGCCGGATTTCCTCGCGAAAAACGCAACCGCTGTTTTATTTGTTACAAAATTGCGTTGAATTCCGCTTTCTGTATGATTTGATACATACCCGCGACCGATGTCAATCGGGTTTCCGACAACGACCGCCCGGCGGCGCGGCACCCCGGCCGGGGAGGCGGCCTCATGACCATGACATCCCTTGCCGAAGAAATCCGCGAGAGGCTTGGCGAATGCACTGCGACGGAGCGCCGCGCGGCGCTCGCCCTGCTCGCCAACTATCCGGTGCTGGGTCTGGGCACCGTCGCGCAGTTCGCCAGCGCTGCCGGCGTCAGCTCGCCGACGATCCTGCGCTTTGCCGCGCGCATGGGCTGCGGCACCTATGCAGCGCTGCAGACACGGCTGCGCAGAGAGCTGGAGGACCAGCTGAAATCGCCGCTGGCCAAGGCCAAGGACGGCACCAAGGCGGGCGGCGCGGCCACCGCAGCCGGCCTTGGTGCCGTCGCCGAGGCCGTACGCGCCAATATCGGCGAGACCTTCCGCCATCTGCCGGCAGCGGAGCTGGAGGCCGTCGTGTCGCTGCTGTCCGACGAGCGCCGCACGCTCTACCTGCTCGGCGGCCGCTTCACCGACGCGCTCGCCCGTTACATGGCCGCGCATCTGCGCATCCTGCGCTGCGGCGTCATGCACATGGCCGGGCAGGAGGGCAACTGGCGCGACGCCTTGCTGGATATCGGGCGGCGCGACGTGCTGGTGGTCTTCGACATCCGCCGCTATCAGGCCGATCTCGTCCGCATGGCCACGGCCGCGGCGAAGCGGGGGGCAACGGTGGTGCTGATCACCGACAGCTGGCTGTCCCCCATCGCCAGCGTCGCGGCCCATGTGCTGCCGGCACGCATCTCCGTGCCCTCGCCCTGGGATTCCTCCGCAGCCCTGATGGTGATCGCCGAGACGCTGGTCGCCGGTGTCACCGCCCGCGATCCCGAGCGCAGCGAACGGCGCATGTCGGCGCTGGAGGCCTATCGCGACGAGGAAGACCCCAAGCGCGCCGCGCCGCCGCCGGGCGAGCCTCCCGCAACCGGTTGAGGCAACCGCGCCTCAGCCCCGCCCGAGGCCGCGCTGCTCGACCGCCTCGCGCATCACCGCCATGAACAGCAGCAGGTCGGGCGTGTGCGCCTCGGCGGCGCGTGTCGAGATGCCGACCGGCCCCAGCGTGATCCGTGTATCGACGGCAAGGGCCGCAAGCTGCCCCTCGGCGAGGTCGTTGGCGACGACGCCGTTGGAGATGATCCACACCGCATCGGTGGAGCGGGTGAAGGTTCGCCCGAAGGCGTTCGACACCGTTTCGATCCGCCGGGGCAGGCGACCGATGCCGTTGGCCACCATCAGCCGCTCGACCAGCGGGCGGATCGCCGCGCTGCGGTTCGGGTAAAGCACCGGATATTCCGGCAGGCGGGCAAGGTCCGGATTGCCGATCAGCGGATGGCCTGGACGCACGGCGAGCACCACCTGCTCGCTGTAGAGCTGCTGGAAGGCGAGCCCCTGCATGGCATCCGGCTGGCCGAGCCGGCCGATCACCACATCCAGCGCTCCGGTCCGCAGCTGGTCGAGGAGATGGCCGTTCGGCCCGGTGACGATATCGAGCGTCGCACCGCGGCCACGCTCCAGATAGCGCCCGGCGGCCAGCGGCACGATGCTGGCGGCAACGCTCGGCAGAGCGCCGATGCGCAGCTGCCGCTCCGAACCCATGCGCACCTGGTCGATCCCGTCGAGCCCCTCGCCCAGCGCGGCGACCGACAGGCCGGCATAGTGGCGGAAGATCTCGCCCTCGGCGGTCAGCGTCACCCCCGAGCGGCCCCGCTCCATCAGGCTGACGCCGACCAGCGCCTCCAGTTCCTTCAGCGTCTTGGAAACGGCCGGCTGGGTGATGTTGAGAGCGCTCGCCGCCTCCGTCAGACTGCGCAGCCGCGCCACCTCCAGGAACGCCTGCAAATGACGCAGCTTGATCCCTGCTCCGACGGGCATTTCGTCTCTCCAGTTATACAAAACGGCGAAATTCTCATTTTACATTACCAATTGCCGCGTCCATCCTGAAGCGAAACACGGTCAGGGAGGATGGAACGTGCTGGCAGTCTCTCGAAACGGGCGCATTCTCAATGCCGCCTTCCGGCCTGCACGGGGCTCGGCCCCGGTTCTCGCTTTCTCCAACTCGCTCGGGACCGACTTCCGCATCTGGGACGACCTCGTCACGCGCCTGCCGGGCGACTGGGGGCTGCTGCGCTACGACACGGCCGGGCACGGCCTGTCGCCGGGCGGCCTCGGCATGAGCATCGACGACCATGGCGACGATCTCGTCGCGCTGTTCGACGCGTTCGGCATCGAACGGGCGGTGATCGTCGGACTGTCGGTCGGCGGCTTGATCGCGCAATCGGTGGCGATCCGCCACGGCGCACGGGTCGCCGGGCTGGTCCTGTCGAACACCGGCATGAAGATCGGCACACCGGAGATCTGGAACGGCCGCGCCGAGGCGATCCGCACCGGCGGTATGGATGCCATCGGCGATGCGACGATGGAGCGCTGGTTCTCCCGCGCCTTCCGCGAGGGGCGCCCGGCCGAGCTGCTGCGCTGGCGGACGATGCTGGTGCACACGCCGGCCGACAGCTACATCGCGCTCGGCAGCGCCATTCGCGATGCCGACTACCGCGACCGCGCGGGCGCTATCTCGGTGCCGGTCCTGTGCATCGCCGGCAGCGAGGACAGCGCGACCCCACCGGAGACGCTGCGTGCGCTTGCCGCCGCCATACCCGGTGCGACATGCGAGGAGATCGCCGGCGTCGGCCACCTGCCCTGCATCGAGGTGCCGGACAAGGTGGCAGAGATTGTCGCCTCTCTGGTGGAGCGCGTGACGACATGAGCGGACAAGATCCCTTCGACGCGGGCATGGCGACCCGCAAGGCTGTCCTCGGCGAGGCGCATGTGGCGCGCGCGGAGGCCGCCCGCGACGCGTTCGACGGGCCGTTCCAGGACCTGATCACCCGGGGCGCCTGGGGCGGGGTCTGGGCGCGTGATACGATCAGCCGGCGGGAACGGTCGATGATCACCATCGCGCTGCTCGCCGCGCTCGGCCACGACGAGGAGCTGGCGATGCATTGCCGGGCCACCGCACGCACCGGCGCAAGCCGCGAGGATGTCTGCGAGGCCTTGCTGCATGTGGCAATCTATGCCGGCGTGCCGGCCGCGAACCGGGCGATCCGCATCGCCCGTGCCGCCTTCGCAGACATCGAGACGCCCCAAGACGGGCCGGGAGGAGACAAGCCGTGACCACCGCCTTCTACCGGCGCGACCGCTCGCAGCAGCCGCTGCCGCTGTCGCCGGGCTACAAGAGCACCGTCCTGCGCGCACCGGTCCGCCCGCTGCATGCGCTGGAGCAGACCGCCCTGGAGCAGACCGGCCCGGCGCTCGGCCACACGCCGCTCGGACCGCTCGACCATGACCTGATCCGCAACGCGGCAACCACGGGCGATGCGCTCGGCGAACGCATCTACGTCTTCGGACGGGTGCTCGACGAGAACGCCCGGCCGGTACCCAACGCACTGATCGAAGTCTGGCAGGCCAATGCCGCCGGGCGCTACGCCCATGTGCGCGACGGCTATCTCGCGCCGCTCGACCCGAATTTTTCCGGCTGCGGACGCTGCCTCAGCGATGCCGACGGGCGCTACCTGTTCCGCACCATCAAGCCCGGCCCCTATCCCTGGCCGAACAACGGCTCCGACTGGCGTCCGGCCCATATTCACCTGTCGGTGTTCGGCGAGGCCTTCAGCCAGCGGCTGATCACCCAGCTCTATTTCGAGGGCGACCCGCTGATCCCGCTCTGCCCCATCGTCAACACGATCCCGGACAAGGACGCCATCGACCGGCTGGTGGCGCGGCTCGACCTGCGCAACCAGGAGCCGTTCGACTGCCTCGCCTACCGGTTCGACATCGTGCTGCGAGGCCGGCGGCAAACTCATTTCGAGAACCGGACGGAGGGCCTGTGATGAACGACCGCCTGAAGGAAACCCCCTCCCAGACTGCCGGGCCTTACGTCCATATCGGCACCGCGCCGCAGGCGATCGGCCGCCCGGCGCTGCCGAACCAGCCCGGCCCGGTGATCGAAAGCAACACCGGCGAGGCCATCGTCATCGAGGGACTGGTGCGGGACGGCGCCGGCGCCCCGGTGCGCGATGCCATGCTGGAGATCTGGCAGGCGGACGGCATGGGCCGGGTCGGTGAATACGGCCTCTTCGCCCGCGCCACCACGGATTTCGATACCGGTATCTTCCGCTTCCAGACCGTGCGACCGGGCCAGCATGCGGAGGGCCATCCGCCGCATGTGGCCGTGCTCATCTTCGCTCGCGGCATCAACATCCACCTGCACACGCGCATGTATTTTCCGGAAGATCGCGAGGCGCTGGCCAGGGATCCCGACATGCGCCGTCTCGAGCCGGAGGCGGTGGCAACGCTGGTCGCCGCCGAGGACGGCAAGACCGAGGACGGGCTGCCGCTCTACCGCTTCGACATCCGCCTGCAGGGCGAGAACGAGACGGTGTTCTTCGACATCTGAGCCCCGCAAGCCCTCCGGGCGACAGGACAGGCGCATCATGGCCGACATCCCCCTCGTTTCGCCGCTCTTTGCCGGCCTGTTCGGCGACGACGAAACCGCCGCCCTGTTCTCCGCCGAAGCGGAGATCGCCGCTATGGTGGAGGTGGAGCGGGCGCTCGCCCGCCTGCAGGGACGCGTCGGACTGATCCCGGCGGATGCCGCGGCGGCCCTCGACCGGGAGCTGCCCGGCATTCTGCCGACACCTGCCGAGCTTGCCGCCGGAACGGCCGCGGCCGGTGTGCCGGTGCCCGCGCTGGTGGCGGCGCTGCGGCAGAAGCTGTCGCGGCCGGCAGCCGACTACCTGCATTTCGGCGCCACCTCGCAGGACATCGTCGACACCGGCCTGATGCTGCGCCTCGCCCGCACGCTGGAGCTGTTCGAGGCGCGGCTTGCGGACATCGTGGGCCAGCTTTCCGCGCTCGCCGCCCGGCACCGGGCAACGCCGATGGCCGGCCGCACGCGCGGCCAGATCGCAACGCCGATCAGCTTCGGCCTGCGCGTGGCGACCTGGACCCTGCCGCTGGCCCGCGCGCGGAAGCGTCTTGCCCGGCTGCGCAGCGAGGCACTGGTCGTGCAGCTTGGCGGTGCCTCCGGCGATCTCGGAGCCATGGACGTGCCGGGACGCGCGGCGGAACTGGCCGGTACCCTTGCCCGCGAACTCGGCCTTGAACCTTCCTTGCCCTGGATGACCGATCGGGAGCCGCTGCGTCGGATCGCCCGCGAAGCGAGCGAGATCGCGCTGGCGCTCGGCAAGATCGGCGAGGACGTGATCCTGCTCGCCCGCTCGGAAGTCGGCGAGATCCGGCTTGCCGAGGCGGGCGGCTCCTCCACCATGCCGCAGAAGCAGAACCCGGTGCGGGCCGAGGCGCTGGTGGC
The DNA here is from genome assembly GCF_009789575.1 of Stappia indica. Taxonomy (NCBI): domain Bacteria; kingdom Pseudomonadati; phylum Pseudomonadota; class Alphaproteobacteria; order Hyphomicrobiales; family Stappiaceae; genus Stappia; species Stappia indica. The sequence continues at coordinate 2,881,256 of NZ_CP046908.1, read as the reverse complement.
GCTCGCCCGTTTCGCTGCCGCGCAGGTGGCGGCTCTGTCCGCCGATGCCCTGCACCGCGAGGAGCGGGACGGCGCCGCCTGGATGGGCGAATGGCTGGTGCTGCCACAGGTGATGCTGGCGACCGGCGCGGCCCTGCGCCATGCGCAGGCGCTTGCCCCCGGCATGGAGGCCGATGCGACAAGGATGGCGGCGACCGCAACCGGCGGCGGCGGACTGTCGCTTGCCGAGCGCTTTTCCTTCGCCCTGCTGCCGCATGTCGGCCGCGCTGCGGCGCAGGACCAGGTGAAAAAGGCTGCCGGCCTGGTGCGCACCGAGGGCAGCACGCTGGCCGAGGCACTGTCGAAGCTGAGCGATGCGCCGCTCGACTGGCAGGCACTCGCCGATCCCGCGTCGATCTCGGGCGCGGCCGCGGCGATGACCGACGAAATGCTGGCCGAGATCGCCGCACTCATGCGCGAGGAGTAACCTTGTCTCCCTATCGCTGGCCCTTGAAATAGGGCTTCAGCATTGCGCGCGGATAGTCCGCCTTGCGGGCGACCATGACCAGCGCCAGGATCGACAGCAGGTAGGGCAGCATCAGGAACACCTGACCGGGCACGAAGGCGCCGACCTCGGTCTGCAACCGCACCTGGAAGGCGTCGAACGCACCGAACAGCAGCGCGCCGACCAGCGCCTTGCCGGGACGCCAGGAGGCGAAGACGGTGAGCGCGATGCAGATCCAGCCGCGGCCGTTGACCATGCCGAAGAAGAAGGCGTCGAAGGCGGACATGGTCAGGAAGGCCCCGCCCAGCGCCATCAGCGCGGAGCCGGCGACCACCGTGCCCATGCGCAGCACCACGACCGACAGGCCCTGTGCCTCCACCGCCGCCGGATTGTCGCCGACGGCGCGGATCGCAAGGCCGAGCGGCGTGCGGTAAAGCACGAAGCCGACCACCACGACCATCGCCAGCGCCAGCATGGTCAGCGCCGTCTGCTGGAACAGCACGGTGCCGAGGAAGGGCAGGTCGGACAGGACCGGGATGTCGAGCGGCTGGAAGGCGGTGATGCGCGGCGGCGAGGTGACGTCGGGCAGGGCCGTGCGGTAGGCGTAATAGCTGAGACTGGTGGCGAACAGCGTCACGCCGATGCCCGAGACGTGCTGGGACAGGCCCAGCGGCACCGTGAGCACCGCGTGCAACAGGCCGAAGCTGGCACCGGCGAGCGCCGCGACCAGCACGCCGCCCCACAGGCCGGCGCCGAGCCAGGCGGCCATCCAGCCGGCCATGGCACCGGCAGTGAAGATGCCCTCGATGCCGAGATTGAGGACGCCGGCCCGCTCGCACAGGAGCGCGCCGAGCACGCCGAAGATCAGCGGCGTGGCGATCCGCAGGGCTGCCGCCCAGAAATTCGCCGAGACGAGAATGTCGAGGATTTCCATCATGCGCCGCCATCCTTGCCGGCGGAAGCCTTGCGCCCCGTTCCGACCAGCCGCACGCGGAAGCGCACGAAGAGGCCGGAGACGAGCACCGCGATCAGCGACGTGGCGACCACCAGGTCGGCCAGATAGTTGGAAACGCCGATGGCCCGGCTCATGCTGTCGGCGCCGACGAAGACGCCGGCGATGAACAGGGCCGCGACCACGACGCCGAGCGGCGACAGGCCGGCCAGCATGGCAACGACGATGCCGGCATAGCCGAAGCCGGGCGACAGGTCGGCGGTGAGATAGCCCTTGAGCCCGGCCACCTCGCCGACGCCGGCAAGCCCCGCCAGCGCACCGCTGAGGAGAGCGACGCGGACGAAGGTCGCAGTCACGGGAATGCCGGCATGGCGGGCCGCTTCCCGGTTCTCGCCGACGGCGCGGATCTCGAAGCCCCAGACCGTGCGCGCCAGCAGGATATGGGCGAGCAACGCGGCGACGAGCGCGACGATCAGCCCGGCATGGACGCGCATGCGGTCGAACAGCTTGGGCAGCATCGCCGCATCCGCCATCGGCTCGGATTGCGGCCAGCCCATGCCCATCGGGTCCTTCATCGGCCCTTCCAGCATCATCTGCACGAAGAGCACCACAACGAAGTTGAGCAAGAGGGTAGTGACCACCTCGTCGGCACCGAGCCGCAGCTTCAAGAGGGCCGGGACCAGCATCATCATTGCCCCCGCCATCGCACCGGCGAGCAGCACGAGCGGGATCATCACCGCCGGAGGGGCGGAGATCGCGCCGGAGCCGACGGCGACAGCGGCAAGCGCGCCAGCATAGAGCTGGCCTTCGCCGCCGATGTTCCACAGCCTCGCGCGGAAGGCGAGGGCGGCGGCCAGGCCGGTCAGGATCAGCGGCGTCGCCCGCGACAGCAGCTCGGAAACGGCGAAGAAGGAGCCGAAGGCGCCTTTCGCCATCAGCGCATAGGCCTGAAGCACCGGCGCACCCGCCGCCATGATCGGCAGCGCGGCCAGCGCCAGGGCGGCCAGCGCGGCGGCGACCGGAACGCCGGCGCGCAGGACGGGCGAGACGCTCTCGCGCGGCTCGAAACGGATCATGCAGCCTCCTCCGCGTGGCCGGCCATCATCAGGCCGACAGTGGCGCGGTCGAGCTCGTCGGCATCGCGCGCCGCGCTCAGCTGGCCGCGATGGATCACCGCGATGCGGTCGGACAGGGCGAAGAGCTCGTCGAGATCTTCGGAGATCAGGATGACGCCGGCCCCGCGCGCCCGCGCGGCGAGCAGGCGGCGATGCACCTCGCCGGTGGCGCCGATGTCGAGCCCGCGCGAGGGCTGCGCGGCCAGCACCACTGCCGGCTCGGCGTCGAGGGTGCGGGCCAGCACGATCTTCTGGATGTTGCCGCCAGACAGCAGCCGCGAGATAGCGGAACCGCCCCGGCAGCGGATGTCGTGGGCTGCGATCGCCTCGCGGGCACGGGCGGCAATGGCGCCGAAATCGAGGAAGCCGAGGCGCTGGTAGCGGGCGGAACGGATCTCCTCGATCACCAGGTTCTCGGCGACGCTCATCGCCCCGACGATGCCGTCGCGGTGGCGATCCTCCGGAATCCGGGCAATGCCGGCGGCGATCATCGCGCGCGCATCCCCCGCCGTGACGTCGCGCCCCGAAAGCAGGATGCGCCCGGAGGTTGCCCGCTCCAGACCGGAGACGAGACGGGCGAACATCGCCTGTCCATTGCCGGAGACGCCGGCGACACCGAGGATTTCTCCCGAGCGCAGGGCCAGCGACAGGTCCCTGACCGCCTCACGGCCGGTGCCGGCGGAGACGCCCTCGAGCGCCAGCAGCACATCGCCGGGCGTGCGCGGTTCGCGCCGGCTCTGGGAGAGGGAATGGCCGACCATCAGCTCGGCGAGCTTCTGGCGGTCGCACTCGGCGGTCGGCAGGTCGGCGACCTTGCGGCCCATGCGCAGCACGGCCACCCGGTCGGACGCGCTGAGCACCTCGGCGAGCTTGTGCGAGATGAAGACGATGGCAAGGCCCTTGCCGGCCAGCTGGCGCAGGGTGGCAAAAAGCCCCTCGGATTCCTGCGGCGTCAACACGGCGGTCGGCTCGTCCAGAACCAGCACGCGGGCATCGCGATACAGCGCCTTGAGGATTTCCACGCGCTGCTGCTCGCCGACCGAAAGGCGCGAGACGCGAAGGTCCAGGTCCACCGTCAGCCCGCTGTCGCGCATCAACGCCTCCAGCCGCTGCCGGTCGGCGCGCGAGGAGGTGGAGGGGGACAGCAGCGGCCGGGTGCCGAGCACGATGTTCTCGAAGGCGGTCAGGTTCTCGGCCAGCGCGAAATGCTGGTGCACCATGCCGATGCCGGCGTTGAGCGCCGCATGGGGCGAGCCGGGCTCCAGCAGCACGAGCTGCCCCTCGGGGCCGGCGATGCGCACCTCTCCCTCGTCGGCGACATAGTGGCCGAACAGGATGTTCATGAGCGTGGTCTTGCCGGCGCCGTTCTCGCCCAGCAGGGCGACGATCTCGCCGGCATGCAGATCGAGATCGACCGCCTCGTTGGCGGTCATCGCGCCGAAGCGCTTGGTGATGCCGGCAAGCGACAGCACGACCTTGCGCTCGTGCGGCCGTCCGTGCAGCGGGTCGCTCATCTCCACTCCGGGGCAGGGCAGGACAAAAGGACGGCCCGCCCCCGATCTCGGGCCGAGACCAGGAGGCGGGCCGCGATCAGACGATCACATCGTCGACTTGGGCTCGGCGTCGTTGACGTTGACGCGGAACAGCCCGTCGAGAATTTCCTTCTCCTTCTCGCGGGACGCCTTGACGGCCTCCGCATCGGCAAGGCTCTCGTCGACGACGAAGCTGCCGCCGCCATAGGACATGAAGGAATACTGGCCGTAATCCGAAGGCTCGAAGCTGTCGGAGGCCACCGCCTCAATCACCCGGTCGATGGTCGGCTCCATGTGCCACAGGGCGCTGGCGAGGATCGTGCCGGGATAGTCGCCGGCCGTGTCGATGACGTTGCCGATGGCGAGGATGCCCTTCTCCTTGGCCGCGTCGGAGACGCCGAAGCGTTCGGCGTAGAGAATGTCCGCGCCCTTGTCGACCATCGCGAAGGCCGACTCCTTGGCCTTCGGCGGGTCGTACCAGGAGTTGATGAAGGTCACGAGGAACTTGACGTCCGGGTTGACCGCCAGCGCGCCTTCCATGAAGGCGTTCATCAGGCGGTTGACCTCGGGGATGGCGTAGCCGCCGACCATGCCGATGACGTTCGACTTGGTCGCCTTGCCGGCGATCATGCCGGTCAGGTAGCTCGGCTCGTGGATCCAGTTGTCGAAGACGGCGAAGTTCGGCTGGGCCGGCCCGAAGGACGAGCCCATCAGGAAGGCGATGTCCGGATACTCGGCCGCAACGCTGCGCGCCGCACGCTCCACGGCGAACGCCTCGCCGATGATCAGGTCCATGCCGCCCTCGGCATATTCGCGCATGACGCGCTCATAGTCGGTGTTGGCGACGTTCTCGGAGTAGGTGTAGGTCACGTCTCCGCGCGCCTGCGCCGCCTGCAGCGCCTTGTGGATGCGCCCGACCCACTGCTGCTCGACCGGCACGGTGTAGATCGCGGCCACCTTCAGCGGCTTGTCCTTGGCGATTGCCGGCACGCCGCCCGCCATGACGGCGAGCGATGCGACAAGTCCGAGGACGGCCCGGCGCGTCCAGGCGAAATGATCGTTGATTGCCATCTGACTCCCCCTCGCAGGATGCGGCGCTCATGCGCAACTGGCACGGGCCGATGTTCGTCGGCCGGCAAAGGCGCATGGGCGGCTCTTCGCGCGGCGAGGCAAATTGGACCACATTCCAGGCACGCTCACAATGGAGGCAGATGCCGGCCGCCGCGCTTTCTTGAACAAATGGACAAAGTTTGATCGTTTGGTCAAAAATTGAGCCGGCGCAGCTTTTTCACGCGGCAGGCGCGCTCTGCTTCCGCTTGCCGTGCCGACGCCCCTGCAGCCTATCCGAGCGGATCTTCCGGCGCCTGCGGCGGCGGGGCGGTCCGGCGACGGGCCCTCGCCGCCCTTGCACGGGCGACATAGCCCTTCAGGTCGACCGCACCGGTCAGCTGGACGAAGCCGGCGAACAGGACCATGCCGGCCAGCACCAGCACGCCGAGGGCAGCAAAGCGCACCAGCACCGAGGGCGCGCCGAGCAACGGCGCCAGCACCCAGTCGCCGAGCAGCAGGCCGGCGCCCATGGCAAGGCTGGCGAGCGCCAGCAGCGGCAGCCGGCGCCGCGCGCCGTGGTCCACGCGGAAATGACCGCGCCGCCACAGGGCTGCGCCGAGCAGGCCGGCATTCACCCAGCCGGCCAGCGATGTGGCGAGCGCGATGCCGACATGGCCGAGCACCGGCGCCAGGGCCAGCGCGCCGATCACGTTGACCGCCATGCCGATGCCCGCGAACCACATCGGCGTCACCGTGTCCTCGCGGGCGAAGAAGCCGGGCGAGAACACCTTGTTGAGCACGAAGGCCGGCAGGCCGAGGGCGAAGGCGATCAGGGCCGTGGTCGTGGCGCTCGCCGCCTCCGCGCCGAATTCGCCGCGCTGGTAGAGCACCGAGACGATGGGCTCGGGCACCGCGATCAGCGCGATGGTCGCCGGCAGGGTCAGGGCGAGGGCGAATTCCATCGCCCGGTTCAGCGTGCCGTTGGCCTGCCCGTCTTCGCCGGCGCGCAGCGAGCGCGACAGGTCCGGCAGGAGCACCACGCCGATGGCGATGCCGACGACGCCAAGCGGCAGCTGGTAGATGCGGTCGGCATAGTAGAGATAGGAAACCGCACCGGCCTGGGCCGAGGCGATCACCGTGCCGACGACGATGTTGATCTGGGTGATGCCCCCGGCGAGCACGCCCGGAACGCCGAGCTTGCACAGCCGCCGGACGCCGGCGGTCAGTCGCGGGCGGCGGAACGGCACCGAAAAGCCCATGTGGCGCACGGCGACGACCAGCAGCGCCAGCTGGGCGAAACCGGCCACCGCAACACCGCTGGCCAGCACAACGCCGAGGGTCGTGCCCGGCTCCAGCCCCGCATACCAGATGCCGGCAAGCACCGAGATCATCACCAGGTTGAGGACGACGGGCGCGAAGGCGGCGGCCGCGAAACGCCGATAGGTGTTGAGGATGCCGGACAGGAAGGCGACCAGCGACATGCACAGCAGATACGGGAAGGTGATGCGCGACAGCAGCACCGCCAGGTCGAACTTCGACGGATCCTCGGTAAAGCCCGGGGCAAGCAGGAAGACGAGGCCCTGCATGGCGACGAAGGCAATGGCGGTGAGCGCCAGCAGCGTCCACAGCAGCGCCGCCATGATCTCGCCGGCAAAGCGGCGCGCGCCCGCATCGCCCTCCTCTTCCAGCGCCCTTGCGAACAGCGGCACGAAAGCGGAGTTGAACGCGCCTTCCGCGAACAGCCGGCGGAACAGGTTGGGCAGGCGGAAGGCGACGAAGAAGGCGTCCGCCACCGGACCTGCCCCGGCAAAGGCGGCGATCATCACGTCGCGCACGAAGCCGAGGACGCGGCTCGCCATGGTGGCGCCGCCGACGGTGGCGAAGTTGCGCAAGAGACTCATAGAGCCGGCCATGGGCGGAGGTTCCGTTCAGGAGTGGCAGGAAATCGCATCGACGATCACAGGTGGGCAGGCGTTTCGTCAGGCCACCCCGGCGCGGCGCGGCCGGCGGCGGGCCGGCTCTTCCGCCGCCTCCCCCTCGACCGCTTCGCGCAGGCGTTCGCGGATCGCATTCTGCCGGCCGATATTGCCGATCTTCTGGCCGGTGAGGTCGGTGACATAGAAAACATCGACGGCCCGCTCGCCGAAAGTCGCGATATGAGCGGAATTGATGTTGAGATTGAGGCCGGAGATCGCGCGCGTGAGATCGTAGAGCAGACCGGGCCGGTCGAGGCAGGAGATTTCCAGCACCGTGTAGCGGTTCGACCAGGAATTGTTGACCAGCACCTCCGTCTCAACGCGGAAGGCCTTCACGCGGCTGCGCGAGGCCGCCTTGCGGGCGACGCTGTCCGGCAGCCGCTCCTCGCCGCGCAGCGCCTTCTCGATCAGCCGGCAGACGCGCTCGCCGCGGCGGATCTCGTCGTCGTCGCCCGGCAGCTCGCGGGAAATGTAGATCGTATCGAGCGCGAAACCGTCCGTCGTCGTGTCGATCTGCGCATCGACGATGTTGGCCCCGGCGACGAAACAGGCCCCGGCAATGGTCGACAGCAGCCGCGGATGGTCGGCCGCCAGCACGGTGATCTCGGTCACCCCCTCGAAGGCATGGGTGACGACACGCGAGGAAAAGCCGGTTCTGGCCCGGTCGGCGGCACGGATCATCTCGGCGTCGGCGATCTTGCGCTCAAGCGGCACGCGCAGCCAGTAGGCCGGATAGTGGCGCTCCAGATAGGCGGCAAGCTCGTCCCTGTTCCAGGCGCTCAGCATCTCGGCCAGTTCGCGCTTGGCCGCCTCGACCCGCATGTCGTGCGGCAACAGGCTGTGACCGCCGGTCAGCACCGGCTCGCATTCGTAGTAGAGCGTGCGCAGCAGCTGGCCCTTCCAGCCGTTGAAGACATTCGGCCCGACGGCACGGATGTCGGCAACGGTGAGGATCAGCAGCAGCTTCAGCCGCTCGACGCTCTGCACCTCGCGGGCGAAATCCTCGATGGTCTTCCGGTCGGCAAGGTCCCGCGACTGGGCGATCGTGCTCATGTCCAGGTGATGCTCGACCAGCCAGGCGACGGTTTCCGTCTCCGGCGGCGTCAGGCCGAGGCGCGGGCACAGGCGGCGGGCGATGCGCGCACCCGCAATGGAATGGTCCTCCGGCCGGCCCTTGGCGATGTCGTGAAGGAACATGGCGACGAACAGCACCTTGCGGTTCTGGATCGTCTTGATGATGTCGGTGGAGAGCGGATGGTCCTCGCCGGCCTCGCCGCGCTCGATTTCGCCCAGCACGCCGATGGAGCGGATCAGATGCTCGTCCACCGTGTAGTGGTGGTACATGGAGAACTGCATCATCGCCACGACCTTGCCGAAGTCGGGCACGAAGCGGCCGAGCACGCCGGTCTCGTTCATCTTGCGCAACACGGTCTCGGGATCGTTGCGCGAGGTCAGCACCTGCAGGAACAGGCGGTTCGCCTCCGGGTCCTCGCGCACCTGTGCGGTGATCAGCTTCAGCGACCGGCGCACCAGTTTCAGCATTTCCGGATGCAGCATGACCGCGTGACGGTCGGCAATGGCGAAGAGACGAATCAGGTTGACCGGGTCCTTCTCGAACACCGTGTCCGAGACCACGTTGAGGCGCCCCTTGTCGATCGCGAAATCCGGCGAGCCGGTCTGGACCTGGCGGCGGGCGCGCGAGGCGATGCGGTCGATCAGCTTCGACAGCGGCTGCGGCGCCTTGGCGTGCTGCTCCTCCAGTGCGGCGCAGAAGATCCGGGTCAGGTCGCCGACATCCTTGGCGACCAGGAAGTAGTGCTTCATGAAGCGCTCGACGTCCTTCATGCCCGGATGCTGGGTGTAGCCGAGGCGGACGGCGATCTCGCGCTGGACGTCGAAGGACAGGCGCTCCTCGGCCCGGCCGGTGAGGAAATGCAGGTGGCAGCGCACCGCCCAGAGGAAATCCTCGCCCTTCTTGAAGCGCTGGAAGTCGGAGCGGGTGAAGACGCCGGCCTTCACCAGTCCCGAGCCGGAGCGCACGCGGTAGAAGTATTTGGAGATCCAGAACAGCGTGTTGAGATCGCGCAGACCGCCCTTGCCTTCCTTCACGTTCGGCTCGACCAGATAGCGCGAGGTGCCCTGACGGGTGTGGCGGGCGTCGCGCTCGGCCAGCTTGGCGGCGATGAATTCCGGGCCGGTGCCGGCGACGACATTCTTGTCGAACCGCTCGATCAACTCGTCGGTCAGCGGCTCCTCGCCCCACACGTGGCGCGCCTCCAGCAGCGCGGTGCGGATCGTCATGTCGGTGCGGGCAAGGCGCAGGCATTCGTCGATGCTGCGGGTCGCGTGGCCGACCTTCAGGCCGAGATCCCACAGCATGTAGAGGATGTATTCGACGATCTGCTCGCCCCAGGGCGTCTGCTTGTAGGGCAGCAGGAACAGCAGGTCGACATCCGAGCCCGGCGCCAGCGTGCCGCGGCCATAGCCGCCGACCGCGACGATGGACATGCGCTCGGCCGCAGACGGGTTCTTGACCCGGTAGACGTGATGGATGGCGAAATCGAAGATCACCCGCAGGATCTCGTCCTGGACATGGCTCAGCCGCTGGGCACAGAGCGTGCCGCCGCCATCGGCAAAGAGCAGCTCCTCGACGCGGGTGCGCGCATCGCGCATCGCCGTCTTCAGCTCGTTGAGAACGTGGCCGCGCACGGCAAGATCCGAGCCGTCGCCGTCGGTCGCCGCGGTCAGCGCCGTCAGCCGGTGACGCAGGGCGTCGGCATCGATCAGCCCGGCGAAGGGATCGGCGCTACGGGCGGGGGTCTTCGACGTCATCACTTGCAGCGCAGTCCTTCTTGCCGCAGCGTCGCGCAGGCACCATGCCTGCTCAAGGCTTTGCCGGCGGCAGCAATTGCGGGACCCTACGCTTGCCGCCCGCGCCGCTCAAGAGGCGCAGCAAGAGAACGAAAGTCCGTGCCGTACCCCTTGAGGCCGGGACCCTAGATCCGGTCCCGCGCCGCCGCGACGCGCAACTGATGCAACAGATGGGCCAGACTGTCGCGCGACAGGCCGGAAATCTTCGCCGCCAGCAGATTGGCCAGTTCCGTCGCCTCCGGCTGGAGGCCGGCCGTGTCGATGGAGACCTTCGGGTCCGAGATTTCGGCGAGGCGCTGCAACTCCTCCGCCTCGTCCCAGATGACGTTGAAGAAGGCGATGATCCGCTGCACCGTGTACCAGGTGGGGCGGCCGCGCTTGCCGTGCTCCAGCGCCGACAGATAGGCTGCGGAAACGCCGAGCGCCCCGGCCATTTCCGACAGGGTGATGCCGCGCTTCTTGCGCAGCTCGCGCAGCTTGGCGCCGAACGGCGTCATCGTCCCCCCCACTTTCCGCTCTTGCGGATCCTGACATAGAGCGCGCCGCCGCCGCCATGTGCGGCGTGGGCCTCCTCGAAGCCCACCACCAACGGGCGAAACTCGGGGAAGGACAGCCATTGCGGCACGACGCGGCGCAGGATGCCGCGCTCGCCGGCCACCGGGCTGCCGCCGGTTGCGCCCTTGCCGGTGATCACCAGCACCAGGCCGGCACCGCTCGACTGGGCATGGGACAGGAACCCGCGCAACCGCACATGCGCCTCCGCCTGGGTCAACCCATGCAGGTCGATGCGCATGTCGATGGCGCGGGTGCCGCGCGCGACGCGGCGGCGCTGGCGCGGCTCGAGCGGCGACAGGGGCGGGGGAGACGGCTGGGCGGGCGAACGCAGCGCAGACGCGCCGGAGGCCGCAGGACCGGCCGGCCGGGCAGCGGCGGGCACCGGGGCCGGCGCCTCTTCCGGTTCCGGCGTCGGCGCCTCGGCACGGGCACGCCCGCGCGGAGCCAGCGGATCCACATCCGCCGTCACCTGCTCCCACAGGCGGCGCTCCTCGGGCGAGGGCTGGCGGCCACGACGCCGGCTCACGGCCTGGCCTCCGGCCTGCGCGGCACCAGCAGCACCATGTCCGCCCGGTGCTGAATGCGGCCGGCCTTTTCGCCAGCTTCCTCGCCCGAGCCGAAGAAGATGTCGCCGCGCGCCGGGCCGATAATGGCCGACCCCGTGTCCTCGGCGATCATCAGGCGATGAAACTTCTCCTGCTCGCCGTCCGGCCCCAAGGGGAGATCGGCGGAGACGAAAACCAGCGCGCCATAGGCGTGGTGCGCGGCATCGACCGCAAGGCTGCGGCCGGGCAGCAGCGGCAGTCCGGCGGCCCCGACCGGACCTTCGTGCTCGCCTGCCTCGGTCACCTCGCGAAAGAAGATGTAGGACCGGTTGCGGCGCAGGACGCCGTCGATCTCATGCGGGTTTTCCGCCAGCCACTTGCGCAGCACCTGCATGGTGACGGTGCCTGGCTCGGCAAGGCCGCGCTCGATCATCACCCGGCCGATGGCGCTGTAGGGATGGCCGGTCTTGCCGGCATAGCCGACGCGCAGGCTGCCGCCTTCGCGCAGGCGAATGCGGGCAGAGCCCTGCACATGGACGTAGAACGCGTCGACCGGATCGGCCATCCAGACGAGCTCGAGGCCCCGGCCGGCGAGCGCCCCATCCATGATCGCCCCCCGGTCCGGCGGCGCGACAAGGCCGCCATTGGCGCTCGAAAAGGCAAATGGCGCATCCTTGGGCAATCCGTCCGGCGCCGGCCGGCCGGCAAGGGGCACAAGCTCCGGCGGGCGGGCCAGAAGCGGCGTGTCGTAGCCGTCGCCCGGCCGGCGCGAACCGTCGTATTCGGGCTCGAAGTAGCCGGTGACGAACCCGTCGGAGAGGATGCGGCGCGGCTCGAAATGACGTTCCAGGAAGGTGCGGGCGGCCAGCGGCTCGCCGCTGTCGGCGGCGGCCTGGGCCGGCGCGCAAAGCCGCGACAGCTCGGCGGGCAGTTCCGCCCGCCGGTCCCGGCAATGGCGCAGGAAGGCAGCAAGGGCGGCACCGTGGTCGTCGCCGGCCCAGCCGGGCAGCTCCGCGAAACTCAGGGGCGCAGACAGCATGAGGGGTTTTCCGCGCGCCAGAGCCGGGACCGTCGCAACGGTGCCGGCAAGCAGTGCCGCCGCCAGGCTGGCAGCAAGGGCCATCCGGCCGGCAGCACGCAAGTCACTCGACCGATTCGGTCGCCACCAGACGCCAGTTGGGATCCCGCGAGGTGGTATCGCGGGCAAAGGTCCAGATGTCGGTGACGTCGCTGACCGCGTTCGGATCGCCGTCGACGATGGCGCCGTCGCGGTCGCGGGTGGCAGAGATCAGCTCGGAGCGGAACTTTACGGTCACCTGCGCGGTGGAGCCCTTCAGCGCGGCTTCGACGATGTCCGCCTTGTCGATGCCGACGAAGGTGGACTCGATGGTCTCGCCGCGCGACTCGCGGTCGGAAATCGCCGCGACGAAGCCATCGTAGACTTCCTTCGAGAGCAAGTTCTTCAGCGTCTTGCGGTCGCCGTTGGCGAAGGCGGTGACGATCATCTCATAGGCCGCGCGGGCGCCCTGCAGGAAGCCCTGGGGCTCGAAGGAGCGGTCGACGGACAGGATCTGGCGGAGGGCCTGGTTGAGCGCGCTTCCCTCCGGCGCCACCTTGTCGAGCGTCGCCGAGGCCGGAGCCGGCGACGGTCCGCCCTGCGGGGCCGCCTGTCCGGGCAGCGGGATGACGTTGTCGTCCTGGGCGGGACCGCCGGCACCATTGTCGCGCTCGGGTGCGGAATAGGGATCGAAGGGCGGGCGCTCGTTGCCGGTGCGCCGCCCCAGAACGCTGCGCAGCCTGAAGAAGATCACGACCGCCAGGACCAGGAAGATGATAGTGGTGATGTCGTTGAACATATGATCCGTTTCACATCCGGCCGATTGCGTCGCAGACGCCGTCACGGCATTCCGCCCGTCGGGTTCGTTGCAGCCTGTGCAGCGGGCCGGCACCGGCGCCCCGCGGGGCAAGCCGCAGCATCGCCCATCCTAGCTTATGTAAGCCCCCTTGAACCAACATCCAGCCTCCAAGACAAGTGTCGGACGCTGTTTTCGTCATTCGAAAACACATAAAGCTCGCATTTGCGTCACTTGGTCCCTAACTGAGAGGCGAATATCTCCCAACGGCACCCTGTGCCGGGAGGGAGCCGAGACCTGAGCACACATCATCACGGGACCCTGTCGCGCACGCCATGCCCATCGGACTGTTCATCCTTCTCGCCATCATCGGCCTCCCCCTCCTCGAGATCCTCGTCTTCGTCGAGGTCGGCTCGGAAATCGGCGCGGTACCGACGGTGCTGCTGACCATCGCAACGGCGGTCGCCGGCAGCTTGATGCTGCGATTGCAGGGCCTGTCGCTGCTGCGGCGCGTGCGCGCCGAGATGGATCGCGGCCAGGTGCCCGGCGAGGACATCATGCAAGGCGCGCTGATCGTCGTCGCCAGCGTGCTGCTGCTGATCCCCGGCTTCGTCACCGACGCCCTCGGCCTGCTTCTCTTCGTGCCGCCGCTGCGGGCCGCCATCGCACGGATCATGGTCCGCAACGCGAAGGTGACCGTGGTGCGGGCCGGCGCCCGGCGGAAAGGCCAGGGCGAAGGCGTGGTCGACCTCGACCGGGACGACTGGGCCGACATCGATGGCGACGGCAAGGGCGGACGCGGGCCGGACGGCTCCTCCCCATGGCGGGGACAGATCGGCGACGGACGGAGCGACCGCCCCTGACCGCTTGCCGCGTCTCACCAAATCGTGAAATCGGGTTAACCCGCGATACACCCGTCTTCTGCAAGGTGCCCGTTCGGGAAAGACAAGCGGGAGCCTGGACGACATGACCGGTCGGGAGAGGGACATCGCCGGCGCCACCGGACGCGTCGACTGGGTCGACACGGCCAAGGGGCTTTGCATCGTCTTCGTGGTGATGATGCATTCGACGCTGGGCGTCGAGAAAGCCGCCGGCCTGGAAGGCTGGATGGGACTGGTGGTGGAGTTCGCCCGTCCGTTCCGCATGCCGGACTTCTTCATGATCTCGGGCCTGTTCCTGGCGCTGGTCATCGACCGGCCCTGGCGCCGCTATCTCGACCGCAAGGTGGTCCACTTCGCCTATTTCTACGTGCTCTGGCTGACGATCCAGTTCGCGGTCAAGGCGCCGTCCATCGCGGCCGAAACCGGATGGGGCAGCGTGCTGGGCGAGTATCTTCTCGCCTATGTCCAGCCTTTCGGCACGCTGTGGTTCATCTACATGCTGCCGGTGATGTTCGTGATCACCAAGGTTCTGCACGACCGCGGCGTGCCGTGGCAGCTGGTGCTCGCCGCAGCCGCCGTGCTGCAGACCGCCCCGATCTCGACCGGATCGGTGCTGATCGACGAATTCAGCTCGCGCTACGTCTATTTCTACGCCGGCTACATCTTCGCCACCCGGGCCTTCGCACTGGCCGACTGGGCCCGCCGCAACATGACCGTGGGCATTGCCGGCCTGCTCGCCTGGGGCGTCGTCAACGGCCTCCTGGTGTTCAACGGGTTTGCCGACCTGCCCCTGGTCAGCCTGGCGCTCGGCACGGCCGGCGCGCTGGCGGTGATCGTCACCTCGGCGCTGCTGACGCAGGCGGGCGCGGCCGCGCCGCTCGCCTATTGCGGGCGCAACTCAATCGTCATCTATCTCGCCTTCTTCTTCCCCATGGCGGTTACCCGCGTCGTGCTGCTGAAGACCGGCATCATTCCCGACATCGGCACGATCTCGGTGATCGTCACCGCCGCCGGCGTCATCGCCCCGCTGGTGCTGCTGTGGCTGATCGAACGCACCGGCTATGGCTGGTTCCTGTTCCGCCGCCCCGGCTGGGCACGGCTGGAGCGCGACACGCCGCGCCGCCCGGTCGCGCAGGCGGCGGAATAGTTGTTTACGTACGGAAATACAATCTTTAACGTCTTGAACATCCGCTTCAAGGAGATGCTCAAGATGATAAAAGGCAAGATCATATTCACAGGAAGCTTCTGGGAATTCTTTTTCACATCTATTGGGCTTATTGTTCTTTCGATCATAACATTGGGTATTTTTCTACCATACCTCGTATACTGGCAGTTCAAATATTTCTTCGGATACATGGAAATCGAAATATACGACAACCGACAGACCGTCTATTCACAAAACAACCATTGAGCCTGGCCCGAAGGCCAGAACAAATACATATGCTTTTGCCTGTTGATCTAGCGATCTTCAGGTAGCAAAGAAGGGCGGCGGCTCTTCCAAAATCTGGTGCCTGCGGGCATGATCCGCGCCATGTCGAACGAAGCCGCCTCCGCCCTCACCGCCGACGACCACCTGATCCTGGTCGACGGCTCCACGTTCATCTTCCGCGCCTATCACGCGCTGCCGCCCTTGACGCGCAAGTCCGACGGCCTGCCGGTCGGTGCGGTCTCCGGCTTCTGCAACATGCTGTGGAAGCTGCTGCAGGAAGGGCTGACCCCGGAGGAAGGCGACGAGCCGACCCATATGGCGGTGATCTTCGACCATTCGGCGAAGACGTTCCGCAACGAGATCTATCCCCAGTACAAGGCCCAGCGCCCGGAGCCGCCGGAGGACCTGATCCCCCAGTTCGGCCTGATCCGCGAGGCCACACGCGCCTTTTCGGTCCATTGCATCGAGCAGGAAGGCTTCGAGGCCGACGACCTGATCGCCACCTATGCCCGCGCGGCGGCGGCGGCGGGCGCGCGGGTCACCATCGCCTCCGGCGACAAGGACCTGATGCAGCTGATCGGTCCGCGCATCGGCATGATCGACACCATGAAGAACAAGATCTTCGGCGAGGCCGAGGTGTTCGAGAAATTCGGCGTCGGTCCGGACAAGGTGATCGAGGTCCAGGCGCTGGCCGGCGACAGCGTCGACAACGTGCCGGGCGTACCGGGCATCGGCCTGAAGACCGCCGCCCTCCTGGTCAGCGAGTTCGGCGACCTGGAGACGCTGCTGTCCAAGGCCGACACGATCAAGCAGGCCAAGCGCCGCGAGAACCTCATCGCCTTTGCCGACCAGGCGCGCATCTCCAAGCAGCTGGTGACGCTGAAGGAGGACGTGCCGGTCGAGCAGCCGGTGGAGACGCTCACCGTCAACGGGCTCGACGGCACCCGCGCCATCGCCTTCCTCAAGGCGATGGAGTTCACCACCCTGACCCGCCGGGTCGCCGAGGTCACCGGCCTCGACATTGCCGGCGTCGAGCCGGCCACCCTCGTCGTGCGCGGCTGGCACGAGCCCGACGGCAAGGGTCGGATGATGGAGGGCGGCCCCGGGACCCAGCCGGAAGGTACTGCCGCCAGCTCGGACACCCCGGCAAGCGGATCGACACCATCGGCCTCCGCATCCGCTGCAGCCGGCGAGGGCGGATTGTGGCGCCCGCAGGCGGTTGCCGAGGCCGCCGCCGCACAGGCCGCCGCGCAGAAGGTCGACCCGTCCGGCTACGAGACGGTGATGGATCTCGACCGGCTGAAGGCCTGGGTCGCGGAGGCGACCGAGCTCGGCCATGTGGCGGTCGACACGGAAACGACCTCGCTCGATGCCATGCAGGCCGAACTCGTCGGCGTGTCGCTGGCAACGCAGCCGGGACGCGCCTGCTACATCCCGCTCGGTCATGTGGACGGCGAGGGCGACCTGCTCGGCGGCGGCGGCCTGATCCCCGGCCAGATCGCCATGGGCGAGGCGCTTGCCGTGCTCAAGCCGCTGCTGGAGGACCCTGGCGTCCTCAAGATCGCGCAGAACCTCAAGTACGACTGGCTGGTGCTGAAGCGCTACGGCATCGAGATCGCCCCCTTCGACGATACGATGCTGCTGTCCTATGCGCTGGATGCCGGCAAGGGCGGCAACGGCATGGACGCGCTTTCCGAGCGCTGGCTCGGCCACACGCCGATCCCGTTCAAGGAAGTCGCCGGCTCCGGCAAGTCGATGATCACCTTCGACAAGGTGCCGCTCGACAAGGCCTCCGCCTATGCGGCGGAGGATGCCGACGTCACCCTGCGCCTGTGGCAGGTGCTCAAGCCGCGGCTTGCGGCGGAGCACATGGCCGGCGTCTACGAGCGGCTGGAGCGGCCGATGGTGCCGGTGCTCGCCCGCATGGAGGAGCGCGGCATCTCCATCGACCGGCAGATGCTGTCGCGCCTGTCCGGCGATTTCGCGCAAGGCATGGCGGCACTGGAATCCGAGATCCACGAGCTCGCCGGCGAGAGCTTCAACATAGGCAGCCCGAAGCAGCTCGGCGACATCCTGTTCGGCAAGATGGGCCTGCCCGGCGGCAAGAAGACCAAGACCGGCGCCTGGTCGACCTCGGTCTCCGTGCTCGACGACCTGGCCGCCGAAGGGCACGAGCTGCCTTCGCGCATCGTCGAATGGCGGCAGCTCTCCAAGCTCAAGTCCACCTATTCGGACGCGCTGCCCGGCTTCGTCAATCCGCAGACCGGGCGCGTGCACACGTCCTACGCGCTGGCAGCGACGACGACCGGCCGCCTGTCCTCGTCCGAGCCGAACCTGCAGAACATTCCGGTTCGCACGGAAGCCGGCCGCAAGATCCGCAAGGCCTTCGTCGCCGAGAAGGGCATGAAGCTGGTCTCGGCCGACTACAGCCAGATCGAGCTGCGCGTGCTTGCCCACATGGCCGACATCGGCCAGCTCAAGCAGGCCTTCTCCGAAGGGCTCGACATCCATGCCATGACCGCTTCGGAAATGTTCGGCGTGCCCATCGAGGGCATGGACCCGATGGTCCGCCGCCGGGCCAAGGCGATCAATTTCGGCATCATCTACGGCATCTCGGCCTTCGGTCTCGCCGCCCAGCTCGGCATCCCGCGGGGCGAGGCGGCGGAGTACATCTCGACCTATTTCAAGCGCTTCCCGGGCATTCGCGACTACATGGAGGAGACGAAGAAGTTCGTTCATGCCAATGGCTACGTGACGACGATCTTCGGCCGCCGGGCGCATTATCCGGAGGTGAACACCTCCAACCCGAACCACCGCGCCTTCTACGAGCGCGCGGCGATCAACGCGCCGATCCAGGGCTCGGCCGCCGACATCCTGCGCCGGGCGATGATCCGCATGGAGGACCGGCTGTCGGCCTCAAGGCTTACCGCCCGCATGCTGCTGCAGGTGCATGACGAGCTGATCTTCGAGGTGCCGGAAGCGGAGGTGGGCACAACCATCGCCCTGGTGCGCGAGGTCATGGAAACGGCGGCCGAACCGGCCGTGACGCTCTCCGTGCCGCTGCATGTGGATGCCCGCGCCGCCGACAACTGGGACGAGGCGCACTGACGCCCCTTGCCCTGCCTGCGCCCACCGGAGGGGCGCAGGATCACTCCTCGCGGAGGAAGCGCTTCTCCACCGCCGAAAGCCCGGCGTCGAGCCGGTCGGCGGCCTCGAAGCCGAGGTCGCGTAGCAGTTCTGCCTGGAACGAGCGGGCGAGCGCCACCAGCTCGCCATAGACCTTGGCGCCTTCCGCCGTAAGCTCCAGCTGCTCGGCTCGGCGGTCCGCCTCGTCGGTGGTGCGCGACAGCCAGCCGCGCTTTTCCAGCGCCGCGACCGCGCGGCTCACCTTGGTCTTGTGCATGGTCGAGCGGCGGCCAATCTCCGTCGCCGTGGTGCCGCCGAGCTGGCCGAGGATCGCGAAGGTGCGCCATTCCGGCCGGCTGATGCCGTAGGCGGCCCGGTAACGGGCGGCGAAACGCCGGCTGACCAGTTCGGACGCCCTGACCAGGCGGTAGGGCAGAAACTCGTCAAGCGGCAGGCGTCCGGTCATTTGCGTCCCTTGTTTCGACAAAATCGGCCGGCGGTATCTTCGCACGTTGATAGTTTCGGACAAAACAGTTACACACGCAACTATCAACTGTCTGGATCAGGAGGGATCGGACATGACGCTTTCGAATACCCCGGCCTACATGTCGGGCTTCGGCAACGATTTCGAGACCGAAGCCCTGCCCGGCGCCCTGCCACAGGGGCAGAACTCGCCCCAGCGCGCGCCCTACGGCCTTTATGCCGAACAGCTTTCCGGCTCGCCGTTCACCGCCCCGCGCGGCACCAACGAGCGGTCCTGGCTCTATCGCATCCGCCCGTCGGTCAAGCATTCCGGACGCTTCTCGCCCGTCTCCCTGCCCGAGTGGAAGAGCGCGCCGGCGGTCGACGACCATTCGCTGGCGCTCGGCCAGCTGCGCTGGGACCCGGTGCCGATCCCGCAGACGCCGGTGACGTTCCTGACCGGCATGCGCACCATGACCACGGCCGGCGACGTCAACGGCCAGGCCGGCATGGCGAGCCATGTCTATGTCGCCAATACCGACATGGTGGACGAGTATTTCTTCAACGCCGACGGCGAGCTGCTGATCGTGCCGCAGGAAGGCGGCCTGCGCATCGCCACCGAGCTCGGCGTGATGGATGTGGTGCCCAAGGAGATCTGCGTGATCCCGCGCGGCATGGTGTTCCGCGTCGAATTGCTGGACGGCAAGGCGCGCGGCTATGCCTGCGAGAATTACGGCGCCAAGTTCACCCTGCCCGACCGCGGCCCGATCGGCGCCAACTGCCTTGCCAACCCGCGCGACTTCAAGACCCCGGTCGCCTGGTTCGAGGACAAGGAAGGCCCGTGCCGGCTGGTCGTGAAGTGGTGCGGCCGCTTCCACGAGACCAAGCTCGACGCCTCGCCGCTCGACGTGGTCGCCTGGCACGGCAACTACGCGCCCTACAAGTACGACCTCACCACGTATTCGCCGGTCGGCGCGATCCTGTTCGATCACCCCGATCCGTCAATCTTCACGGTGCTGACGGCCCCGTCCGGCGAGGAAGGCACGGCGAATATCGACTTCGTCATCTTCCCCGAGCGCTGGATGGTCGCGGAGCACTCCTTCCGCCCGCCGTGGTACCATCGCAACATCATGTCGGAGTTCATGGGGCTGATCTACGGCCGCTACGACGCCAAGGAGGAAGGTTTCTTGCCCGGCGGCATGAGCCTTCACAACATGATGCTGCCGCACGGACCCGATGCCGACGGCTTCGAGAAGGCGAGCCGCGCCGAGTTGAAGCCGCAGAAGCTGACGGGCACCATGGCGTTCATGTTCGAGACCCGCTTCCCGCAGCACCTCACGCGCTTCGCGGCGGAACTCGACACCCTGCAGGACAACTACCTCGACTGCTGGTCGCAGCTGAAGAAGCGCTTCGACGGCACCCTCGAGGGCAACTGGGACTAAGCCATGAAACTCGCTACACTTCGCGACGGCAGCCGCGACGGCAAGCTCGTCCTCGTCAACACATCGCTGACGCGCTGCACCGAGGCCGGCCACATCGCACCGACGCTGCAGGCCGCCCTCGACAACTGGGACGAGGTCGCGCCGAAGCTGGCGACGCTCGCCGAGAGCCTCGAGCACGACGCGGTGCCGAGCCTGCGCTTCCACGAGCACGACGCATTGTCGCCGCTGCCGCGCGCCTACCAGTGGGCGGACGGCTCGGCCTACGTCAATCACGTGGAGCTGGTCCGCAAGGCGCGCAATGCCGAGATGCCGGCGAGCTTCTGGACCGACCCGCTGATGTATCAGGGCGGCTCCGACGCCTTCCTCGCCCCGCGCGAGCCGATCCGCATGGCCGACGAGGCCTTCGGTATCGACATGGAGGGCGAGGTCGCCGTGATCACCGGCGACGTGCCGATGGGCGCCACCCTTGAGGAGGCGCGCGCGGCCATCCGCCTGGTCATGCTGGTCAACGACGTGTCGCTGCGCGGCCTGATCCCGGCCGAGCTCGGCAAGGGCTTCGGCTTCTTCCAGTCCAAGCCCTCCTCCGCCTTCTCGCCGGTCGCGGTGACGCCGGACGAGCTGGGCGAGGCCTGGGACGGCGGCAAGGTGCACCTGCCGCTGCGCGTCGACCTGAACGGCCAGCCCTTCGGCCGGGCCAACGCCGGCGTCGACATGACTTTCGACTTCCCGACCCTTATCGCCCATGCGGCGAAGACCCGGCCGCTGTCGGCCGGCGCCATCGTCGGCTCGGGCACGGTGTCGAACAAGATGGACGGCGGCCCCGGCAAGCCGGTGGCCGAAGGCGGCGTTGGATATTCCTGCATCGCCGAGATCCGGATGATCGAGACCATCGAGACCGGCGCGGCGAAGACGCCGTTCATGCGCTTCGGCGACACGGTGCGGATCGAGATGCAGGATGCGGACGGCCATTCGGTCTTCGGCGCCATCGAGCAGACGGTCGAGAAATACGAGAAGGCCTGAGGCCCCTCGCGGGCGCCGATCGAGGGAGGGAGTTCGTGATGAAGACTGTGCGGATGCTTGCGGCGATCGCCGCGCTGGCCCTTGGCACGGCAGCAGGCACGGCAGCAACGCCGGTGCTGGCCGCCGACATGGCCGCGCCGGTGCGTGCGGTGATCGCGGCGGCGGAGGCCAACTGGGCCGATCCGCCTCAGGACTTCCAGGACTACTTTTCCGAGGAGCGCCTTGCGAGCCTCTACAGCGCCGATCTCGCGGCCCGCTACCGCAAGGCGGCGGACACGCCCTTTGCCAGAGAGATGGGCACGCCGCTCGACTGGGATGTCGTCGTCAACGCGCAGGACGGCTGCCCGCTGAAGGACGTCACCGTCGCGCAGGCCGGACAGGAAGGTGCGGCGACGCGCGTCGTCGCCAGCTTCCGCGCCCTGACCTGCTTCGGCACCGACGCCGAGTACCAGGGCTTCCAGGAGGCACATTTCCTCGTCGTCGAGGAAGGCGGCCGGCCGGTCATCGACGACATCGTCACGCCGCTCGACGGCGAGGCGCAGTCGCTGAAGGCGCAGCTCGACGCCATCGCCGCCGACGGCCAATAGATCCGAACCCTTGGCGGGAGCCGCAGCGCTTCCGCCGACCCGAACTGCAGAACAAGAGGATATCCCCCGTGAGCAAGCAATTCGCCTCCCAGGGCGACATGGCCGAGAAGAAGATCTCCTTCACCGAAATCGGCGACGGGCTTTGGGCCTTCACCGCCGAGGGCGACCCGAACACCGGCGTCATCATCGGCGACGACAGCGTCATGATCGTCGAGGCGCAGGCGACCCCGCGCCTTGCCGGCAAGGTGATCGAGAAGGTCCGCGAAGTCACCGACAAGCCGATCAGCCATCTGGTGCTGACCCACTACCACGCCGTGCGCGTGCTGGGCGCGGCCGCCTATCAGGCGCCGACGATTATCATGAGCGACAAGGCCCGCTCGATGGTCGCCGAGCGCGGTGCGGAGGACCGGGAGTCCGAGTTCATGCGCTTCCCGCGCCTGTTCCAGGGCTACGACAATGTCGCCGACATTCCGCCGCTGACCTGGCCGACGACCACCTTCACCGACAAGATGAGCGTCTTCCTCGGCAAGCGCCGGATCGACCTCAGCTTCCTCGGCCGCGCCCATACGGCCGGGGATATCGTCATCCATGTGCCGGACCAGAACGTCATGTTCACCGGGGATATCGTCGAGTACCACTCCGCCTGCTATTGCGGCGACGGCCATTTCCGCGACTGGCCGGGCACGCTCGAGCGCATCCGCGCCTTCGACGTCGATGCCATCGCGCCGGGCCGGGGCGATGCGCTGGTCGGCAAGGAGATGGTCAACGCGGCGCTCGACGCCACCGCCGATTTCGTCACCTCGACCTTCCGTCCGGTGGCGCAGGTGGCAACGCGCGGCGGCTCGCTGAAGGAAGCCTGGGACGCGGCCCGCGCCTCCTGCGACCCGAAGTTCTCGTCCTACGCGATCTACGAGCACTGCCTGCCGTTCAATGTGGCGCGCGCCTATGACGAGGCGCTCGGCATCGATACCCCGCGCATCTGGACGGCGCAGCGCGACAAGGACATGTGGGAAGCCCTGCAGGGCTGACGATACCCGCCGCTGCGGGTTCCGCGCCAGGAGGTGGCGCGGCCTGCAGCGGCCGTTTTCAGGCCCAAGGCCGTCCCGGGAGGTCACATGACGAAGATCTTCGAAACGCCGCTCTATCCTTATGTCCGCAGCGCCGACCAGGACGCCGCCGAGCCGGCCCGCCATCCGGTGGTGGTGATCGGTGCGGGACCGGTCGGCCTGGCGCTGGCCATCGACCTTGCCCAGCAGGGCGTTGCCGTCACCGTGCTCGACGAGAACGACAAGGTGAGCTGGGGCTCGCGGGCGATCTGCTTCGCCAAGCGGCCGCTGGAGATCCTCGACCGGCTCGGCTGCGGCCAGAAGATGGTCGACAAGGGCGTCGTCTGGAACCTCGGCAAGGTCTTCTTCGACGAGCGCAAGGTCTACGACTTCAACTTGCTGCCCGAGGGCGGGCACAAGCGGCCGGCCTTCATCAACCTCCAGCAGTATTATCTGGAACAGTATCTGGTCGAGCGGGCGCTGGAGATCGGCCGCGACACCGGGCTGCTGGAGCTGCGCGGCGGCAACAAGGTTGGCGCGGTGACGCCGCATGCCGATGGCGTCGAGCTGACGGTGGAGACGCCCGAGGGGCCGTACCGCCTCCATGCCGACTGGCTGGTCGCCTGCGACGGTGCCGGCTCGCCGACGCGGGCCATGCTCGGCCTCGACTTCCGCGGCCGGGTGTTCGAGGACAACTTCCTGATCGCCGACGTCGTCATGAAGGCGGACTTCCCGACCGAGCGCTGGTTCTGGTTCGACCCGCCGTTCAACCGCGGCCAGTCGGCCCTGCTGCACCGCCAGCCGGACGACGTCTGGCGCATCGACCTGCAGCTTGGCTGGGATATCGACCGGGAGGCGGAGAAAGACCCGGCGCGCATCGCGCCGAAGCTGAAGGCGATGCTCGGCGAGGATATCGAGTACGAGCTGGAATGGGTGTCGATCTACACGTTCCAGTGCCGGCGGATGGAGAAGTTCCGCCACGGGCGGGTGATCTTCGCCGGCGACAGCGCCCACCAGGTCTCGCCTTTCGGTGCGCGCGGAGCCAATTCCGGCCTGCAGGACACGGACAACCTGGCCTGGAAGCTGAAACTCGTGGTCGACGGCACCGCGTCCGAATCCCTGCTCGACAGCTACGACGCCGAGCGCGTCTTCGCCGCGGACGAGAACATCCTCAACTCGTCGCGCTCGACCGACTTCATCACGCCGAAAAGCCATGCCAGCCGGGTGTTCCGCGACGCGGTGCTGGAGCTGGCCGAGCATCACGCCTTCGCGCGGCCGCTGGTCAATTCCGGCCGCCTGTCGCTGCCGGCGACCTATGACGGCTCGCCGCTCAACGGCCCGGACTGCGCGGCGATGCCGGCCCGCACCCGGCCGGGCGCACCGGCGAGCGATGCGCCGGTGGCCGGCGGCTGGCTGATCGACCGGCTCGGCGACCGCTTCCAGCTGGTGACCATCGACGTTGAGGTACCTGGCACGCTCACGGTCGACGGCATTCCGGTCGAGCGGGTGGCGCTGTCGGCCGCCGACGATCCGACCGGCGCGCTGGCCGCGCGCTATCTCGGCGAGGCGAAGAGCGCCGTCTATCTGATGCGCCCCGACCAGCATGTCGCGGCGCGCTGGGAGACGTTCGACGCCGGCGAGGTGACGCGGGCGCTGCGGACCGCCACCGCCCGAGGCGAGACCCACGGGCGGGGATAAGGTCCGAACCGACCGGAACGCAAGGAAACCCGAAATGAGCGAAACCACCAAGGAGACGGGCCTGCAACTGGCCCCCAACCTTCCCGATCCCGACGGCTTCTATGCCGAGCTGATCGCGCTGCACGAGGGGCTGCCCCGCGAGGACAGCGAGGCGCTGAACGCCCGGCTGGTGCTGGTGCTGGCCAACCATATCGGCGACCGGGACGTGCTGCGCGCCGCCTTTGCCGCCGCCAGACTGCAAGGCACATCAAGCGCTTGAGTCTTTTCGCGGCGGCCTGCGGCTGAGGGGCCCGAGGCTGGCGCGAACCTGCCGAACGCGGACGGGGCGTTCCGTTTCAACGATGAAAACGGGAGTGCCCGCAATGACTGTCCAACCGGACCAGAAGATCGAACGGATCCACCACGTCGCCTATCGCTGCAAGGACGCGAAGGAGACCGTGAACTGGTATGTCGACAACCTGAACATGGGTTTCGTGCTGGCCATCGCCGAGGACAAGGTGCCCTCGACCCACGAGCCGGACCCCTACATGCATGTCTTCCTCGACGCGGGCGCGGGCAACGTTCTCGCCTTCTTCGAGCTTCCCACCAAGCCGGAGATGGGCCGGGATCCGAACACCCCGGTCTGGGTGCAGCACATCGCCTTCAAGGTGAAGGACCGCGACACGCTGGTCGCCTACAAGGAGCGGCTGGAGAAGAACGGCATCAAGGTGCTCGGCGTTACCGATCATTCGATCTTCCATTCGATCTATTTCTTCGATCCGAACGGCCACCGCATCGAGCTGGCCTGCCCGGATCCGGCCGAGGAAGAGATGCTGAGGAAACTCGACGCGGTGAAGTGGGAGATGCTCGAGGAGTGGTCGAAGACCAAGCGGGCGCCCCAGCATGCCGCCTGGCTGCATGCCAAGGAACTCGGCAAGGCCTGAGGATAACTCATGCCTCGCCTTCGGATCGCCGCTCCGCGCGGCGGTCCGGTTTGACGGGCGCACCGGCCGCCCTAACTGCTGGGTCTGGCGCAAGGTATCCCCCTTTCGCCGGACCGACAGCGGACCGGAAGATGATCGATCTGTTCCCGTTTGCGACAGGCCACGCGAAAGGCCGGCTCCGCCGGCTTGTCCTCGCGCTCCTTGCCCTTCTGGCGATGCCCGGCCTTGCCGCCGGGGCGGCGCGGGCAAGCGGCGAGGCGGAGGCCTGGGCCGCACTGTCCTCGAACCGCGGTGCCATTGCCGTGATGCGGCACGCGCTCGCCCCCGGCACCGGCGATCCCGCCGGCTTCCGGCTCGGCGACTGCAGCACCCAGCGCAATCTCGACGAGCGCGGCCGCGCCCAGGCCCGGGCGATCGGCGCCGCCTTCCGCGAGCGCGGCATCGCGGTCGACCAGGTGCTGACCTCGCAGTGGTGCCGCGCGCGGCAGACGGCCGCGCTTCTCGGCCTCGGCGAGCCGCAGGAACTGCCCGACCTCAACTCCTTCTTCGCCGACAGGCGCCAAGCAGAAAGCCAGACGCAGCGCCTTGCGGCCGCGATCCGTGCGCTCCCGCAAGGAACGGTCGCTGTCCTCGTGACCCACCAGGTCAACATCACGGCCCTGACCGGCGTTTATCCCTCGTCCGGCGAGATCATCGTCGGCAGGCCGGAGGGCGAGATGTTCACGGTGATCGGCCGCATTTCCCTTCCCGCCCCGCGGGGCGGATCATGACGAGGAGAAGTCCATGAGCTCGAGCAGCACGACCCGGCGCGCCCTCACCGCCGCCCTTTGCCTCGGCGTTGCCGCAACCCTTGCTATCCCCGCGCTCGCCCATCACGGCTGGCGCTGGACGACGGGGAAGAACATCGAGCTGACCGGCGTGATCAGCGAGGCGCGGCTCGGCAACCCGCACGGCGTGCTGACGGTCGATGCGGAGGGCGAGAACTGGCAGGTCGAGGTCGGCCAACCCTGGCGCAACGAACGTGCCGGCCTGAAGGACGGGGACCTTGCGCCCGGCGTCGAGGCGACCTTCATCGGCGAGCCCTCGGCCAATATCGAGGACCGCTTGATGAAGGCGGAGCGGATCGTCATTTCCGGACGCAGCTACGACCTCTATCCCGGCCGCGACTAGGCCGGCCGCGATGCAGGCGCTTGTGGACCTGCTTGCGGGGCTGCCGCTGGCCGAGTGGATGCGGGTCTCGCGCTGGGGCTATGCCGGCGTCAACACGCTGCATGTGATTGGCCTGTCGCTGCTTTTCGGCGCCATCGTGCCGCTCGATCTGCGGCTGCTCGGCCTTTGGCGCGGCCGTGTTCCGCTGGCCGCGCTCGCCCGGGCACTGGTGCCGGTCGCTGCCGGCGGGCTGGCGCTCGCGCTCGTCTCCGGCGCGTTGCTGTTCCTGTCGGCACCGGCCGACTACGCCAGCGCGACGCTGTTTCTCGCCAAGATCGGCCTCGTCCTGCTGGGAGCGGGCTCGGCCCTCGTCACCCACAGGGCGGCCGCAAGGGACGCGCCGGAGGGCGACATGGCCGACCGTCTGGCGCGCCTTCCGCCGGCCCGGCTGCGGCTTGCCGGAGCGCTGTCGCTGACCATCTGGACCGCCGCGCTGGTCTGCGGGCGGATGCTCGCCTTCACCGGGGATTGACCGGCCGGCCCCGAGGCGACCGGTCCGAGAAATCCCCGCCGCCGCGACGCGGCGCTTCAACTGACAGTTGCCTTGAACCCTGCGGTCGTGACAAGGATGGTGCATTGCACCGGATTGGGGCAGGGGGACAGATGCAGGACGAAAAGACCGGCGCCCGCAAGGGCGGGCGAGGCCGCACGGCCGGAAAATGGCTGGGCGGGCTTGGCCTGCTGCTCGTCGTGGCGCTGGCCGCAGCCTGGTGGGCGACCCTGCCGGACGAGCCGGGCGCCTTCTACACGCCGCCGCCGACACCTCCGGCCGAGCCCGGCATCCTGCTGCGCAGCGAAGCCTACGACACGGACATTCCGGCCGGGGCGAAGGGTTGGCGTATCCTCTATACCAGCCGCCTGGAAGACGGCTCGCCGACCGTCGCCAGCGCAATCGTCGTTCTGCCGGATATCCCCGCGCAAGGCCCGCGGCCGGTGATCGCCTGGGCGCATGGCACCACCGGCATCGCGCCGGGCTGCGCGCCCTCCACCTCGCCGGCGCCCTTCGGCGGAACGCCGGGCATGGACGAGGTGGTCGAGCGCGGCTGGGCGATGGTGGCAACCGACTATGCGGGCATGGGCGCGCCGGGCCATCACGCCTATCTGGTCGGGCAGGTGGCCGCCTATTCGGTGCTCGATTCCGTCAATGCCGCCAGACAGATGGCGGACTGGCAGCTCGGCGATCGCGTCGTCGTCTGGGGCCATTCGCAGGGCGGCCATGCGGCGTTGTGGACCGGCATCCGGGCCGGCGCCGACGCACCGGAGCTGGAGATCGCCGGGGTGGCCGCGATGGCGCCGGTGACCGAGCTCGCGGCGATGCTCGGCAAGGGCGCCAGCAGCGCGTTCGGCGAGATCATCTCGGCCTATCTCTACACCGCCTATCACCGGCTCTACCCGGATGTCGGGGATGCGTATATCAGCCGCTTCCACGCGATGGTGGCCAAGGACATATCCCGCCGCTGCATCCTGGACTGGCGCGCGGCCTGGTCGCTCGCCCTGACCCGGCTGCTGCCCGATCAGGGGCTGTTCCTGCAGCCGATTTCGGACGGCCCGTTCGGGGACAGACTGGCGCAGAACGACCCGACCGGGGCCATCGACGCGCCGCTGCTGCTGGCGCAGGGGCTGGCCGACGAGGTGATCGATCCGAAGCTGCAGGAGGGCTTCGTCGCGCGGCGCTGCGCCGCCGGCCAGCCGATCGACTACCGGGAATATCCTGGCCTCACCCATGTCAGCCTGGTCGGCCCGGGCTCGGCGATGACGCCGCAGCTGCTGGCCTGGACCGAGGACCGTTTCGCCGGTAAACCAGCGTCAAGTACCTGTTCTCAAAGGTAAAACAGTTTCGGAAATTTTCGAGACGGATTTTGCGAAATTCCGTCTCAATTTCCCGAAATTTTGCGAGCGCCGTCTCAAACTCGCCGATCAGCCGGCAGCGGCGACCTTCGCGGTACGCACGCGCGCCGGCAGGGGCGGCAGGATCGCCGCCTTGAGCTCCAGCGAGGCGGGGTGGCGCAGCTCGGCCAAAGCACTTGCCGGGGCACTTGTCCCCGTCTCCTCGACGACTTGTCCCCGCTGCATGACGACGGTGCGGTCGGCGAAGCGCTCGACCAGCCGCAAATCGTGGGTGACGAAGAGGCAGGCGATGCCGGAGGCCTGTTGCAGCCGCTTGAGCAACGCCAGCGTCGCCGCCTGAAGATGCAGGTCGAGATTGGAGACCGCCTCGTCGAGAATGACGAGGGCGGGCGAGGGCGCCAGGGCGCGGGCGATGCACACGCGCTGCAGCTGGCCGCCGCTGACCTGCGACGGCAGCATGGGGGCGAGCGAAGCCGGCAGCTCGACCATCTCGAGCAGCTCGTCGACCCGGCGGGCGCGAGCCGGAGCATCGAGCGAGGTCAGGTGGCGCAGCGGCTCGGCGATGATCGAGCGGATGTCGAAGCGGGGATCGACGGCGCCGGGTGCGTCCTGGAACACCATCTGGACCTCGCGGCGGAAGCGGCGCAGGCCGGCCCGGTCGAGGCGGCCGAGCGGCGTGCCGCGAAAGAAGACGGTGCCGCCGTCGGGCCGCTCCAGCCCGCAGAGCAGGCGCGCCAGCGTGCTCTTGCCGCAGCCGCTGCGGCCGAGCAGGGCGACGGTCTCGCCGGCCGCGACCGAGAGCGAGACGCCATTCAGCGCGGTGCGGGCGGCGCCCGTCCCGACCAGCGAGGTGCTGCGATAGGTCCGGGACACGCCGTCGGCGCGGATCAGCGTCATGGGGCAAGCTCCAGTCCGTAAAGGGCAAGGTGCGCCGCAACCAGCATTCGGGTGACCGGATGGCGCGGCGCATGGAACACCTCTTCGACCGACGCGCATTCGACCAGGCGGCCGTGATCGAGCACCGCGACATCGTCGGCAAGGCGGGCGACGACGCCCATGTCGTGGGTGACGAGCAGGACGCCGAGGCCGCGCGCGGCGACGAGACGCTCCAGAAGATCGAGGATGCGCGCCTGCACCACCAGATCGAGATCGGTGGTCGGCTCGTCGGCGAAGAGGAACGGCGCCTCGGCGAGGAGCGCCAGCGCGATCATCATCCGCTGCAGCATGCCGCCGCTCATCTCGAAGGCATGCAGCGGCAGGATGCGGGCGGGCTCGTCGAGCCCGGCCTCGGCCATTGCCGAGATGATGCGGGCTTCGCTGTCGGAGCCGGCGAGGCCCAGCGCGGCGAGCGTCTCGACCGCGTGGTCGCGCATGGTGCGCACCGGATTGAAGGCGCTGCGCGGGTTCTGCAGGATCGTTGCGACCTGCCGGCCGCGCAGGCTCGCGGGCGGACACTCGGCACCATCGAGACGGACGCGGCCGGAGAGCGCCCTGGTGCCGGGCGGCAGGGTACCGAGCGCGGCCATGCAGGTCATCGACTTGCCCGAGCCGCTGGCCCCGACCAGCGCCAGCACGCGGCCGCGCCGGACCTCCAGCGTCAGGTCGCGGACCAGGACGGGACCGGTGCCGTCACGGCCGGCGGCGACCGTCAGCCCCTCGATGGTGAGGAGGCCGGAGGCAGGGGTGGGGGCAGTGGCGGGCGAAAGGCTCATGGACGCGGGGCTCAGTGACAATGGTCCGCCCTCAGATGCGGGTCGAGACGGTCGCGCAGCGCGTCGCCCAGGATGTTGAACGCCATCACCGAGACGAAGAGCGCCAGGCCCGGCCAGAAGATCAGCATGGGCGCGGTCCAGACGAACTGGCGCGCATCGCCGATCATCACGCCCCATTCGGCAGTCGGCGGGGCGACGCCGAGGCCGAGGAAGGAGAGACCGGAGACATGCAGCATCATGTGGCCGATATCGAGCGTGGCGAGCACCAGCAGCTGCGACAGGGTGGCGGGCAGCAGGTGGGCGGCGAAGATGCGCAGCCGGCTCGCCCCGGCAAGGCGGGCGGCGAGCAGGTAGTCGCGATGGCGCAGCGACAGGACGATGCCGCGGACGATGCGCGCATACCAGGCCCAGTGCGACAGGGCGATGGCGATGACCACGTTGACGAGGCCGGTGCCGAGCATGCCGATCATGAACAGGGCCAGCACCAGGGTGGGGAAGGTGAGGAACACGTCGGTGACGCGCATGATCAGCTGGTCGGTGCGGCCGCCGATGAAGCCGGAGGCGCCGCCGACCACGATGCCGAGCACGAGAATGAGCGCCAGCGTCAGCGCGACGACGCCGAGCGAGACCCGCACGCCGGCAATCAGCCGGGAAAGGATGTCGCGGCCGAGATGATCGGTGCCGAGCCAGTGGACGGCATCGGCGCCCTGCAGGCGCTGGGTCAGGTCGATCGCGTCCGGATCGTGCGGCGAGATCCAGGGACCGGCGAGCGCGGCGACCAGCAGCAGGGCGACGACGGCAAGGGCGATGCGCACCGGCCAGCGGCCGGAGAAGGGCGCGGCCAGCCGGGAAAGGAGACGGCGGGAGGGACGGGCGGAAGGACCCCCAGCAGGGCCAGAGAGCGGCAGGTCGGTCATTCCACCCCCTCCGCCGACAGGCGGATGCGCGGGTCGGCCAGCGCATAGACGATGTCGACCACGAGATTGCACAGCATGAAGATGGCGACCATCGCCAGGGTGAAGCACTGGATGACCGGATAGTCGCGGTTGAGGATGGCCGAGACGGCGTAGCGGCCGACGCCGGGCCAGCCGAAGATGCTTTCGATGATCAGGGTGCCGCCGATCATCTCGCCGACATGCATGCCCATGGCAGTGATGACGGGCAGCCAGGCATTGCGCAGCACATGGGCGCGCTCGACCCGCCGCTCGGGCAGGCCGCGCAGCCGCGCATAGCGCACATGCGGCTGGCCGGCAGCCTCCAGCATGCTGGCGCGCAGCAGCCGGGCGTTGATGGCGAGCGACATGAACGAGATGGCGAGCGCCGGCATCACCAGATGGGCAAGCCCGCCACGCCCCATCGCCGGCAGCCAGCCGAGATGGACCGAGAACAGCAACACGAGCAGAAAGCCGAGCCAGAAATTCGGCATCGAGACGCCGATGAAGGCGATCAGCCGCACCAGGTGGTCCGGCCAGCGCTCGCGGTGGCGCGCCGCCCAGATGCCGAGCGGCACCGAAAGGCCGATGGTCAGCGCCAGCGCGACACCGGCGAGCTGCAGCGTTGCCGGCAGGAAGTGCAGCAGGTCCGGCAGCACCGGGCGCTGGGTGGCATAGGAGACACCGAAATCGAGCCGCACCGCCTTGCCGAGCCAGTCGAGATACTGGGTCAGGATCGGCCGGTCGAGCCCGAGCATCATGCGCGCGTCCTCCAGCGCCTGCGGCGTCGGCGGCACCTTGGACAGGCGCAGATAGTCCATCGCCGGGTCGCTCGGCCCCAGCCGCAGCATCAGGAAGACGACCAGCGAGGCGCCGAGCAGCATCGGCACCAGCAGAAGGACGCGGCGGAGGATGAACCCGGCCATCGGCTCAGTCCGCCGCCGGGGTCAGGCGGTCGAAGGGGATCTCGCTCGACATGGCGCCGAAGGGCACCTCTCCCACCGACCGGCGCGCGGCGGCGACGGCGGTGACATAGGTGAGCGGCAGGTAGACCGCCTGGTCGTGCAGGCGGGTGAGGAGATCGCGGTAGATCTGCTGCCGCGCCGCCTCGTCGGTGGTGACCAGCACCTTGCCGATCATCGCATCGATCTCGGCCTTGTCGGCGAGGCCGAGCTGGGCCTGGTAATCGGCATGGGAGGGCAGGCGCATGGAGCTGACGAAGGCATGCGGATCGTAGGGCGCGCCCCAGGTGCGGTTGAAGATCATGCCGAAGCGGCCGTCGCGCTGGCGGGCATAGATGCTGCTCTCCTCCTCGCCGGTGAGCAGGACCTCGATGCCGACGCGGCGCAGGTCCGCCTGGACGATCTCGGCCATCGACTTGGCGACCGCATCCGTGCCGACGAAGCAGAGCTCGATGCTCAGCCGCGCGCCGTCCTTCTCGCGGATGCCGCCGTCGTCGGGTGCGGTCCAGCCGGCCGCCTCCAGCAGGCGCCGCGCCTCGTCGAGGTCGTAAGGATAGGGCGCAAGGCCGATATCGGCATACGGCACGTTGGGCGCGAACAGCGTGTCGGCACGGCGCTGGGTGCCGTAGAGCACGGTCGCGATCATCGTGTCCTTGTCGACCGCGTGGCTGATCGCCCGGCGCACGGCAAGATCGCGCGTGGCGCCGCGATTGCTGTTGAGCGCCAGGACCCGGCTTTCCAGCGGCTCCGACAGGGCGGCGGTGATGCCCGCCCGCTCGCCCATGGAACGAAAACGCTCGAACGTGTCGGGCGAGATCGGCCCGTCGGTGCCGTAGATCAGGTCGATCTCGCCGGTCTCGAAGGCGATGGCGCGGGTGTTGGGATCCGGGATGACCTTGACGGTGACCGAGGCATAGGCCGGCCTGTCGCCCCAATAGGCCTCGTTGCGCGCAAAGACGTCGCGCTCGCCGAGCGAGGTCTCGGTGAGCAGCCAGGGGCCGGTGCCGACGGGAGCGGCGATGCCGTCCTTGGTGCCGCCGTCGACGAATTGCGAGGGCGCGATGAAGCGGAAGGGGCGGGGCAGCGCCAGTTCCTGCAGCACCGGGTAATAGGCGTCCTTGAGCGTCAGCCGCAACAGATGCGGGCCGGCGACCTTAGCCGAGACGATCTGGTTGGCGAGCTCCAGCCAGGCATGGCGGGACCGGTTGGCGAGGATCGCGTCGAAATTCGCCTTGGCGGCGGCGGCATCGAAGGGCTCGCCGTTGGAAAAGGTCACATCCTCGCGCAGGGCGAAGGTGTAGACGCGCCCGTCCTCCGACACGTCCCAGGAGGCGGCGAGCCAGGGCACGACCGTGCCGTCCGCGCGGTAGCGCACCAGCGGCTCGTAGACCATGGCCTGCGCGAACATCTGGTTCGGCGAATAGAGATGCGGGTTGAGCGGGCCGACATTGAGCGGCCAGGAAAAGGCGAGATCCGGCCCGTCCGCGGCGGCAGGCGCCGACGAGAGGGGGACCGGAAGGGACACCAGGGTCGAGGGGAGAATCAGGCCGGCAAGAAGGGCGGAACGGGCAAGAGCGCGCGCTGCGCCGCGAAAAACCTCGAACATCGGTCGCTTTCAGGGCAGGAGAGACGGTGTGAGTTATTTCAATAACATCATACCGCCCCATCCGGTCAAGCTCCCCTACCGGTCAAGGCGCGATTGGAAGGTCAGCGGTCGCGGCCGGGCTCGTTGTCCTGGTCGTGCCCGTGGGTGTGCCCGTGGGTGTGATGGTGGGCATGGGGCTGGCCGCGCAGCAGCAGCGTCTCGCCGGGCGCGGCGGGAAAGACATGCAGGCTGCCGTGGCGCACGCCGCGCTGGCTGGTCACGCTGTCGGCGAAGCGGCGCAGCTCGCCGGCGGTGCCGGCCAGGATCGACACTTCCAGGCAGTTCTCGGCGCTGACATGGACATGGGTGGTGGCGACCGACAGGGCGTGATGGGCGTGATGGTTGTCGGTCAGGCGGTTGGGCAGGTCGCGGATGCCGTGGTCGTAGACATAGGTGAGCGCGCCGTAGCAGGGGCGGTCGTTGTCGAGCTCGCCGTCCGGGCCGATCGCCTCGCGCGCCAGCGCCTCGCGGGCCATGTCGCGGAAGATCTCGGAGCGGCTGGCATAGCCGCGCTTCTCGCTGAGGGCGTCGATCTCCCGCAACAAATCCTCGTCGACCGTGATCGTGATACGTTCCATGACACCTTTCCGTTCCGCCGTGCGGCGGGACCATAGCAGAAGCGGACGGGCGATGCTGCCCCATCCGGGTGACAGAGGGGGGGCGACAGCGAGAAACACGCCTGCGACAGGCATGCGACGCCGGACAGGCTCGACGGGCCCGCCGCCGCGCGCGATGATGCCGCCAGCCACGCGCGAGAGGCCCCGGCGGGCCGCGCGCCAGCCAAAGGGAATTGCCGCATGGAGCGCAGCGCGACCGACCGTTTCAAGACGGCGATCCTGATCCTTGCCGTTGGCGGACTGGTCGGCGGTCTCGTCCTTTATCTGGCCGGCCAGGGCGAGACCGCACGCCTCGTCTGGTTCGCCGGCGTGGTGCCGGCGCTCGTCGCGCTGGTCGTGGAGATCATCCGCAGCATCGGGCGCGGCGAGGTCGGCCTCGACATCGTCGCGGCGCTGTCGATGAGCGCGGCGCTCGCCTTCGGCGAAACGCTGGCGGCGGCCGTGGTCGCGGTGATGTATTCGGGCGGCACCTTCCTGGAGAGCTTTGCCGAAGGGCGGGCGCGGCGCGAGATGCACGACCTGCTGTCGCGGGTGCCGCGCACGGCGACGCGCTATCGCGGCGGCGCGCTGGAGGATGTGCCGCTCAGCGAGATCCAGCCCGGCGACCGGCTGCTGATCCGGCAGGGCGACGTGGTGCCGGTCGACGGCACGCTGACCTCCGCTACCGCCTTCCTCGACACCTCAGCGCTGACCGGGGAATCCCTGCCGCAGCGCCTGGCGCAGGGCAATGAGGCGATGAGCGGGTCGACCAATGCGGGCGAGGCATTCGACATGACCGCCACCCGCCGCGCGGCGGAAAGCACCTATGCCGGCATCGTCCGGCTGGTGGAGGCGGCGCAGCGTTCCAAGGCGCCGATGTCGCGGCTCGCCGACCGCTGGTCGCTGGGCTTTCTCGCGGTGACGCTGGCCATTGCGCTCGGTGCCTGGTGGGCGACGGGCGACCCGATCCGCGCCGTCGCCGTGCTGGTGGTGGCAACGCCCTGCCCGCTGATCCTGGCCGTGCCGGTGGCGCTGGTCGCCGGCCTGTCGCGGGCGGCGCATTTCGGCGTGCTGATCAAGGGCGCCGGGCCGCTGGAGGCCATGGCGCGCATCCGCACGCTGATCCTCGACAAGACCGGCACGCTGACCGACGGGCGGCCGCAGATCGTCGCCATCGAGGCCGCGGACGGCCTGGGCGAGGCGGAGCTGCTGCGCCTTGCCGCCTCGCTGGACCAGGCCTCGAAACACCCGGTCGCCCAGGCCATCGTCGCCGCCGCGCGCGAGCAGGGCCTGGCGCTCGCCGTGCCGCTGGCGGTGAGCGAGGCCGCCGGCGAAGGGGTGAGCGGCGAGGTCGAGGGGCGCGCGGTCGTCGTCGGCGGCCACGGCTTCGTCACGGGCTTCGTCGCGCGGCTTGTCGGCGAGAAGACACCGGGCCCGCTGCCGGAGATCGCCGCCGGGGCGGTGGTCGTCGCGGTGGCGGTGGACGGGCGGCTGGCCGGGCATCTGGTGATGTCGGACCCCTTGCGCGAGGGCGTCGGCGCCATGCTGGCCGGGCTGCGGCGCGGCGGCATCAAGCGGATCCTGCTGGCGACCGGCGACCGGGCGGACGTGGCCGAGCGGGTGACGCAGGGGCTCGGCCTCGACGGGCTGCGCGCCGGGCTGACGCCCGACCAGAAGGTGCTGCTGGTCCTCACCGAACGCAAGAACGGCCCGGTGATGATGGTGGGCGACGGCGTCAACGATGCGCCGGCGCTGGCGGCGGCCGATGTGGGCGTTGCCATGGGCGCGCGCGGGGCGGCGGCCTCGGCCGAGGCGGCGGACGTGGTGCTCCTGGTCGACCGGATCGGGCAACTCGGCGCCGGCATGACGATCGCCCGCGCCGCGCGGCGGATCGCGCTGGAAAGCGTCGTCGCCGGCATCGGCCTGTCGGTGCTGGGAATGTTCGCCGCCGCCTTCGGCTACCTGACGCCGGTGCAGGGCGCCCTGCTGCAAGAGGTGATCGACGTCGCCGTGATCCTCAACGCCCTGCGGGCGCTGCGCATCCGGCCGGAGTGAGGGGGAGGGGACTGAGCTTTGATTCTAATGTATCATGAGAGAGATCGTGGACAAATTCTTTCTATCCACTCCCGAACAGCTATTCCGATAAACAACATCGCCGACGGTGAGCGTGTCGATAATCTTGGGATCGTCAAGTCCGAAACGTTGTTCGGAGATAGATTCACGATTATAATCGTTTGAATATAACTGCAACTATGAGTCGGCCAAGTGACGCCATTCAGATACCGCAGCCGCATCAATGAATTCAGCGAGGCGTTCACCAAACAAGTCGCGGCCGAGCTGCAGAAGCGGCGCGACGAACTCATCTCCCCCCGGAATTCACAGAAATTCTCGCATGGCCGAATGTGGAAGACGAAGGCTACGGGGTACGGCGACGATGCCGGCGAAATGCAGGCGATTTCGGTCGAATTCTTGTCCCGCTTCGACGATGTCGTCAACCACGACCTGGCCAAGTTCGTTGAGGCGAGAAACCGTTTGGTCGCGGGGCTGATGACGCAGTTCCAAGCTTCCCTCTACCAGACGATCAGCCAGTCCACCGAGAAATCGGGAAATACAATTGTCGTCGGCCCAGGGCAGTCTCCTGCCGAGGCCTTCTTGGCCGCTCTTGAGATGATCGAATTTGGCATTGACGAGAATGGCGAGGTCAGTCTGCCGCAATTTCACATGGGACGAAAGGCCATCGCCGACCTCGAAGCACAGGGACCGGAGTTCACCGAGCGAGTCGAACAGGTGAAGGCCAAGAAGTGCAAAATCGCCAGACAGCGGGAAAGCGAGCGACTTGCGAAATTCCCTCCGGCTTGGGAAGGAGACGCGCTCTGAGAGTTCTGATCGCCATCGGTTGCGACGCCTACGACAACTCGCCCCTCCAGCCCCTTGCGGGCGCGGAGAACGACGCAGCGACAATCTTCGAGCACCTCGTGGCAAAGAACTGGGGTGAGTACGATCAGGCGCAGTCGAAGCTGCTGCTGTCGCCGACGATGGCGGCGTTGAGATCGACCATCGAAGTCGCGCTCTTCTCCGGCCCGCCCATCGAGGAACTGACGTTCTTCTTTGCCGGACACGGCGGCGTGAAGGACAACAGCTACTTTCTTTGCCTGAAGGATACCGACGTCGGCCGGATGTCTCTGAACGCCCTGTCGATGCCACAGCTCTTCGGCTGGATAACCGAGGCGAAGATTCGTCACACCAACCTGATTGTCGACGCCTGCCACGCAGGCGGCGTCGTCCATGACATCGGCGTCCTCCTCAACCCCAATGTCATTGGAAAGGCCGGATCATTGGCTATTTCGATCCTGGCAGCGGCGGGTTCCGACCAATATGCAGGAGAGTCGGATGGAAACGGGCACTGCACGAGCGCACTTATGTCGTGCCTGAAAGGAGAAACACCCGTTCAGACAACCCGGCCGTCGCTTGACCTAGTTGAGGTCGGACAAGTCGTGTCAAGGACGATGCAGGGAACAAAGCAGTCCCCGGTCTGCTGGGGGATCAATCTCTTCGGCATTTCCCAACTCGCGAAGAATCCGCGCTTCTCCGGAGGTAGCGCACACATCAGCGAGACGTTCCCGGGTTTGGCGTCGGACGGCGCAGGCAACGAGCATATCCGCGCGGCTTCGGACGCAATCTGGGAGCAGTATCTATCGCTCACCAGAGAGTTCGACGCCGAGCAGTTTCTAGATGTCATCCAGCCAGTCTGCGCGAAACTGGAGGGGGAGCCCGCAGTCGCTGCCGCTTTTATAATGGGACTGGCCACGACCTTCGGCGCCCGCATTGCCGCAACGGGCGATCATTTCGACGTTGCTAGGCTCCAGTCAGCTTGCGCGGTCGCACTTCTGCCGATGGCGGCGTCCAGCACGCACTGCACCGATGCAATCATGCAACTATCGAAAGGGGTCGTAGAGTCGATCGACGAGGGGACCGATCAACTTTTGGCTGACTTGACCGAAGACACTTATGCGTTGCTCTCGAAGGACAGCGGCATCGCCGACTTCTACTTCCTGCCACTGCGGTTGATGAGCATCTTGGGTTGGCTCGGTGCCGCGGCCCACATACAGACCATCACCGGTGGGAGCACAGCGGCAACCGCTCCAAAGGCTGCCGACCTCGTGCGCCTGATAATGGCGCATTACAGTAATTCGATCGTGCCAGTGTCTGACGAGATGACTCCGTTCTACGTGTCTTTCGCGGCGGCAGCCAATGTCCTGGGTTGCGAGGAGGAGCTGGAAACGATTTCTGGCCTTCTGCTCACATTTCTTCATCAACGGGGCGGGTGGATCGCCGATCCAGGGCTGAGCGGCAAGGAGGCGATGCAGTTTCTGACTGCCGTGACCGAGGAACGTTATAATGACTTCCGGACCATCCTGGCCAATCCGACCAGCCTCTTGCCGGCGGTGCTTTTGGTCATGGACCGGAGCGGGCTGGCTGATATCGCCGACGGCGCGATGAAGGGCTTCGACCACGTAAACATAAACATTTTCGTCCCCAAAGACTTTACCACATTCGGAGCAGTCCTTATCGAGGACGGGACCAACTTCTCGCTGAACATTGGCCACACCGTGTTCAGCGTCAGTGATCTCGTGGCCGAATGGTCGAAGATCGAAGAGCATCTAAGCGCCGACACGATACTGGCGTCTCCCGCAGTCCGCATCTCCAGTGTTCTCGCTTCCCTGCTGCGTCCGGATCGCGCCGCATGGTTTCTCGTCGCCGCACAGACCACCAACACGCCCTAGTCGGTCAAACCTGCGCGGCTCGCTACTTCTCCCCGTGCAATCGTATGAAATTTAAGAGGAATTTGGCGCACCCGACAGGATTCGAACCTGTGACCTCTGCCTTCGGAGGGCAGCGCTCTATCCAGCTGAGCTACGGGTGCTTCCGGCGGGGTGGGCCCGCGGACGCGGTGCCTGTTCGACACCGGGGATGCGAAGCGTTCTTACAGGATCGCGCCAGCCGCATCAACCAGCGAATTGGCCCCTCCCGCCGCACGGGATAACCGGCGGCACGCCGCCACGGCGCGCAGGCAGCGGCAAGGCCGGCAGGCGGGCTCCCGCGGCCGGGCTGAACGGCCGGCTGAGGCCCAAAGAGGCCGTGAGCCGGCAGGCTGTCGGTCTGCCGCCGTCCATCGGCTCCGGTTGCCCGCAGACGGAAGGCCGGCAGAGACCCGCAGGGACCGCAAGGAGGCCGCAAATTTGCTGCTGCCATCTGCTTCGCCCAGCCATCGCTGGCAGGAGACAGACCAGCCAGCTCAGCGCCGCTGGCCGATGCGTCGAAACAGACCGCAAGCTCCTCATTGTTCCGCGCGGGCCGCCCTCCTACAGATCGAGGACGATGCGGCCGCGGCCGCGGGAAACGCAGGGCATCAGCCGTGTCTTCTGGCGCCTGGGGTCCAGCACCACGTCGCGGTGGACGACCTCGCCTTGCAGATAGCCGCATTCGCACGAGCCGCAGACGCCGGATTCGCACGAGGTCGGCAGCGCGATGCCGCCTTCCGCCAGCACGGCAACGAGGCTGCGCTCCGCCGGGACGGAAAGGACCGCGCCGGTGGAGGCGATCACCGCCTCGAAGGGCTCGGGCACGAAATCACCGGGATCGAGCGCCGCGAACCGCTCGGTATGGAAACACTCGGTCGGCCAGCCGCGCGCCGCCACCGCCGCCTCGACGGCCTCGGCAAGGCGCGGCGGCCCGCAGACGAGGACGTCGGCCTCGGCAGGCTCGGCCGCGAGCACAGTGGACGCATCGAACCGGCGCCCCTCCTCCGGGAACCAGGTGACGAGACGGGAACCGCAAACGGCCGCGACCTCGTCCAGCAGCGGGGCGGCGGCGCGCGACCTTGCGCAATAATGGAAGGCGAAGTCGGCGTTCTGATGGGCGGTTTGGTGGGCAAGCCGGCGCGCCATCGCCAAGAGCGGCGTGACGCCGATGCCGCCGGCAACGAGCAGCGTGCGGCGGGGCGCCTCCGGCAGCTCGAAATGGTTGCGCGGGGCGGCGACCGTCAGCAGCGCGTCCGGCGCCAGCGCCGCGTGCAGCCAGGCGGAGCCGCCGCGCCCGGCCTCCTCCCGCCGCACGGCGATGAGGTAGTGGCTGCGGTCGTCCGGGTCGCCCCAGAGCGAATAGTGCCGCACGCCGAGCCCGGGCACATGCACATCGACATGCGCCCCGGCGGTCCACGCCGGCAATTGCGGCCGGCGCGGATGTTCCAGGCGGATCGCGAGGACATCGCCCGCTTCCCGGCGCAGCTCCGCGACCTTGAGCTTCATGACGAGCCTCGCGACCATGGCTCAGTCCAGCATCTCGATGGTGTCGCCGGGGCGGATGGTGCCGCCCTTCTCGATGCCGCAATTGAGGCCGGAGCGGTTGTAGAGCGGCAGGAAGACCTCCATGCCCAGCAGCGTCTCCAGATACTTGCACGGGAAGTTGAGCCGGCCGCCGCGCAGGATCACCTCGCCGACGCGAAAGCGCCGGCCGACCAGATGGTTGAGCGGCACGCCGCGCACCGTGAGATTGCGCCGGTGATCGACCGGCTCCAGCACCACGGGGCCGGACTGGAGCGGGGGATCGTTGCGGGCGAGCGCGTCCAGCGCCTCCTGCTCGATCAAGGTCACCTCGCGCACGTCGGGACGGGCGGAATAGGTGCCGGTGCCGAGGAAGTAGCGGTCGCCCTCGATGCCGCGGCCGGCAACGCAGACCGCCTCGTCCAGCTCCTCCATCTCGAAGCTGGCTTCCGGCGCGATGTGGATGTGCAGCAGCTCGCCGGTCCAGCCGGTGACGCCGCCCTGCCGGCCCAGCGCATCGATCGCGGCCGGGTGGCTGAAGGCTTCCATCATTTCGGGTGCTTCGCTTGCCATGACGGACCTCACTTCACCCGGACGGCGACGGCTTCGATCTCGACCAGCGCATCCTTGGGCAGGCGCGCGACCTCGATCGCCGAACGGGCGGGCGGCTCGCTCGGGAAGGCCTTGGCGTAGACGCCGTTCATGGCGGCGAAATCGTCCATGTTCTTCAGGAACACCGTCGTCTTGAGCACCGAGGCGAGCGAGGCGCCGGCGGCTTCCAGCACGGTCTTGAGGTTGTCGAGCGAGGCCTGCGTCTGCGCCTCGACGCCCTCCACCAGCTGGCCGGTCGCCGGGTCGATGGGCAGCTGGCCGGAGACGAAGACGAGATCGCCATAGGCGACGGCCGGCGACAGCGGCACGCCGGGAACGGTGACGGAGGGCGGGGCGATGACAGTACGGGACATGCGTTTCCTTTCGGGTTGGACGGGGCCCGGCGCTTGCTTCAGTAACCGAGGGCGCCGGGCAGCCAGAGAACCAGCGCCGGGAACAGCAGGCAAAGCCCGAGGCCGGTGAGCTGGAGCAGCGTGAAGGGGATCACCCCCTTGTAGATGTCTCCCAGGGTGAGATGGGCGTGGCCTGCCTGCCGCAAGTAGAACAGCGCCGGCCCGAAGGGAGGGGTGAGGTAGGAGGTCTGCAGGTTGACCGCGACGACGACCGCGAACCACAGCAGCAGCTGGTCGGAGGGCACCGTGTCGCCGAGGTCGAGCGACATGACGATGGGCCGGAAGACGGGCAGGATGATCAGAGTGATCTCCAGCCAGTCGAAGAAGAAGCCGAGCAGGAAGATGATCGCCATCAGCAGGACGACGAGCGTCCAGTCATGCAGGTCGAGCAGGTCGATCACATGGATGATGGCGTCGTCGCCGCCGAGCTCGCGGAAGACGTAGGAAAACAGCGTCGCACCGCAGAAGATGCCGAAGATCATCGCATTGGTGAGCGCCGTGCCCCGCGCCACCTCGCGCAGGAGGGCGAGGCTCAGCCGGCCGTTGAACAGGGCAAGCAGCGTTGCCCCGAAGGCGCCGATGCCGGCGGCCTCCGTCGGGGTGGCAAGACCGCCGACGATGGAGCCGAGCACGAAGACCACCAGCAGGGTGGGCGGCACGAAGCCCTTGAGCACCAGCATCCAGATGTCGCCGGCGGCCTCGTCCCCCGGCTTTGCCATCCGCGGCATGCGGTCCGGCCGGATCAGCGCCATGACGACGATGAAGACCAGGTAGAGGCCGGACAACAGCAGGCCGGGAACGACCGCGCCGGCGAAGAGATCGCCGACCGGGATCGCCAGCATGTCGCCCATCACCACCAGCATGATCGAGGGCGGGATGAGGATGCCGAGCGTGCCGGAGGCGGCGATGACGCCGGAGGTCATGCCCTTGTCGTAGCCCCGGTCGACCATCACCGGCAGGGCGAGCATGGCCAGCATCACCACCGAGGCGCCGACGATGCCGGTCGTCGCCGCCATGATGGTGCCCATCAGCACGACCGCGAGCGCCAGCCCGCCGGGCACCCGGCGCATCAGCACCGAGAGGATCTCCAGCAGGTGGCGGGCGACGCCGCTCTTTTCCAGCATGATCCCCATGAAGATGAACATGGGGATGGCGACGAGGACGAGGTTCTCCGCGATCGACCCCCAGATGCGGCTGACGATGAGGAACAGCTGCATGGGGTAGAACATGTCGAGCGCACCGCCGAGGGCGGCGAAGGCAAGACCGACGCCGGCAAGGCAGAAGGCGACCGGAAAGCCGGAGAACAGGATCAGCACCAGGCCGCCGAGCATGGTCAGCGGCAACACGACTTCGAACGTGCTCACAGGCCCACCTCCTCGTGCCGGGAGGAAGGTGCCGGCGGGGGCGCGGCCCCCATCAGCCGGGCGATCTGCTCTACGATGACGCCAAGCGCTGCCGACAGCAGCGCGGCGAACCCGACGAGCAGGGCCGACTTGATGATCCAGCGATGGGAAAGGCCCGTCTGCGAGGCCGAGGCTTCGCCGAGCAGGTAGGAGCGCTCCACGAAAGTCCAGCCGTAATGGAGGACGATCACGCAGAACGGCACGACGAAGAGCAGCGCGCCGAGCAGCTCGACCACCGCGACGGTCGTCTCGCCGAAGCGGGTCTGCAGCACGTCGATGCGCACATGCTCTCCCTCGACATAGGCATAGCCGAGGGAGAAGAGGAACAGAGCGGCATGGAAATGCCACTCCAGGTCTTGCAGCTTGGTCGAGCCGAGCACCACGAAGCGGCGCGTGATCACATCCACGACGACGGTCAGGATCAGGAGGACGACGAACCACGCCGCCGCCTGTCCCAACCGCCGCGCGAACGCCTTCAGGATTTGGGCCGAAGCCAGAAGGAGGGTCATGGCTTACTTGAGGTATCCCAGGTCCTTCCAGGTGGCGTAGTCCGCCCGGAAGCCGGCAAAGCTCTCGTAAGCCCGCTTGAAGTCCGGATCGGCCGCGACCTGCTCGGCGATGACCTCGTCGGCCGCCGCCTTGAGCTTGGCCAGGTCCTCGTCCGACCAGCGGTGCAGCTGCACGCCCTTTTCCTGCAGCTCCTTGAGCGCCGGCAGCTGGATCGCCTCGCCCTCGGCGATGCCGTAGCGCACGTTGTCGCCGCAGACGGCCTCGATCTGGGCCTGCTGGGTCTCGCTCAAGGCGTCCCAGCGGTCCTTGTTGATCATCAGGTCGAAGAAGGTCGACTGCTGGTGCCAGCCGGGGAAGTAGTAGTGCTTGGCGATCTGCCAGAAGCCCATGTTGAGGTCGATGGCCGGCTGCACGAATTCCAGGCCGTCGATGACGCCGCGCTCCAGCGCCGGATAGACGTCGGGCGCCGCCAGCAGCTGGGCCGAGACGCCGAACTTCTCCAGCGCCTTGGCGCCGAGGCCGAAGAAGCGCAGCTTGAGGCCGGCGAGTTCGTCCACGCTCTTGATCTCGTTGCGGAACCA
This sequence comes from Stappia indica, assembly GCF_009789575.1. Lineage (NCBI taxonomy): Bacteria > Pseudomonadati > Pseudomonadota > Alphaproteobacteria > Hyphomicrobiales > Stappiaceae > Stappia > Stappia indica. The sequence continues at coordinate 2,836,984 of NZ_CP046908.1, read as the reverse complement.
GCCGGAACCCTCGGGCGCCAGCATGCCGCACATCACCGACTTGATGCCGTGCTTGGCGTAGATCTCGTCGAAGATCTCCTTGCCGCCGCCGAAATAGAACCAGGCCATGTATTCGGGCGAGGACGGGCCGAAGGGCAGGGCCGCGAAGACCTGGAGCGCGGGCACCTTGCCGCCCCAGAAGCCGGGGGTGGAGAAGGCCGCGTCGATGGCGCCGACGGAGACGGCATCGAAGGTCTCGAGCGGCGGCACCAGGGCGCTGGGTTCGAAGAAGCGGATCTCGATGCTGCCGCCGGAGACCTTGGCGATCTGTGCTTCCAGCCGCTTGCCGAGCGTGCCGAGCTGCGGCAGCGAACTGGAGAAGGTGCCTGCCATCTTCCATTTGACCTTGGCGTCCTCGGCCTTTGCCACGGTCCCGAATGCGGTCGTCGCCAAAAGCGCGATCGCGGCTCCACGCAGAAGTCCAGTGATCTTCATGTGTCGTCCCCTGCATGCCCGATTTGTAGACAACGTTGCCTAATAGGCAACCAGAAAATCGGCCGCCGGGCGTTTTCGCGGCCTGTGCGGCAATATGAGCAAGGGTTATGCCAGATTTACCGAGGGCGTCCCTCTGGACGCCCCGAACATCGTTGCCTATAGGACAAGGCTCGTGATTTTGCCCGGCCTGCCGCGAAAACCGCAGCGTCTGTTTTTCCGGCCGGGCGCCGGTATATTGGCCGGGCCGGGACAGCCCCCGCGAGGAGGCGGCGCCGCCCGGCAGGAGAGGATGACGCTTTAGATGGCACGCGATGCGGCGGAAAAGCTGACCCTGCCGACCGGGATCGGTCTCGGCAGGGCGATCAGGACATTGCGGCAGGAGAAGAACCTGTCGCTGTCGCAGCTGGCGCTCGATGCGACGCTCGACAAGGGCTACCTGTCGCGGGTCGAGCGCGGCATCAAGGTGCCGTCGATCGCCATCATCCTGCGCATCGCGACAGCGCTGGAAGTGTCCGTCGCCCAGCTGTTCGGCGCGGCGGAGGAGCACAAGCTGGTCTTCGTCACCCGCGCCGATGCGCGCGGCGAGCTGACCGCCCGCGACGACAGCTATCACATGCGGCTGCTGACCCAGGGCCATGGCAGCTCGGGGCTGGAAGTGTTCCTGATGTATCCGCCGGACGAGCTGCGCGAGGAGCCCGAGGCCGAGCACCGGGGCGAGGAGCTGCTGTTCGTCGTCGAGGGGCGGGTGGAGATCTCCTTCCCGGAGGAGAACATCGTTCTGGGCAAGGGAGACTCGGTGCAGTTTCCCGGCCCGCTGCGCCACCAGGTGCGGCGGCTGGAGGAAAACACCTGCGTGCTGATCGCCGTCAGCGGCCCCTGAGCAGCCCCTCCGGCAGCGAACATGCAAAAGGCCCCGGCGATCTCCTCGCCGGGGCCTTTTTTCGAAGGTCGAGCCGAAATAAGGCGGCTTACAGGTCGAAGCCGAGCAACTTGCCGACCGTGAACACGTCCTTGTCGCCGCGCCCGCACAGGTTCATGACGATGATCTGGTCCTTGTCCATGGTCGGCGCCAGCTTCATCACCTGGGCCAGCGCATGGGCCGGCTCCAGCGCCGGGATGATGCCCTCGACGCGGGTCAGCAGTTGGAACGCCTCCATCGCCTCGTCGTCGGTCACCGGCACATAGGTGACGCGGCCGGTGTCGCGCAGCCAGGAATGCTCCGGCCCGATGCCCGGATAGTCGAGGCCAGCCGAGATCGAATGGCCCTCGAGGATCTGGCCATCGTCGTCCTGCAGCAGATAGGTGCGGTTGCCGTGCAGCACGCCGGGCTTGCCGGCATTGAGCGAGGCGCAGTGCTCCTCGCCCTGCAGCCCCTTGCCGCCCGCCTCGACGCCGTAGATGGCGACCTGCGGATCATCGAGGAAGGGATGGAACAGGCCGATGGCGTTGGAGCCGCCGCCGACGGCGGCGACGAGAGCATCCGGCAGGCGGCCTTCGGCCTGCATCATCTGCTCGCGGGTTTCCGTGCCGATCACCGACTGGAAGTCGCGCACCATCTCCGGATAGGGATGGGGGCCGGCGGCGGTGCCGATCAGGTAGTAGGTGTCGGCGACATTGGTCACCCAGTCGCGCAGCGCCTCGTTCATCGCGTCCTTGAGCGTGCCGGCGCCGGCGGTGACCGGGACGATCTCCGCGCCGAGCAGCTTCATGCGGAAGACGTTGGGCTTCTGCCGCTCGACGTCGGTGGCGCCCATGTAGACGACGCAGGGAAGGCCGAAGCGGGCGCAGACGGTGGCGGTGGCGACGCCGTGCTGGCCGGCGCCGGTCTCGGCGATGATGCGGGTCTTGCCCATGCGCCGGGCCAGCAGGATCTGGCCGAGGCAGTTGTTGATCTTGTGGCTGCCGGTGTGGTTGAGCTCGTCGCGCTTGAAATAGATCTTCGCGCCGCCGAGTTCGGCCGTCAGCCGCTCGGCGAAATAGAGCGGCGAGGGCCGGCCGGTGTAATGCGTGTTGAGGTTGTCGATCTCGGCCTGGAAGGCAGGATCGGCCTTGGCATCCTTGTAGGCCTGCTCGAGATCGAGGATCAGCGGCATCAAGGTCTCGGCGACGTAGCGGCCGCCGAAAATGCCGAAATGGCCGCGCTCGTCCGGACCGGAGCGGAAGGTGTTCTGCTGGATCGTCATGCGCTGCGTCCCTGTTCGGCGGCGTCAGACGCCGCTCCCGGCACCGCCCGGCGTGCAGCCGCGACGAACGCCCTGATGAGTTCCGTGTCCTTGACGCCCCGCGCGCGCTCCACGCCCGAGGAGACGTCGACGTCGCGGATCCCACCGATGCGGACCGCCTCGCCGACCGTCGCGGCATCCAGCCCACCGGAAAGCATGAGCGGAACGCCGAGGTCAAGGCCCTTGAGCAGGCGCCAGTCGAAGCTGACGCCGTTGCCGCCCGGCAGCACCGCGCCCTTCGGGGGCTTGGCATCGAAGAGCAGCCGGTCGACATGGGCGACATAGGGCGCAGCAGTGGCAATGTCTTCAGCCGCCGAGATGCCCAGCGCCTTCATGATCCTGATGCCGTGCCGCGCTTTCAGCTCCGCGCAGCGCGCCGGGCTCTCGTGGCCGTGGAGCTGCAGCCAGTCGGGCCGCACGGACGCAACGACGGCGTTCAGCAGCGCGTCGTCCGCATCGACCGTCAGCGCCACGATCTCCGCCCGCCCGCGGGCGCGGGCTGCAAGGGCGGATGCGACTTCCATCGACACGTTGCGCGGGCTCTTTTCGAAGAAGACGAGGCCGATCATGTCGGCCCCGGCTGCAAGCGCGGCGTCGAGCGTCTCTTCGGTCGACAGACCGCAGATCTTGACGAGGCCGCGCGTGCTCATGGCGTCGACCCCGCTCACGTCACGTTGTAGGCGGCGATGGCCGCCATGTTGACGATGTCGCTGTCCTTGGCGCCGATCGGCAGGATCTGCACCGGCTTGTCGAGGCCGACGAGCAGCGGGCCGATCACCGTCGAGCCGCCGAGCTCCTGCAGCATCTTGGTGGAGATCGAAGCCGAGTGGAACGCCGGCATGACCAGCACGTTGGCCGGGGCCGTCAGGCGGCAGAACGGATAGGCCGCCATCTTGTCCATGTTGAGCGCGACATCGGCGCCCATCTCGCCGTCATATTCGAAGTCGACGCGGCGCCGGTCGAGGATCTTCACCGCCTCGATGACCTTTTCCGAGCGCTCGCCGCGCGGATGGCCGAAGGTGGAATAGGCGAGCATGGCGACGCGCGGCTCATAGCCGAGGCGGCGGGCGACATGGGCCGCCTCCTCGGCGATGTCGGCCAGCTCCTCGGAGGTCGGCATGTCGATCACCGCCGTGTCGGCGACCAGCACGGTGCGGCCGCGGCACAGGGCCAGCGACACGCCGATCACCCGGTGGCCGGGCTTGGTGTCGACGACGCTGCGGACCGTGTCGAGGGCGACCGAGTAGTTGCGGGTGAGGCCGGTGACCATGGCATCGGCATCGCCCCGCGCCACCATGATGGCGCCCCAGTAGTTGCGGTCGTTGTTGACCAGCCGCTGGCAATCGCGCAGCAGGTAGCCGCGGCGCTGCAGGCGCGCGTAGAGATATTCGGCATAGTCGGAATTGCGGGTCGACAGGCGCGCATTGAGGATGCGGATGCCGCCGCGCTCCAGGTCGACGCCGGCGCTGGCCGCGACCGCGCGCACCTCGTCCTCGCGGCCGATCAGGATCGCCTCGCCGAGCCCTTGCGCGACGAAGCTCGCCGCCGCGCGGATCACCGGCTCCTCCTCGCCTTCGGCGAAGACGACGCGCTTGGGCTGCTGGCGCACCTTGGAGAAGATCCGCTGCAGGGTGCCGGCGACCGGATCACGCCGGGCCGAGAGCTGGTGGCGATAGGCCTCCATGTCGACGATCGGCCGGCGGGCGACGCCGCTGTCCATCGCCGCCTGGGCCACCGCCGGCGGAATGGTGGAGATCAGGCGCGGATCGAAGGGCACCGGGATGATGTATTCGGGGCCGAACTTGGGACGGTTGCCGCGATAGGCGGCGGCGACCTCGTCCGGCACTTCCTCGCGCGCCAGCGCGGCCAGCGCATGGGCGCAGGCGACCTTCATCTCGTCGTTGATCGTCGTCGCCTGCACGTCGAGCGCGCCGCGGAAGATGTAGGGAAAGCCGAGGACGTTGTTGACCTGGTTGGGATAGTCGGAGCGGCCCGTCGCGACGATGGCGTCGTCGCGCACGGAATGGGCCTCCTCAGGGGTGACTTCCGGATCCGGGTTGGCCATGGCGAAGATGATCGGGTTCGGCGCCATCGCCCGCAGCATGTCCTCCGTCAAGGCGCCCTTGGCCGACACGCCGAGGAAGACGTCGGCACCCTTCATCGCGTCGTAGAGGCTGCGCGCGTCGGTCTCCACCGCATGGGCGGACTTCCACTGGTTCATGCCTTCCGTGCGGCCCTGGTAGATCACGCCCTTGGTGTCGCAGAGGATGACGTTGTCATGCGGCACGCCCATCGCCTTGATCAGCTCGATGCAGGCGATGCCGGCCGCGCCGGCGCCGTTGCACACCACGCGGGTGGTGGCGAGCTCGCGGCCCGTCAGGTGCAACGCGTTGATCAGGCCGGCGGCGGCGATGATCGCCGTGCCGTGCTGGTCGTCGTGGAAGACGGGAATGTCCATCAGCTCGCGCAGGCGCTGCTCGATGATGAAGCAGTCCGGCGCCTTGATGTCTTCCAGGTTGATGCCGCCGAAGGACGGGCCGAGATAGCGCACGGCGTTGACGAAGGCGTCGACCTCCTCCGTGTCGATCTCAAGGTCGATGCTGTCGACGTCGGCGAAGCGCTTGAACAGCACCGCCTTGCCTTCCATCACCGGCTTGGAGGCGAGCGCGCCGAGATTGCCGAGGCCGAGGATCGCAGTGCCGTTGGTGATCACCGCCACGAGATTGCCGCGCGTGGTGTAGTCGAAGGCGCGGGACGGATCCTCGGCGATGGCACGCACGGGAACGGCAACGCCCGGCGAATAGGCCAGCGACAGGTCGCGCTGGGTCGCCATCGGCTTGGTCGGGGTGATCTCCAGCTTGCCGGGGCGGCCCTGCTGGTGGAACTGCAATGCCTCCTGATCGGTAAAACTGACGTTGCTCTTGCCCGATTTGTCCGTCGTCGGCATGCGGTTTCCTCCAGATCATTGCGCCGTCACGGCGGCGGACGCAGACCATATCCCCGGAGGATTCAAGGCTCAAGCCGAGTTGGCGGCCGGGGTCAACAAAGCGGGGAGGACCTGCGGCGGGGGACGTGCAGGCTCTTCCGTCCCGGACGCCGCCGCATTAGGGTCTGCCGCATGGCCGACGACATGCAGATCTCCCACAGTACAGCGCAGCTTCGCGAGGGCGGGGACGCCCCCGCGCCGGACAACGCCGGCGCAACAGCTCCCTTGCCGGACAACGCCGGCGCTACGGCGCCTGCACCTGACCTTTCCGCCATGACCCCGATGATGGCGCAGTATATCGAGATCAAGACGGCCAACCCCGATTGCCTGCTGTTCTACCGCATGGGCGACTTCTACGAGCTGTTCTTCCAGGACGCGGAAGAGGCCTCGCGGGCGCTGGGTATCACGCTGACCAAGCGCGGCAAGCACCTGGGCGAGGACATCCCCATGTGCGGCGTGCCGGTGCATGCGGCCGACGACTACCTGCAGAAGCTGATCTCCCTCGGCTTCCGCGTCGCGGTCTGCGAGCAGACCGAGGACCCGGCGGAGGCGAAGAAGCGCGGCTCCAAATCCGTGGTGCGGCGGGAAGTGGTGCGGCTGGTGACGCCCGGCACGCTGACCGAGGACCGGCTGCTGGAGGCGGCGCGCAACAACTTCCTGCTGACGCTGGCGCGGGCACGCACCGGATCGCTGGAGGACGAGGCGAGCTATGGCCTGGCCTGGGCCGACATTTCCACCGGCGCCTTCCGCGTCGCCACGAGCGATGCACGGCAATTGGCCGGCGATCTTGCCCGCATCGACCCGCGCGAGATCATCGTCGCCGACGTGCTGCTCGACGATGCGGAGCTGCGCCGGCAGCTGGCCGAGACCGGGGCGGCGCTGTCGCCGGTGCCGCGCAGCCTGTTCGACGGGGCGACTGCCGGCGACCGGCTGGCGCGCTATTACGGCGTTGCGACGCTGGAGGCCTTCGGCAGCTTCTCGCGGCTTGAACTGACGGCGGCGGCAGCGGCCATCGCCTATGTGGAGCGCACGCAATACGGCGAGCGCCCGCCGCTCGACCCGCCCTCGCACGAGGCGACCTCGCGGCGGATGCTGATCGACCCGGCGACGCGGGCGAACCTGGAGCTGATGCGCACGCTCGCGGGAGACCGCGCCGGATCGCTGCTCTCGGTGATCGACCGCACCGTCTCCGGTCCCGGATCGCGGCTGCTGGCCGCCCGGCTGGCCGGCCCGCTGACCGAGGTGGAGGAGATCCGCAAGCGGCAGGACGCGGTGGCGCGGCTGGTCGGCGACACGTACCTGCGCGAACGGCTGCGCGAACGCCTCAAGGCCGTGCCCGACATGGCGCGCGCGCTCTCGCGTATCGCCATGCAGCGCGGCGGCCCGCGCGACCTGCTGGCCATCGCCAGCGGCCTGGGTGCGGCGCGCGACATCGCCGGCCTCTTCGCGGATGCGGGCAGCGAGGGCGAAGAGATCGGCGCGGCGCTGGCGCGGATCGCGGCGGCCCCGGCGGAGCTTGCCGGCGAGCTGGAGCGGGCGCTGGTGGACGAGCCGCCGCTGCTTGCCCGCGACGGCGGCTTCGTTGCCGAGGGCTATCTCGCCGATCTCGACGAGCTGCGGCGGCTGCGCGACGACAGCCGCAAGGTAATCGCCCAGCTGCAGGGCGCGCTGACCGACGAGCTGGCGATCCGGGCGCTGAAGATCAAGCACAACAACGTGCTGGGCTGGTTCATCGAGGTGCCGGCGACCCATGCGGAGAAGCTGACCGCCGATCCGGCGCGCTTCATCCACCGGCAGACGATGGCCGGGGCGATGCGCTTCACCACCACGGAACTCGCCGACCTGGAAAGCCGCATCGCCAATGCGGCCGGGCGGGCGCTGGCGCTGGAAAGCGAGGTGTTCCGCCGGCTGTGCGAGGCGGTGATCGGGGCGGGCGATGCCATCAAGGGCGCCGCCGACGGGCTGTCGGTGCTGGACGTCGCGGCGGGGCTGGCGCATCTCGCCGAGGCGGAGAACCAGTGCCGGCCGGTTGTCGACGACAGCCTGGCCTTCGACATTCGCGGCGGCCGGCATCCGGTCGTCGAGCAGGCGCTGAAGCGCGAGGGCGGCGGGAGCTTCGTCGCCAACGACGCGGATCTGGGGCCGAGCGAGGGCGAGGCGGGCGGCCGCATCTGGCTGATCACCGGTCCCAACATGGCCGGCAAGTCGACCTTCCTGCGGCAGAACGCGCTGATCGCCATCCTGGCGCAGATGGGCGCCTTCGTGCCGGCGGCCTCGGCGCATATCGGCGTGGTCGACCGGCTGTTCTCGCGCGTCGGCGCGGCGGACGATCTGGCGCGCGGACGCTCGACCTTCATGGTGGAGATGGTCGAGACGGCGGCGATCCTCAACCAGGCGGGCGCGCGGGCGCTGGTGATCCTCGACGAGATCGGACGCGGCACATCGACCTTCGACGGGTTGTCCATCGCCTGGGCGGCGATCGAGCACCTGCACGAGATGAACCGCTCGCGGGCGCTGTTCGCCACCCACTATCACGAGCTGACCGCCCTGTCGGGCCGGCTGCCGCGACTGACCAACGCGACGGTGCGGGTGCGCGAGTGGCAGGGGGACGTGGTGTTCCTGCACGAGATCGTCGCGGGGGCCGCCGACCGATCCTACGGCATCCAGGTGGCGAAGCTTGCCGGCCTGCCGTCCGTGGTGATCGAACGGGCGAGGGCGGTGCTGGCGCAGCTGGAGGAGCAGGACCGGCGCGCGCCGGGGGAGCAGCTGATCGACGACCTGCCGCTGTTCGCCGCCGCAGCGCCGAGACCGAGCGCACCGGCCGCGAAACCCGCGCCCGATCCGGTGCTGGAGGCGCTCGACGCCATCGACCCGGACGACCTGACGCCGCGCGCGGCGCTGGAGGCGCTCTACAAGCTGAAACAGGCGCGCAAAAAGACCTGAGCCGCCTTTACACGCTTTCCAGCACGGGGCCGGCGAGCCCGGCCTCCCAGCCGAGGATCGCGCGCTTGCGCGTCAGGCCCCAGTGATAGCCGCAGAGCTTGCCGGTGCTGCCGAGCACCCGGTGGCAGGGCACGACGAAGGAGATCGGATTGCGCCCGACCGCCCGGCCGACGGCGCGCGAGGCGGTCGGCTTGCCCAGCCGCTCGGCGATGTCGCGATAAGTGGTGGCGCGGCCGAGCGGAATGCGCAGCAGGGTCTCCCAGACGCGGATTTCGAAATCCGTGCCGATCAACACCACCCGCAGGGGCTGTTCCGCCGACCATTGCGAGGGCGCGAAGATGCGCTGCGCCATCGGCGCGGTGAAGGCCGTGTCCTCGACATAGGCCGCGCGCGGCCAGCGGCCGGTCATGTCCTCCAGCGCTGCGCGCTCCTCGCCCGGATCGGCAAAGGCAAGGCCCGCAAGGCCGTGCTCCGTCGCCATGACCAGCGCGAGGCCGAAGGGCGAGGGGTGGAAGCCGTAGCGGATCTCGACGCCCTCGCCGCGCGCCCGGTAGACGCCGGGGGTCATCGCCTCGTGGGTGACGAAGAGATCGTGCAGGCGGGCCGGGCCCGACAGGCCGACCTCGTAGCTGGTGTCGAGCACGGTGGCCGACTGCCGCAGCAGGGCACGGGCATGGTCGAGGGTGATCGCCTGGACGAACTGTTTCGGCGTGATGCCGGCCCAGCGCGAGAACACCCGCTGCAGCTGGATCGGGTCGAGGCCGGCTTCCGCGGCGAGCGTCTCCAGCGCCGGCTGGTCGCGCCAGGTCTCGGTGATCACCTTGAGGGTGCGGCGGACGATATCGTAATCCTTCGCCGCCTCGGGAAGCTGTGCTGCAGGCACCGCCGGCAGGGCCTCTTCCATGTTGCGCATCACCGTCATTGCCGGAACTCCCGTCACGCTCGCTGTCCGTTCGCTGATGAAAGCATCATCACGAACCCGGGAGCCTAGTCGCGGGACACGCGCATCGCCACCCGATTTGCGACGGCCGGGCAGGGAGGGGCCGTCTTGCTTCGGTCAAAAACGCGGGCCACTGTGCGGCGCTGAACGGCGCCCTCGCGCCGATTGCGAAGAACACGGACCTGCCGATGCACCAGTTTCGCCCCGTTGCCTGCCTGTCAGCTGCCCCCCTGCCCGCGAGCCGGCGCCTGCCGCGTGCGGGTATTGCCGTCGGCCTGGCGGCGCTGATCGCCGCCCTGCTGTCGCCCCTGCCGGCCCCCGCGCAAGGCAGCGGCGAGACGGCGGGAAGCGGGTCCGGCCAGCGCGTGCAGCGCCGGCTGGTGATGATCCAGACCGACGACGACACCGCGATCCGCGAGGTGGAGATGGACGGCAAGGCGATGCAGGTGCGCCGCCGGGCCGAAGCGCGCGTCTTCGTCGAGGTGGAGGGCGATGCCAAGAACGACGGGCAGATCGACTGCCGGCGCTCGCTGCGGCTGGTGCTCGCCGACGGGCGGATCCTGCGCGACGAGGTCGACATCTGCGGCGACTGGAAGGTGACGATGGCGACAAAGGGCGCCGCGTCCAGCCAGGCCGATGCGGGTGCGCGCGGCGTGCGCCAGGCCGTGCCGTCCGGTGCAGGACCGAGCGCACCGCCGCGGGCCGGCGGCGTCCGCCGCCCGTCCGTCGACGGGAGCGCGGAGGACGGCTTGCGCGGCAGCCGCGACGAGGCGCAAGCCGCCCGCGAGACCCCCGCGACCGCCGCCGAGGACGCGCAGACGCGGCAGGACGAGGCGGCGGCAACCGCGCAGGTAACCCAGAACGGAGACCAGGACGAGGCGCGCGACGTCGATCCGCCGCAGGACCTGGCCGGCGTGCAGCCGGGGCTGCCGCTGTTCGAGGGGCGCAACTGGTATGTGGAGGACCTGGGCGGCGACCGGCTGCAGCTGGTCTACGGCCTGCGCCAGACCGACGACCGAGCACTCCGGGCCAGCTGCCAGCGCGGCTCCAACCGGATCGAGATGCAGCTTGCCGCAACCGCCGACCCGCTCGCCGAGAACCAGCAGATCGCCGTGCAGCTGTCGGCCCGCGACGTATCGCGCAGCTACACGGCGCGCGGGTCGAGCGCCAACAACGAGGCCGGCCAGTCCGAGCCGGTGGTGACGCTGACGGCCGACGACCCGATCTGGACCGGCATGATCCGCGGCGAGACGCTGGATGTCGGCATCGCCGGCAACTGGCGCTACAAGGTGTCGCTGTCGGGCAGCGCCCAGCCGGTGCGCAGCTTCCAGCAGGCCTGCGCCACCCCGGCCCCGGTGGTGGCGGCGCCGCAGATGACGCGCGGCCTGCCGGTGGCGGGCGGCAGCGGCGGCATCAGCTGTTACGAGGAGGGCGACATCGCCTCGGTGCCGAGCGACCGGCCGGCCCGGATGATCTTCGTCAACGACCGCAACCGGCCGGTGATCGTGCACTGGCTCGACTTCGACGGGCTGCGCCAGACCCAGGCCGAAGTGCCGCCGGGCGGGCGGATGATCCAGGACACGCTGGCCGGGCACCCCTGGCTGGTCTCGAACCTGCGCGGACGGTGCCTCGGCATCTATCTGGCCGGCGGGGGCACGCGCACGGTCACGATTCCCCCGGGCATGGCGGAGGCGGAACCGGCCCCGGTCTACCGGCCGGCGCCGCCGCCGCAGTTCCTGCCCCCGGAACCGCTGCCTTCCGGCGACGTGCTGCCGCTCTCCTACGATTGCGACAGCGGCGCCTATCTCGACGTGACCATCGACAATGCCCGCCGCACCGCGACGGTGCGCGAGCGCGGCCTGTCGCCGGTGACGCTGCCCGACCGGTCGGGCGGCGGCGGCGAGCTGAACTATGTCGGGCGGGGCTATGCGCTGACCGGCAGCGGCAACACGGTCACCTGGCAGCGGCCGGGCATGCCGCCGCAGTTCTGCCGGATCTTTTGATCCGGCAGCGTGCCGCCGCTGCAGAACGGGAAAAAGGCGCTCAGGCCGTTGCCGGCAGGTCCGGCTGCGGGCCGCCGGCCTTGGCCAGTGCGACCGCGCGTCGCAGGGCGCCGGCAAAGCTGGTGCGGTCTTCCGGATTGAGGAAGCCGCCGATGTCGACCGACATGCCGCGGGCGGTCAGCGTGATGCGCACGACGCCCTCGTCCTCCTCCTCGCGCACATCGAGGCGCGCCCAGAACGGATTGCAGGAGTAGAGTTGCTCGCGGCCGGAGGCCAGCACCTTGCGGATGCGGATTTCCGTGCGCGAGACCTGCACCTCCTCGAACGCCCGCGCCGCCCGGTAATTCCAGCGGAAGGCGAAGAAAATCAGCAGGATATCGAGGCCGAGAAAGCCGAAGACCGGCCAGGCGCCGAGCGACAGGAACAACAGGCCGGCGGTCAGGCAGATGGCGCAGACCACGAGCATGAGGATGCGGAAGCCCGCCGGCCCGAGCGAGCGGTAGGGCGTCAGCAGCGCCGCAAAGAAAGGCGCATCCGGATCGGCCTGGACCGGATCGGAAGCAAGGTCTTGCGGATCGGGCCGCTCGGTTTTCGGATTGCCGCTCGTCATGAGCGGTGATTATAGAGGAGGAATGACCGCGAACCAGCCCGATCCCCGCAAGTCGCGCAAGCCCGCCGCACCGGCCGCCAAAGCGGCTGCTGCGAAGGCCGCCAAGGCGACGAAAACCGCCGCCGGGCCGAAGGCGGCCAAGCCCCGCCGCACGGCGCGCCCGCGCTACAGCAAGGACGAGCTCTACGCGATCTTCGCGCGCTTCCACGCCGCCAATCCGGAGCCGACCGGCGAGCTGCACTACGTCAATCCCTACACGCTGCTGGTTGCCGTGGCGCTGTCGGCGCAGGCGACCGATGTCGGCGTCAACAAGGCGACGCGGCCGCTGTTCGAGACCGTCGACACGCCGCAGAAGATGGTGGAGCTGGGCGAGGACCGGCTGCGCGAGGCGATCAAGACCATCGGGCTCTTCCGCAACAAGGCGAAGAACGTCATCGCCCTGTCGCAGCTGCTGATCGACCGCTTCGGCGGCGAAGTGCCGCAGGACCGGGAGGCGCTGGAAACGCTGCCCGGCGTCGGGCGCAAGACCGCCAACGTGGTGCTGAACATCGCCTTCGGCCAGCCGACCATCGCGGTCGACACGCATCTCTTCCGCCTCGGCAACCGCATCGGCGTGGCGCCGGGCAAGACGCCGCTGGAAGTGGAGACGGCGCTGGAAAAGGCGGTGCCGCGGGAATTCCTGCTGCACGCCCATCACTGGCTGATCCTGCATGGCCGCTACATCTGCAAGGCCCGCAAGCCGGACTGCGAGAAGTGCCTGATCGCCGACCTGTGCAAGAGCCCGGAAAACACGCGCCGCCAGGCTGCCTGATCCGCGCAGCGAAAAGCGCGGGCGCCATGCCCGCGTTGCAGAGGTCTTGAAACTGTCGGGAAATCGGGCAGCAGGCCGGGCCGGGAAGGCTCAGTCCTTGCGGCGCAGGCGGATCACCACGTCGACGCGGACGATCTCCATGCCCTCGGGCGCCTCGGGAAGCCGGGCCATCGACACGCCGGAGCCGGGAATGTCGACCACCTTGTTGTCGCCTTCGATGAAGAAGTGGTGGTGGTCGTCGGTGTTGGTGTCGAAATAGGTCTTGGTGCCCTCGACGGCGACCTCGCGCAGGAGGCCGGCCTCGGTGAACTGGTGCAGCGTGTTGTAGACCGTGGCCAGCGACACCGGAACGTCGGCGGCTTCCGCCTCTTCGTGCAGAAGCTCGGCGGAGATGTGCCGGTTGCCCCTGGAATACAGGAGCTCGGCCAGCGCAACGCGCTGTCGGGTCGGCCTCAGGCCGGCCGAACGAAGCATTTCCTGTACCTCACGATGCCGGTGCAGTTCGCCCACGTCTTCCCGCTCGCTTTCCGTTCTCGTTGCATCCCGGTCCGCCGGGGACCGCCATTGCGGGCGCCTTCGGCGACCCTCGCCAGAACCCTGCCGCACCGTTCATGTGGGGACTGCCCCCACCGGCACGCAAGATCCATGGCAGTTTTCTGCCACGGATCGCGCCTGATTTGCAAGCTTCGCCCTGTCCGCGGCCGCCAAGGTGCCGAGGAAAAGGGTCAAAACGACGGCCCGAACGCGCGCTGCGGCCGGAAAATGTGGCAAGCCGACCTAAAGGAGTGCGAAAAAGCTCATTCCGGGGGCCACTTCACGGGTTTCCGGAGCGCAAGATGCTATGTTAGTAAGCGCGGCAGAACCAGATCCCGGTCCGGCGGGGCGGCCATGACGGCCGTCTTGCGCATACGGGACAACCGATCAACCTGCGGGAATGGGAAGAACGTGCGGCAATCGAGCTACTCCTACGATGAATTGCTTGCCTGCGGACGCGGCGAGCTGTTTGGCCCCGGAAATGCGCAGCTGCCGCTTCCGCCCATGCTGATGTTCAACCGCATCACCTCGATCTCCGAGGATGGCGGCGAATACGGTCAGGGGCAGGTCCGCGCCGAGCTCGACATCCGCGACGACCTCTGGTTCTTCCCCTGCCATTTCCATGGCGACCCGGTCATGCCGGGCTGCCTGGGCCTCGATGCGCTGTGGCAGATGACCGGTTTCTTCCTCGGTTGGCTCGGCGAGCCGGGCCGCGGGCGGGCGATTTCCACCGGCGAGATCAAGTTCTCCAAGATGGTCACCCCGGAAACCAAGCTCGTCGAATACGGCGTCGAGCTGAAGCGCGTGCGGCGCGGCCGCCTCGTGCTCGGCATCGCCGACGGCTGGCTGAAGGCGGACGGCGAGACGATCTATCAGGCCAAGGACCTGAAGGTCGGCCTGTTCAAGACCGAGTAGGACCCGACGCGGGCGATTGATCGCCGGCGCGGCAGCGCCTATCTGGTGAGGGCATGCCCGGCCGCACAGGCGGCCAGGCGCCCCCGGACGGCACGACCGCGCAGCGATATCAGGCAGTGATGTCGCACGGACGGGATCGCGCCGTGGCTCGACGTTTCGATTGATACCGGACCGGCCCCTTGCGCCGGCTCCGAAAGACAGCATGGGAGACCGCGATGAGGCGGGTGGTGATAACCGGAATGGGCATCGTGTCGTCGCTGGGCGGCACCACCCAGGAAGTGACGGCGAGCCTGCGCGAGGGCAAGTCCGGCATCGTTCCGGCCGAGGACTATGCGCGGCTCGGATTCCGCTGCCAGGTCCACGGCGCCCCGACCGTCGATCCGTTCGAGGTGCTCGACCGCCGCACGACCCGCTTCATGGGACCGGGCGCGGCCTGGACCTACATGTCGATGCAGCAGGCGATCGCCGATGCCGGTCTCGAGGAGAGCGACATCAGCAACGAGCGCACCGGCATCGTCATGGGCTCGGGCGGCCCGTCGACGCGCACCATCGTCGAGGCGGCCGACATCACCCGCGACAAGGGCCCGCGCCGCATCGGACCGACCGCCGTTCCCAAGGCGATGAGCTCCACCACTTCGGCGACGCTGGCGACCCCGTTCAAGATCCACGGCGTCAACTATTCGATCTCCGCAGCCTGCGCGACCACCAACATCTGCATCGGCCATGCCGCCGAGCTGATCCAGTGGGGCAAGCAGGACGTCGTCTTCGCCGGCGGCGGCGAGGATCTCGACTGGACCATGTCGAACCTGTTCGACGCCATGGGCGCCATGTCGAGCAAGTACAACGACACCGCCTACAACGCGTCCCGTCCGTTCGACAAGAATCGCGACGGCTTCGTGATCGCCGGCGGCGGCGGCGTGCTGGTGCTCGAGGAGCTGGAGCACGCCAAGGCGCGCGGCGCGACCATCTATGCCGAGATCGTCGGCTATGGCGCGACCTCCGACGGCTACGACATGGTCGCCCCTTCCGGCGAGGGCGCTGCCCGTTGCATGAAGCTGGCCATGGCCAATGTCGGCGAGCCGATCGACTACATCAACCCGCACGCGACCTCGACGCCGGTCGGCGACGAGCGCGAGGTGGAGGCAATGCGCAGCGTGTTCGGCAAGGACCTGCCGCGGATCTCGGCCACCAAGGCGATCTCCGGCCACTCGCTGGGCGCGGCCGGCGTGCACGAGGCGATCTACTCGCTGCTGATGATGCAGCACGACTTCATCGCCCCCTCGGTCCATATCGAGGAGCTCGACCCGGTCTTCGCCGACGTGCCGATCGTGCGCGAGCGCATCGACAATGCCGGCCTGAACACCATCATGTCCAACGGCTTCGGCTTCGGCGGCACCAACGCCACGCTCGTCTTCCGCCGCTACAACGGCTGATCTTCACGCAAACCACATCCGGCCGGCAACGGCGGGACCGGGCGGAGCGGGCAAGGCCCCGCCCGCTTCTCTGAAGGAGTTGGGAATGAGCGGGCTTATGAAGGGCAAACGCGGTCTGGTCATGGGCGTCGCAAACGATCACTCCATCGCGTGGGGGATCGCCAAGGCGCTTGCGGCACAGGGGGCGGAGCTCGCCTTCACCTATCAGGGCGAGGCCTTCGGCCGCCGCGTGCGGCCGCTGGCCGACAGCGTGGGGGCCAATCTGCTGATCCCCTGCGACGTCGAGGACATCGCCACGGTCGACAAGGTGTTCGAGACGCTGAAGGCCGAGTGGGGCAGCATCGACTTTCTCGTCCATGCCATCGCCTTTTCCGACAAGTCGGAGCTGCGCGGCCGCTATGCCGACACGACGCGGGAGAACTTCACCCGCACGATGCTGATCTCGTGCTTCTCCTTCACCGAGATCGCCAAGCGGGCGGCCGAGCTGATGCCGAACGGCGGCTCGATCGTGACGCTGACCTATGGCGGCTCGACCAAGGTGATGCCGAACTACAACGTGATGGGCGTGGCCAAGGCGGCGCTGGAATCCTCCGTGCGCTACCTCGCCATGGATTACGGCCTGCAGAACGTCCGGGTGAACGCGATCTCTGCCGGCCCGGTGCGCACGCTGGCCGGATCGGGCGTCTCCGACGCGCGGGTGATGTTCAACTACCAGAAGCAGCACTCGCCGCTCGGTCGCACCGTGACCATCGACGAGGTCGGCGGCTCGGCGCTCTACCTCCTGTCGGACCTGTCGTCCGGCGTCACCGGCGAGGTGCATTTCGTCGACAGCGGCTACAACACCGTGTCGATGCCGCGGCTCGACGCGCTGAAGATGCAGGAAGCCGAAGCCCAGGTCGCACGCCAGATCGAGGAAGTCTGAGACGAGACTTTCGCATCAGGACGAAGAAAAACGGCGGCCACACCAAGGTGCGGCCGCCGTTTTCGTTTGTGTTTCAATGATTTGCAAGTGGTACGATCACTCGACCGTTTCGTCCGGATAGACGCCGAACAGCCGCGTCTGGTCGATCCAGCCGGCGAATTTCTCGCCGCTGATGCGGCACCAGCCCTGCCGACAGCTCCCCACATTGGCCAGCACGTTCGGGCCCAGCTCGGCGACGAGACGGGCGTCGGAGCGCGGCTCGGCGCGCAGCGGCGTGGTGCCGGACTGCTCCCAGGGGGTCACCAGCGCCGTACGGCGGCCGCTGAGCAGCGAATGGAACACCCAGCCCTCTTCGCCTTGCCAGTCGCGGATGCGGCGCCAGTTCTCGAATTCCTGGACGATCTCAACTGGCAGGCCGGCGCGGACATAGGTCCAGCCGATGCGGTGCTCCAGCGTCGGCCCGATGCGCACGTTGACGCGCTCGGACTTGAGGCTGACGAAGCGCGGCACGGGAAAGCCGCTCGGACCCTTTGTGGTGCTCTGGGCAAGGGCGGTGCCGGGCCCGGCGAAGATCTGCAGCAGCAGCAGCAGGCAGAGGCCGGCGGCGGCCAGCGCTCGGGCAAGGGGCCTTCGGATGCGGGTCGGCGCAGGGCGCGCACGCGACCGGCCGGCGTCGTCCGCCCGCTGCCTGTCGTGATCGCTGCACCGCCTCGCCAATCCACGCATGGGGTCCCTGTCCTTTCCCTCGAAATCCGTATCGCCGCTGCCTGTCCGACGGGTTCAGCGAAAGACCGAGAATCGCACATTTTCAAGGCAGGCCCGCCTTGAGCCCGCCATCCGGCGCTATCGCACGTTCCGATCCCTTGTTTTGACCGGACCATCTGGTAATGAGAACTGAAGCGTCGGCCCGGCCGCTGCGGCGACGACGACGCAATTTCGGACAGGTAGGGTTAAGGAGCCCTCAACAGAGCGCGAAAAGGCGAGGAGCATGCCCAGGAAGAAGCCACTGGTCGTCGTGACACGCAAACTGCCCGACGTCGTCGAGACGCGGATGCGCGAGCTGTTCGAGACGCGCCTCAACGAGGCCGACAGGCCGCTGAGCCAGGCCGAGCTGGTGGAGGCGGTGAAGACCGCCGACGTGGTGGTGCCGACGGTCACCGACCGGATCGACTCCGCCGTGCTGTCGCAGGCCGGACCCAATCTCAAGCTGATCGCCAATTTCGGCAATGGCGTCGACAATATCGACGTGATCACCGCCAACAATCGCGGCATCACGGTCACCAACACCCCCGGCGTGCTGACCGAGGATACGGCCGACATGACCATGGCGCTGATCCTCGGCGTGCCGCGCCGCATCGCCGAAGGCATCAAGGTGCTGGAGCATGGCGAGTGGACGGGCTGGTCGCCGACCTGGATGCTCGGCCGGCGGATCTGGGGCAAACGGCTCGGCATCATCGGCATGGGCCGCATCGGCCAGGCGGTGGCGCGCCGCGCCAAGGCCTTCGGCATGTCGATCCACTACCACAACCGCCGGAGGGTGTCCGAGGCGGTGGAGGAGTCGCTCGAGGCGACCTACTGGGAAAGCCTCGACCAGATGCTGGCGCGCATGGACGTCGTGTCCATCCACTGCCCGCACACCCCGGCGACCTATCACTTGCTGTCGGCCCGCAGGCTCAAGCTGATGAAGCCCGAGGCCTATATCGTCAACACCGCGCGCGGCGAGGTGATCGACGAGGCGGCGCTGATCCGTCAGCTCGATGCCGGCCAGCTCGCCGGCGCCGGTCTCGACGTATTCGAGCACGAGCCGGCGGTCAACCCGAAGCTGGTCGCCTCCACCAAGGTGGTGCTGCTGCCGCATATGGGATCGGCCACGGTCGAGGGCCGCATCGACATGGGCGAGAAGGTCATCATCAACATCAAGACCTTCATGGACGGCCACCGTCCGCCGGATCGCGTCCTGCCCTCGATGCTGTAAGGAAGAAGAACGGGGATCCTTCCCCGCTCTCATTTTCCCAGCTGATCAGGCCTCGCCCGGCTCGTAACGCTTCCACAGGGCCTTGTCGCCCATGCCGGAGACGAACGCGGCATGGGCCTCGATCTCGGCGGCGCTCAGGCGCGGGGGCAGCGGCACGGGCCGCGGCTGGGCGCGGCTGCGCTGCTGCACGACCTCGACAGTCGTCGTCTCTTCCTCGGCGCTGAAGGCAAGGCCGGCCTGCTTGCCGCCGATCAGCTCGATATAGACCTCTGCCAGGATCTCGGAATCGAGCAGCGCGCCGTGCTTGGTGCGGCGCGAATTGTCGATGCCGTAGCGCGAGCACAGCGCGTCCAGCGAGGCGGGCGAGCCGGGATGCTTGCGCCGGGCGATGGCCAGCGTGTCGAGCACCTGGGCGGGCGGGATCGGCCCCAGGCCGACGCGCGCGAGCTCCATGTTGATGAAGCCCATGTCGAACGAGGCGTTGTGGATCACCAGCACCGCATCGCCGACGAACTCCAGGAACTCCTGCGCCACTTCGGCGAATTTCGGCTTGTCGGCCAGAAACTCGCTCGACAGGCCGTGCACGTTGAACGCCTCGATCGGCACATCGCGCTCGGGGTTGATGTAGACGTGATAGGTGCGGCCCGTCGGCACGTGGTTGATCAGCTCGACGCCGCCGATTTCCACCAGCCGGTCGCCGTTCCTGGGATCAAGGCCCGTGGTTTCCGTGTCGAAGGCGATTTCCCGCAAGGTCGAGGTCCCCGTGTCATGCCCGGCCGGCGATGCGCCGGCCGGTTTCAGTGTCTCAGATCGGCCCCGGCAGCGACAGCAAGGCACAGCGCCCCATGCTCCTTGCCACCGGTTTTCCCCAGCTGATCCTCATGTTGCGAGCCGGTTGTGCGCAGGATATCCGCGTGCTTTTCCTCAGGCGAGGGAGGCGACGGCCCGCAGGATTGCGCCGACCGCGCGGCGCGCGGGCTCGACCCCCTGACCCGTATCGACGAGGAAATGCGCCCGGCGACGCTTTTCCGCATCCGGCATCTGCTTGGCGAGGATGCCCTCGAACCGCGCTTCGCTCATGCCGGGGCGGGCGAGCACCCGCTCGCGCTGGACATCCGGCGATGCGGTGACCACGACAGCGGCACGCACGCGGCGCTCGCCGCCCGTCTCGAACAGGAGCGGGATGTCGAGCACGGCAACGCGGGCGCCCCGGCGCGCGGCATCCTGAAGAAAGGCGTTCTCCGCCTCGCGCACCAGGGGATGGACGATGGCCTCCAGCCGTTTCATCTCCCCGGGCTTGCCGATGACCTGCTCGCCGAGCCGGGTGCGGTCGACCGTGCCGTCCACGACGGTGCCGGGAAAGCCGGCCTCGATCAGCGGCGCCGCCTTGCCGGAATAGAGCCGGTGCACGGCAGCATCGGCGTCATAGACCGCCGCACCGGCCTCGGCGAACATGCGCGCCGTGGTGCTCTTGCCCATGCCGATGGAGCCGGTGAGGCCGAGAACGATCACGCGGCCACCTCGAGATCGGCCAGAAGCAGGGCGCGCAGCTCCGCGGTGACCTGCGGACGGACGCCGAACCAGCGCTCGAAGGAGGGCACCGCCTGGTGCAGCAGCATGCCGAGCCCGTCGACCACCGGGTTGCCCCTCGCGCGCGCTGCGGCCAGCAGCGGCGTTTCCAGCGGCGCATAGACCGCATCGGTCACCAGCGCCGACACAGGGAGCGGGGAGAGGTCGATCTCCAGCGGCGGCTGGCCCTGCATGCCGAGCGAGGTCGTGTTGACGAGCAGCCCGGCACTCCCCAGAAGACTGGTGAGTTCTCCCCAGTCGGCAGCCTTCGAGTCGGACCCGAAACGGGCGCAGAGTTCTTCGGCTTTCGACCTTGTGCGATTGACGATTGTCACGGTTTTCACACCGCGCGACAGCAGCGCCCAGACGATGGCGCGAGCCGCCCCGCCGGCGCCCAGGACCACCGCCTCGCGCAGATCCTCGTCCCAGCCCGGCGCCAT
Source organism: Stappia indica (assembly GCF_009789575.1). Lineage (NCBI taxonomy): Bacteria > Pseudomonadati > Pseudomonadota > Alphaproteobacteria > Hyphomicrobiales > Stappiaceae > Stappia > Stappia indica. The sequence continues at coordinate 2,816,207 of NZ_CP046908.1, read as the reverse complement.
CTGGTCGAGATTGCCGAGAAAGCCGAGGCCATCGGTATTGGCGCCGTGCACGCGGCCGTCGGCTTCCACCCACAACAGGTTGACCGCGCCCATGGCGCGCGCGGCCTCGTCGAGCGTGGCACAGACCGCGGCCGCCGCTTCCTTGTTGGGAACCGTGACGTTGCAGCCGACAAGCCCCTGGTCGCCCAAAGACTCGTAGAAGCAATGAGCCTCTTCCGGCGCGACGGCGATGCGCTCGTAGGTGCCGTCGATGCCGTGAAGGGCGAGCCAGTGATTGTGGATCAGCGGCGAACGGGAATGGCTGACGGGATAGCCGGTGATGGCGGCACGCCGCGTCATCTCTCGATTGCCCCCATCTCGCGCAGCTGCTTCAGCAGCGGCAGCAGCGGCAGGCCGAGCACAGTGAAATAGTCGCCCTCGATGGCCTCGAAAAGCTGCACGCCGCGCCCCTCGAGCTGATAGGCGCCGACGCTGGACAGCACGACATCGCCGGCGGCGGCGAGATAGCGGCCGACGAATTCCGGGCCGAAGGGCCACATCTTCATATGCACCGTCGCGGTGCCGCACCATACGGTCTCGCCGTCGCGGGCGATTGCGGCCGAGGAATGCAGCTGGTGGCGCTTGCCGGACATGGCGAGAAGCTGGCGGCGGGCCGCCTCCATATCCTCCGGCTTGGTCAGGCGGCGGCCGTCGAACTCCAGCACCTGGTCGGCGCCGATGACGAGGGCGCCGGGATTGCGGGCGCTGGTTTCCTGGGCCTTGGCTTCGGCAAGAACGCGGGCGATGTCCTCGGGAGGAAAGCCCGCCTCCAGCAGCGGCGCCTCGACGGCGCGCTCGTCCACCTGCGCCGGGTCGACCCGGAACGTGAGGCCGGCATTGGCGAGCAGCTCGGCCCTGATCCGGCTGCCGCTGGCGAGAATGATGTCGGTCATGAACCCATCCGCAAGCTGTTGAAGGCCGCTTCAGGCGATATCAGGCCACGCCGCCGTTTGCCAGAGCGCTCTTGTGGGTCCGGTACAAGGCCATGATTTCCGCCGCGGTTTCCTCGATGGACCGGCGGGTGACGTCGATCAGCGGCCAGCCGTGCTCGGCGCAGATCTTGCGCGTCACCGCGATTTCGCGGGCGATCACCCGGCGGTCGACATAGGTCTCGTTCTCGAACCCGCCCGCATTGAGCGTCAGGATGCGGTTCTGCCGCACCTGCTGGATGCGCTCCACCGAGGCGACGACGGCCACCACCATCGCCCGGCGCAGCTCGCCGAGCTGGCGGGGCAGGGGAATGTCCGGAACGATGGGAATGTTCGCCGCCTTGATGCCGCGATTGGCCAGATAGATGCAGGTCGGCGTCTTGGACGTGCGGCTGACGCCCAGAAGCACCACATCCGCCTCGTCGAGATTGTCCGGGATCTGCCCGTCGTCATGCAGCATGGTGAAATTGAGCGCCTCGATGCGATGGAAATAGTCGGCATCGAGCGCATGCTGGCCGCCGATGCGGCCCGTCAGGCGGACATTGAGATAGGACTGGAAGACGGCGAAGACCGGCGAAAGGATGTTGACGCAGGGAACGCCGGCAGCCCGGGCAGCCTGCTCCAGCCGGTCGGCCAGCTCCGGATCGACGAGCGTATAGAGAACGATGCCGGGAGCGTGCTCGATCTCGTCGAGCGCATGGTCGAGCTGCCGCGTCGAGCGCACCAGCGGATAGACGTGCTCGATCGCCTGAACGTCCTCGTACTGGGCGGTCGCGGCGCGCGCCACGGTCATCAAAGTTTCGCCGGTGGAGTCCGAAACCATGTGCAGGTGGAAGAAGTTACGAGTCTTTCCCAAGCTGTTATCCCCTGCAGGCGGCATTTGCGCTGGTTAGTGTGGTCAAACCGGCCCTTTCGAGGCCACGTCCGCAAAACCATGCCCGAAGCGAAAAAACAATCAACACTGCACAGGCGAGCAGGAGCCGGAGACGGAAGGATCGCCGATTGCGGGGAAAACCGAAGTGTTCTTCCGCCGTCCCCAGCTTGTTCGACGCTGCCTTAAAGGTTAACAGATGGTTAACAAAACTCCAGCTGCCTGTTTTTTATCGGAAATTCGGGTTATCACCACGATGGGTAAAAGGGCTTATGCCCGAAACCCCTCGACAGGCGGTGAGCGAACAGGTCATGTGGAGCCGTGTCGACAACCGATAATCCCGGTTGTCCAGTGCCAAACAAAAACAACAGAATCCTATTTCAAGGATTCTTTTCTTTTTTAAAGGGGGTCTCGTGTCTCAGACGGCGTCGCGACGGATCATGCAGGTGCTGGCCGGCGAAAGGCTCTGGCCGCCCCCGGTCTGGATGATGAGACAGGCCGGACGGTATCTCCCCGAGTACCGTGCCACCCGTTCAAAAAGAGTTAACTTTCTTGAATTTTGTTACGACATAGAGCTTGCAACCGAAGTCACTTTGCAGCCCATCCGGCGCTACGGCTTCGACGCGGCGATTCTCTTCTCGGATATCTTCGTGGTTCCCGATGCGCTCGGATATCCCGTTCGCTTCGAGGAAGGGCGCGGACCGGTGCTGGAACCGCTCAGCGACCGGCTCGTCGGCAAGCTCGACCAGAAACGGGCGGTCGGCCATCTCGATCCCGTCATCGAGATCGTCTCGCGGTTGCGCCGGGAACTCCCGGAAGAGGTGACGCTGCTGGGCTTCTGCGGAGCCCCGTGGACGGTCGCCTGCTATTCCGTGGCCGGGCACACCACCCAGGAGCAGACCGCCGCCAGGATCGGCGCCTATCGCGATCCGGAGCTGATGCAGGCCTTCATCGACCAGCTGGTCACGGCCTCCATCGATTATCTGGTGCGGCAGCTGAAGGCCGGCGCCGATGCGGTGCAGATCTTCGACACCTGGGCCGGCGTTCTCGACGATGCCGGTTTCCGCCGCTGGTCGATCGCCCCGACGCGGGCGATCGTCGAGGGCGTGCGTGCAGCCGTGCCGGGCGCGAAGATCATCGGGTTCCCCAAGGCATCGGCCGCGCGGCTCGCCGATTACATCGCCGGGACCGGCGTCGATGCGGTCGGCCTCGACTGGACCGTGCCGGGCGCGCTTGCCCGCGAGGTGCAGAAGCTGGTTCCCGTGCAGGGCAATCTCGACCCGATGCGGCTGGTTGCCGGCGGGCAGGCGCTGGACGAGGGTGTCGACCAGGTGCTTGCGACACTTGGACAGGGTCCGCTGATCTTCAATCTGGGGCATGGAGTGACACCGGATGCGGATCCGGAGAACGTGGCGCGGATGATCGAACGTGTGCGCCGGGCCCCGGACCCGTTTGAGGCGTCCTGACGTCTGCCACGGCCTGTCCGTGGCAGTGTTCCCCCTGGAAACGGATGATCCATGCTCTATCTATGGCTGAAGGTTCTGCACATCATCTCGGTCATCGCCTGGATGGCCGCGATGTTCTACCTGCCGCGGCTTTTCGTCTATCACGCGGAAGCGGGACCGGGGACGCCGCAGAGCGAGACCTTCAAGGTCATGGAGCGGCGCCTGCTCAAGGCGATCATGACGCCGGCGATGATCTCGTCCTGGATCTTCGGCCTGTGGGTCGCCTATGAGGGCGGGTTCTTCTCGTCCGGATGGCTGCATGCCAAGCTGACGCTGGTTCTCGTGATGAGCGGTTTGCACGGTTACCTTGCGCGCTGCGTGCGCCAATTTGCCGCGGATGCCAACACGCACAGCTCTCGCCACTATCGCATCGTCAACGAAGTGCCGACCGTACTTATGGTTCTGATCGTGATTCTGGTGGTGATCAAGCCGTTTTGAGCGGTTAACCTGTCATAACCCTGCGTCGGGCGGAGACGGATAGTCTTGCGCCCGACGTGACAATAGTGCGAGCACTCGACGAATGGTGCTTGCCCTGCCGAATTTAAAAATGTAGATTCCCTCAACCTCACATCCTGCGGGCATGGTGTTGGCGAAGTTCCGGAGCGGCGGTCTTGACCCGCGCAGGCAACCGGAGCCGTAGAAGCACCAGGTCGGAACGACAGCTCCGATTGTCGACCCGCAGCCATTCCCTTTTCCTGATGATCCGGTCTGCCCATATGCGGCGCGGGATCACTCGCATCTCCTCCTCCACCCCTCTAGCAGAAGACCATCCATTGCCCATGCGGGAAATGAAACTCTCAGATCTGAAGATCAAGACGCCGACCGAACTCCTCGCTTTTGCGGAGGAGCATGAGGTCGAGAACGCCAGCACCATGCGCAAGCAGGAGCTGATGTTCGCCATCCTCAAGCAACTGGCTGCCCAGGACGTCGACATTATCGGCGAGGGCGTCGTCGAAGTGTTGCAGGACGGTTTCGGTTTTCTGCGTTCGCCGGACGCGAACTATCTGCCGGGCCCGGACGACATCTACATCTCGCCGTCGCAGATCCGCCGCTTCTCGCTGCGAACCGGCGACACGGTCGAAGGCGAGATCCGCAGTCCCAAGGAAGGCGAGCGCTATTTCGCGCTGCTCAAGGTCAACAAGATCAACTTCGAAGACCCGGAGAAGGCGCGCCACAAGGTCCACTTCGACAACCTGACCCCGCTCTATCCGGATGAGCGGCTGAAGATGGAAGTCGAGACCCCGGCCGGCAGCAAGGATCTGTCGTCGCGGGTCATCGACCTGGTCGCCCCGCTCGGCAAGGGCCAACGCGGCCTGATCACCGCGCCGCCGCGGACCGGCAAGACGGTGTTCCTGCAGAACATCGCCAAGTCCATCACCACCAACCATCCCGAATGCTACCTGATCGTGCTGCTCATCGACGAGCGGCCGGAGGAAGTCACGGACATGCAGCGCACGGTGAACGGCGAAGTGGTGTCCTCCACCTTCGACGAACCGGCAGTGCGTCACGTGCAGGTGGCGGAGATGGTCATCGAGAAGGCCAAGCGTCTCGTCGAGCATGGCCGCGACGTGGTCATCCTGCTGGACTCGATCACCCGCCTCGGCCGCGCCTACAACACCGTCGTCCCGTCCTCGGGCAAGGTGCTGACCGGCGGTGTCGACGCCAACGCCCTGCAGCGGCCGAAGCGCTTCTTCGGTGCGGCCCGTAACATCGAGGAGGGCGGCTCGCTGACGATCATCGCTACCGCCCTGATCGATACCGGTAGCCGCATGGACGAGGTCATCTTCGAAGAGTTCAAGGGCACCGGCAACTCCGAGATCATCCTGGACCGGAAGATCTCCGACAAGCGCGTGTTCCCGGCCATCGACATCCAGCGCTCCGGCACCCGCAAGGAAGAGCTGCTGGTCGAGCCGGTGAACCTGAAGAAGATGTTCGTCCTGCGCCGCATCCTCAACCCGATGGGGACGGTCGACGCTATCGAGTTCCTGCTCGACAAGCTGCGCCAGACCAAGTCGAACGACGACTTCTTCGACAGCATGAACACCTGACGGACGGGCGCGGGGACCTCGCGCCTTTCCATGGGATTCACGTGAAACACCCGCGAGCGGCGACAGCTCTCGCGGGTGTTGCTTTTTGAGGTGCAGATGTTTCACGTGAATCAGGTCGATTCGGAGGTGCAACGATGACGGACCAGCTGGAAGATCCGAGCGAGGTCGCCCCGGTGATCGAGACGGACCGCCTGCTGCTGAGACCCTGGGCGGATGAAGACCGCGAGGCTTTCGCCGCGCTCAATGCCGATCCGGAGGTGATGCGCTATTTTCCGTCCACTCTCGACCGGGCGGAAAGCGATGCCTTGCTGGATACAGCGCGCCAGCGAAGCCGTGAGGACGGAATCTGTTTCCAGCCGGTGGTGGTGAAGGAAAGCGGGTCGTTCATCGGCTTCGTCGGCCTCAACCGGCCGCGCCACGCGCTGCCTTTTGCGCCTTGCGTCGAGATTGGCTGGCGACTGGCCCGGTCGGCCTGGGGCCATGGCTATGCCAGCGAGGCTGCGCGGGCGTGGCTTCGATTCGGATTCGAAACCCTCAACCTCGGCGAGATCGTCTCCTTTACCACGGTAACGAACACGCCCTCGCGGCGGGTGATGGAGCGTCTCGGCATGCAGCGGGACCAGGAGGGCGACTTCGACCATCCCGCACTCGACCCGGGGCACCCGCTCGTTCGTCATGTCCTCTACAGGCTTCGGGTCTCGAGCTGGCGTGAGCGTCAGGCGGGAAGTTGATCGGCATCGGCGCTAGATCGCGCCGGTGCCACGCCCCATGAGCTGCAGTAGGGCTGCCTCCAAGTCTGCCGCATCGGTGACGGGCGCACTGCAGGCGCCGTGGCGGCAGAGATAGAGGGTCGGCCTGCCGTCCCTGGCGGTCTTGCCATGCATCGGATGGCCTGAGGGGAAGGCATGCCCGGCCGGGACTTCAAGCCGGATGACAGCGGGGTCGGCGAGGCTCGCCACCGCGCGGCGCAAGGCCATCGCGCCATCCGATGCGTCGCCCTCGATCGGCACCACCAGAACCGCCAGCAAGGCGTTGACGCTCGTATCCATGGCGCTGAGCAGGCTGGCCGTGCCGAAGACATTGCCTGCGATCTCCGATCCGAACCGGGCGAGAATAGCGTCGGACCGGGCCTGCGCCGTCTCGTCCCCGGTCAGATGCCAGAGCCGATGCAGCGCTTCCGCAGCAACGCCGTTGGCGTTCGGCACGGCCTCGTCCATCGGAGAGAGGGGACGCAGGATGACGTCGCCGGCATCCACGGACGACAGGTGATAGCCGCCACCTTCTGCGGCAAAGTCCCGATCCAGCTGCGCGGCCAGGTCCCTTGCGTCGGCGAGAAACCGATTCGCCTCCGATATGGCAGGAGAGGTTTCGGCAAGCGTGATCGCGGCCTTCATCATTGCGGCGAGATCGCTGGCAAAGCCGGGACGGGTCGACCGGCCGGCGCGCCAGGCATGAGCCATGCGGCCGGTTTCGTCGCGCATCTCGTCCATGACGAAGCGATAGGCGCCAAGGGCGAGCCGCCGCCACGATTCACGTGAAACACCCGCGATGCGGAAGATGTACTCGGCCTCGGCAAGGGCGCCGATCATCAGCCCGTTCCAGTCCGCCAGCACCTTGTCGTCGCGCCCCGGACGAACCCGTGCCTCGCGTGCGGCGAGGAGGGCACGGCGGGTACCGGTGAAGCGGGCAAGCGCATCGCCGACATCGTCCTCCGGCGGTGCCAGCCGGTTGGGGATGTTGGAGCCCTCGAAGTTGCCCGGGACGGTGATGTCGTAGGCCTCGCAGAAGAGCAGGCACTCTTCCGTCTCGCCGAGAACCGCCGCCACCTCGTCCGGCGTCCAGACGTAGAAGCGGCCTTCCTCTCCCTCGCTGTCGGCATCGAGGCTGGCGGCGAAGGCGGGGCCGTTCATCATCTCGCGCTGCAGCCATCCCGCCGTCTCGTCGAGTCGGGTCCGGAACAGTTCGGCGACGCCCGGTGCCAGGCCGGGGAGGGCGAGCGCCCGGGCCAGATGGGAGATGTATTGCGCATTGTCGTAGAGCATCTTCTCGAAATGCGGCACGAGCCAGCGCTCGTCGACGGAGTAGCGGGCAAGGCCGCCGCCGATATGGTCGTAGATGCCGCCATTGCTCATGCGCTCAAGGGTGAGGAGACAGGTGCGCAGGGTCTCGGCGTCGCCGGTGCGCAGGCCGGTGCGCCAGACGAGTTCGCTGACGCAGGCCTGCGGGAACTTCGGGGCGCCGCGGATGCCGCCATGGACCTTGTCGTAGAGACCGGCAAGTCGCTTGCCAGCCGTGGCGGGCAGGTCCGCCGGCATGTGGCCGCTCGGCCCGGCAGGGGCCTTGCTCAGGTGATCCATCAGGGCCTTGCGGTTGGTATCGATTCGCCCCCGGTCCGTTCGATAGGTGCCGGCCACGGCTTCCAGGACATCGACGAAACCGGGCCGGCCCCAGCGCGCGGTCTTGGGGAAATAGGTTCCGCCCCAGAAAGGCTCGGCCTCGCTGGTCAGGAACATGGTGAGCGGCCAGCCGCCCTGCTCGCCGAGGGCATGCAGCGCGTTCATGTAGATCTGGTCGATGTCGGGCCGTTCCTCCCGGTCGACCTTGATGTTGACGAAGAGGCGGTTCATCACCTCCGCGACGCCGGGATCCTCGAAGCTCTCATGCGCCATGACGTGGCACCAGTGGCAGGCGGCATATCCGACGGAGAGCAGGATCGGCTTGTCGGCGGCGCGGGCTTCAGCCAGCGCTTCCGGTCCCCAAGGCCGCCAGGCGACGGGATTGTCCTTGTGCTGGAGCAGATAGGGGCTGGTGGCGTTGGCCAGACGGTTGTCGGTCATGGGCCTCTCCGATATCAGGGCATGAGCGTGATGCGTCGCAGGTCCGACGCCGCACGCCATCTCGTTGTCAGGAAAGCTAGGTCAGTCGATGCCGGGAGCCAAGGGAAAGCCGATGGATGAGGCAGGGATTCGAACCCTCGCGGCAGAGGGGGACGGGCGCGATACGATCTTCGCCCTGTCGAGCGGACCGGTGCCGGCCGGTGTCGCGGTGATCCGCCTGTCCGGCCCGCGCACACGATTCGTCCTCGAAACGATCTGCGGCAGCTGTCCCGCGCCGCGCCGCGCATCCCTTCGGGATCTTCGGCGGCCGGCGGATGGCGCGGTGATCGACCGGGCCCTGGTGCTGTGGTTTCCGGGGCCGGCGAGCTTCACCGGCGAGGATGTCGCCGAACTCCATTGCCATGGCGGGCGGGCGGTGGTCGCCGCGGTGCTGGAGATGCTCGGCCTGTTGCCCGGGTGCCGGATGGCCGAGCAGGGCGAATTCACCCGCCGGGCCTTCGACAACGACCGGATGGATCTGCTGGAGGTGGAAGGGCTTGCCGACCTGATCGCGGCCGAGACGGAGGCGCAGCGGCGACTGGCGATGAGCCAGGCCGGCGGCGCCCTGGCGGCGGTCTATGACGGATGGCGCGGACGGCTGACCCGCGCGCGGGCACTCGTAGAGGCGGAGTTCGATTTCGCCGACGAGGAGGATGTGCCGGACGATGTCTCGGCGGTGGTGTGGGAGGAAGTCGCGCGGCTGCGCGGCGAGATAGCTGCCCATCTGGAGCGGTCGCAGCGGGCGGAGCGGCTGCGCAGCGGCGTACAGGTGGTGCTGCTCGGTGCGCCCAATGCCGGCAAGTCGAGCCTACTGAATGCGCTGGCGCGGCGCGATGTCGCCATCGTTACCGAGGAGGCGGGGACCACGCGGGACGTGATCGAGGTGCATATGGACCTCGACGGCTATCCGGTGACGCTGGTCGATACGGCGGGCCTGCGCGAGGAGGCAGGCTTGGTCGAGCGCGAGGGCATTCGCCGGGCGCTGGCGCGGGCCGGCGATGCCGACCTGGTGTTGTGGCTGGTCGCGCCCGAGGGGGAACCGGACGCGGAGCCGGCGGCCCCGCCGCAGACCGCACCGGCCCTGTGGCGGATCGAGACCAAGGCCGATAGGGGAGAGCGCTGGCCGGCCGACGAGACCGGTGAGCGGAGCTTCCGCCTGTCGGTGCGCAGCGGCGAGGGCGTGGAAGACCTGTTGGCCGCGCTGGCCGGTTTTGCCGCGGCACATGTCGGCGGACTGGACGAACCGCTGGCGGCGCGGGAGCGGCACCGGCGGTATCTGGAGGCCTGCCTTGCGGCTCTGGGCGATGCGCTGATGGAGCGGCGGTCGCTGGAAATCCGCTCCGAAGACCTGCGCCGGGCAGGGGAGTCGCTGGGCCGGATTGCCGGGCGTGTTGGTGTCGAGGACCTGCTGGACGTGATTTTCCGCGAATTTTGTATCGGGAAGTAAACGAGCGTTTCACGTGAAACAGCAGGAATCGAGGATCGATTCAAAACCGTAATGAAGACTCATCCGAAACGGATGGCCGATGCAGCGCTGGTACGCTGCTTGTCTTTGACCGGCGCGCCGGTTTTCGGGTATCACCGCCTCACGAGATATCCACGCAAAGGCCGGCGCCGCGGGACCTTCTTCCTTCGCCGCCCGTCCAAGATCCCGGGCCCGATTGTCCCCGGCCCGGCAGAGGCTGAAAGCACATGACCAGGATGAAGGGCGGAGATGTCGCCGAGCCTGTCTTCGATGTGATCGTCATCGGCGGCGGCCATGCGGGCTGCGAGGCGGCAAGCGCCAGCGCACGGCTGGGCGCGCGCACCGCCCTGCTCACCCACAGCTTCTCCACAATCGGCGTGATGTCCTGCAACCCTGCCATCGGCGGCCTGGGCAAGGGGCATCTGGTGCGCGAGGTCGATGCGCTGGACGGATTGATGGGCCGGGTGGCCGACCGGGCGGGCATCCAGTTCCGCCTGCTCAACCGGCGCAAGGGACCGGCCGTGCGCGGGCCGCGGGCCCAGGCCGACCGCAAGCTCTATCGCCAGGCGATGCAGGACGCGATCCGCGAGACCGCCAATCTGGAGGTCGTCGAAGGGGAGGCGGCCGAGCTGACCGTGACCGATGGGCATGTCGGCGGGGTGGTGCTGGCGGACGGGCGACGGCTCGTCGCCGGCGCGGTGGTGCTGACCACGGGTACGTTCCTGCGCGGCGTCATCCATATCGGCGAGCGCAAGATCGCGGCCGGCCGCGCCGACGAGGCGCCGTCGAACCTGCTGTCGGCCTCGCTGCTCTCGCACGGGTTCGAGCTGGGACGGCTCAAGACGGGCACGCCGGCGCGGCTCGACGGGCGCACGATCCATTGGGACCGACTGGCGGAGCAGAAGGGCGATTCGGATCCGGAACCATTTTCCGAGCTGACGTGTGCCATCACCACGCCGCAGGTCTCGTGCCACATCACCCGCACGACGCTGCGCACCCACGAGATCATCCGCGAGAACCTGCATCGCTCGGCGATGTATTCCGGCGAGATCGTCGGGCGGGGACCGCGCTATTGCCCCTCCATCGAGGACAAGGTGGTCCGGTTCGGCGACCGCGACGGCCATCAGGTGTTCCTGGAACCGGAGGGGCTGGACGACCCGACGATCTATCCCAACGGCATCTCGACCTCGCTGCCGGAAGACGCGCAGCTGGCGTTCCTGCGGACCATTCCGGGTCTGGAGGATGTCGCCGTGCTGCGGCCGGGCTATGCCATCGAATACGATCACATCGACCCGCGCGAGCTGGGCCGCACGCTGGAGACGCGCCGGGTCGGCGGGCTGTTCCTGGCCGGCCAGATCAACGGTACGACCGGCTACGAGGAAGCGGCCGCGCAGGGCCTCGTTGCCGGTCTGAATGCGGCGCTGAAGGCGGGCGGGAAGGCGCCTGTCGTCTTCGGTCGCGACAAGGGCTATCTCGGCGTGATGATCGACGACCTGGTGACCTGCGGCGTCAACGAGCCCTATCGCATGTTCACCTCGCGGGCCGAGTACCGGCTGTCGCTGCGGGCGGACAATGCCGACCAGCGGCTGACGCCGATGGGCATGGAGATCGGCTGCGTGTCCGCCGACCGGGCTGCGCGGTTCGAGGCGAAGTGCCGGGACCTGGCGCAGGCGCGCGAGGTGCTCTCCAATCTGGTGGTGACCCCGGAAGAGGGGCGGCGCGCCGGCCTGCCGATCAACCAGGACGGCGTGCGGCGCTCGGCCTTCGAGTTGCTGTCCTATCCCGACATCGACCTCGACAAGCTGGCCGTCGTCTGGCCGCAGGAGATCGGTGCGCTCGGTCCGAAGATCGCGGGGCAGGTGGCGATCGACGCGCTCTATGCGGTCTATCTCAAGCGGCAGGAGGCGGATATCGATGCGCTGCGCCGCGACGAGGACTTGATGCTGCCGGCAAGCCTCGACTACGCGCTGGTCAAGGGCCTGTCCAACGAGGCGCGGCAGAAGCTGGAAGGCGCGCGCCCCGAAACGCTGGGCCAGGCGGCGCGGATCGACGGGGTGACGCCGGCGGCGCTGACGCTGCTGCTGTCGCATGTGCGCAAGGCGGAAAAAGCGACCTCACGCGCCGGCGGCCGGGAGGCCGTGGCATGAGCCGGCCGGCGCGGTTGGCCGTCGAGGACGGCCCGGAAGTGCTTCACGGAATTTTCGAAGTTTCACGTGAAACAGTGGAGCGCTTGACCACTTACGTGAATTTGCTCCTGCACTGGCAGAAGGCGCAGAACCTGGTGGCGCCGTCGACCCTGCCGGAGGCCTGGCGGCGGCATGTGGCCGACAGCCTGCAGGTGGTGGCGATGGTTCCCGATGCGGCGCGTTGGGCGGACCTCGGCAGCGGCGCAGGCTTTCCCGGACTGGTGACGGCGATGGTGCAGATGGAGCGCCTGCCCGGCGCGCATGTCCACCTGATCGAGAGCAACAGCCGCAAGGCGGCGTTCCTGCGCACGGTGATCCGCGAGACGGGATGTCCGGCGACGGTGCATGCGGCGCGGATCGAGGATGTATCGGGGGAGCTTGCCGGCGAGATCGACGCGGTGTCGGCGCGGGCGCTGGCCGATCTTTCCGAGCTGCTGACCTATGCAGAGCCCTTTTCGAATCACGGCGCGCCTGCGATTTTCCACAAAGGAAAAAATTTCCGCGACGAGGTCGCGCGTGCCGCTCACGCTTGGGAGTTCGATCTGGTAGAAAGGGAGAGCCTCATCGATCCCGACAGCCGGCTCCTCATGATCTCGGGGCTTCGGCCGCGCGGCGCGACAGGGAAAGGCCAGACCGGATGAGCATGCTTCCTCAGTCTCCACGCGTCCTCGCGCTTGCCAACCAGAAGGGCGGCGTCGGCAAGACGACCACGGCAATCAACCTCGGGACGGCGCTTGCCGCCATCGGCGAGCGGGTGCTGGTGATCGATCTCGATCCGCAGGGCAACGCTTCTACCGGTCTCGGCATCGACCGGCGCAACCGCGATCTTTCCACCTACGACGTTCTGATCGGCGATTGTTCGCTGGCCGAAACGATCCAGGATACGGCGGTGCCGCGGCTGTGGGTGGCGCCGTCGACCATGGACCTGCTCGGCGTCGAGCTGGAGATCGCCAGCCGCTCCGACCGGGCCCACCGGCTGCGCAAGGCCATCTCCGAGCTGGCAGGGCAGGGGCGCCAGACCGCGCCCACGGATTTCACCTATGTGCTGATCGATTGCCCGCCCTCGCTGAACCTTTTGACCATCAACGCGCTGTCGGCCAGCCATTCGATCCTGGTGCCGCTGCAATGCGAGTTCTTCGCGCTGGAGGGCCTCAGCCAGCTGCTCAGCACGGTGGAGCAGGTGAAGGCGGCGCTGAACTCGGAACTGTCGATCCACGGCATCGTCCTGACCATGTACGACAGCCGCAACAATCTCTCCGCCCAGGTGGTCGCCGACGTGCGCGAGACCATGGGCGATGCGGTCTACGACACGATCATCCCGCGCAACGTGCGGGTGTCCGAGGCGCCGTCCTATGGCAAGCCGGCGCTGCTCTACGATCTGAAATGTTCCGGCAGCCAGGCCTATCTGCGCCTGGCCTCGGAAATCATCCAGCGCGAGCGTACGCTGCGCGGCGTTGCCGCATGACGATTCGGATGCGCAACGGTTCGGCGGCCGACAACAAGAACAGGCAGTGACGATGGCGGATGACGATAGCGGAAAGAAGAAGCGGCTGGGCCGGGGGCTCGCCGCGCTGATCGGCGAAGTGGGAACGGAGCCGCCGGCAGACCCGCGGCCGCCCCGCGACACGCGCCGGGTGCCGATCGAGTTCCTGACCGCCAATCCACGCAATCCGCGCAAGACCTTCACCGAAAGCGATCTGGAAGACCTGACCAGCTCGGTGCGCGAGAAGGGCATCGTGCAGCCCTTGCTGGTGCGCCCGGTGGCAGGCCGCGACAACGCCTACGAGATCATCGCCGGCGAACGCCGCTGGCGAGCGGCGCAGCGGGCCGGCCTGCACATGGTGCCGGTGGTGGTGCGCGAGGTCACCGACCAGGAAGCGCTCGAGCTGGCGATCATCGAGAACGTCCAGCGCGCCGATCTCAATCCGATCGAGGAGGGGCTCGGCTACGACCAGCTGGTGCAGGAATTCTCCTACAGCCAGAGCGAACTGGCCAAGGTCATTGGCAAGAGCCGCAGCCACGTGGCGAACACGCTGCGCCTGCTGAAGCTGCCGAACTCGGTGAAGGACTACCTCGCGGAAGGCCTGCTGACCGCCGGCCATGCGCGCGCGCTGATCACTGCGCAGGACCCGGCAGCGCTGGCCGAGCTGATCGTCGAGAAGGGGCTGAACGTCCGCGAGGCGGAGAAGCTGGCGCAGGACCCGCAGGCGCTGTCGCGCACCAATGCCGGCAAGGCGCCAAAGCCGGAGAAGGATGCGGATACCAAGGCGCTGGAAAAGCGGCTGACGGACACGCTGGGCCTGAAGATCGCCATCGCCCACAAGCAGGACAAGGGTGCGGGCGAACTCAAGATCAAGTATGCCTCGCTGGAGCAGCTCGACGAAATCTGCCGGCTGCTCGGCGTCCAGGGCTGACCGATTCGGAAACGGTCCGATCCGTTCCGGCCTTCCGGAGCGGACGGACGTTCTGCAGTTAAAAACAATTCAAGCTATTGAATTTTAAGGGTTAATGGTGAGGGCCGCTGCCCATGCGCAAGCACGGGTCAGTCGGTGTCGATCGCTTCGTCGGCTTCCAGGATGCGGCGCAACCGGGTGAAGGCGAGGCGGATGCGCGACTTCACCGTGCCGAGCGGCAGGCCGGTGTCCTCGGCAATCTGGCTGTGCGACAGGCCGGAGAAAAAGGCCCGGCGGATCAGGTCCGCCTGCTCCTCCGGCAATTCCTTCATGGCTTCGCGCACCCGCTCTTCGCGCATGCGGGCGTCGAGCTCGTCGTCCTGGTCCTCGGGAGCCGGCGGGCGCAGGCTCGGATCCTCGGCGTCGAGCAGGGCGGAGCGGTCGCGGCGCAGGGAATCGATGCGGCGGTTGCGGGCGATGCGGAACAGCCAGGTGGCGGCGTTGGCGCGGCTTGCGTCAAAAAGTCCCGCCTTGCGCCACAGGGTGATCATCACCTCCTGGGTGAGCTCCTCGGCGGTGGCGCCGTCGGACCCCAAGCGCATCAGATAGGCCTTCAGGCGGGGCGCGAAGTGATCGAACAGTTCGGCAAAGGCCGCTCTGTCGCGGTCCTGCGCAACCTTCGCTATGAGCCGGGAAAAGCGGTCCTCGACAGTCACGCGCACGCTACTCCCGCCCGAATCCGGCCGAAACGTACCCGCCTTGTCGATTTGGCCTGACTCATCTGTCTTTCTTCGTCCGGGTCTGAGTGCTGCGACAGGGTTCCGATAGCTACCGTCCAATAGCGGAAGTCGGGCATTGCGTCGATGCGCATGTGCCGGGCGGACGCGCCCTCCTAACATCAGACCGGGCAGGGCGGTTTCGTCAATCCCCGGAAGGAGTAAGGACGGCTCGGCAAAAGTGTCACACTCTTGCCCGATTTGTACGGCCAGCGTGCGCCATCCAGTGATCGTAGCGGGTTTGCGAAGCCGCCTGTCGGCTTTTCGAGTTTATCAACCCTTTCGTAACCTGCTGGGCGATAACCTTAAGACAAGGTGACGATTGCTCAGCAAATTCGATCCATTCCGGATAGTTAGCAGTAGCGGTTTAGGAGATGATGCAAGCAAGAACGCTCTTCCCGGCTCTTCTGGCACTCGTCCTCACGGGCGTGTCGGCGCACGCCCAGACGCCGACCCTTGTCAGTCAGCACAATAACTGGGACGCCTATTCCTATGGCGGTTCCAAGGGCAAGGTTTGCTATGCCTTGTCCAAGCCGACCAAGCTCTCGCCGAGCGATCGCAATCACGGAGATGTGTTCTTCTTCGTGTCGAACCGGCCTGGCGAGAACGTCAACAACGAACCCAGCGTGATCGTCGGTTACGCCTTCAAGGAACAGTCGTCGGTTTCCGTCGACGTGGACGGTCAGAAGTTCACGATGTTCACGAAGAACGACGGCGCCTGGATGGCCAATGCGACCGAGGAGCGTCAGCTCGTCGCCGCGATGAAGGCCGGTCGTGGCATGGTCGTTACCGGCGTCTCGGCGCGCGGTACGCAGACCACCTACGACTTCTCACTGTCGGGCATCACGGCGGCGGTCACCGCCGCGGACCGGGCCTGCCAGTAAGGCCTGCGCGGCAAGCCAGGAGATCCGGCCCGCGGCCGGATGCCCCAGCCAGCCTGCCCTCCGGAGCGGACCCGCTCCGCGCGGGGTGCATGCGCTTTGGGGCTCACAAATCGCCCGGCTTGCTGTATAAGACCCCCGAAACACGAACCGTCCCGCCCCCAGCTATGGGGTGGGACGGTTCGGTCATTTCCGGACTGCGGATCTCCGATCCCTGCGAAGGGCGGAAGCAGTCAGGACCGGACAGTACCGGCGGCAGCCAGCTTGGTGCCGCCTTTTCGGCGTTTGCAGGAGCGCGCGGCGACAGGCCGGGATCCCGCAGGGCGTCGCCGCGAACCCACGTCACATCACGGACCGACGACATGAGCCTGATGCAGCACGATACCGCAACCAGCGCGCCCGAGGGTGTTCCGGCGGGCACTCCGGCAGTGCCGGCGCGTCCCACGGCGCAGGCCCCCGGCGACAAGCCGGTCCTGGTCGGCCTCGACCGCACGGAGCTGGCCGAGGCGCTGGCCGGCATCGGCGTGCCCGAGCGGCAGCTGCGCATGCGCGTCGCCCAGCTGTGGCACTGGCTCTATGTGCGCGGCGCGTCCGACTTTTCCGACATGACGAACATCGCCAAGGACCTGCGCGCCCAGATGGCCGAGGCCTTCAGCATCCGCCGGCCGGAGATGGTGTCGGAGCAGATCTCCAGCGACGGCACGCGCAAGTGGCTGTTCCGCTTTCCTCCGCGCGGCGCCGGTCGTCCGGTAGAGATCGAGACCGTCTACATTCCCGAGGAGGGGCGCGGGACGCTCTGCGTCTCCTCGCAGGTCGGCTGCACGCTGACCTGCACCTTCTGCCATACGGGCACGCAGCGCCTGGTGCGCAACCTGACGGCGGAAGAGATCCTCGCCCAGATCCTGGTCGCTCGCGACCGGCTCGGCGATTTCCCCAAGGGCGAGACGCCTGCCGGGGCGGCGGTGCCGAGCGAGGGGCGCCTCGTCACCAACATCGTGATGATGGGCATGGGTGAGCCGCTCTACAATTTCGACAACGTCAAGAAGGCGCTGCTGATCGCTTCGGACGGCGAGGGCCTGTCGCTGTCGAAGCGGCGCATCACCCTGTCGACCTCCGGCGTGGTGCCGATGATCGAGCGCACCGGGGCGGAGATCGGCTGCATGCTGGCGATCTCGCTGCACGCGGTACGCGACGAACTGCGCGACGAACTGGTGCCGATCAACAAGAAGTGGAACATCGCCGAGCTGCTGGACGCCTGCCGGGCCTATCCGGGGCTGAACAATGCCCGCCGCATCACCTTCGAATACGTGATGCTGAAGGGCGTCAACGACAGCCTGGCCGATGCGCGCGAGCTGGTGCGCCTGCTCAAGGGCATTCCGGCGAAGATCAACCTGATCCCGTTCAATCCCTGGCCGGGCTCCCCCTACGAATGCTCCGACTGGGAGCAGATCGAGGCCTTTGCCGAGGTCGTCAACCGGGCGGGCTATGCCTCGCCGATCCGCACGCCGCGCGGACGCGACATTTTTGCGGCCTGCGGCCAGCTCAAGTCGGAATCCGAGCGCATGCGTGCCCGCGACCGGGCAGCGGCCGAAACCGCTGCCGCTGCGAGCTAGGCGATGGTCGACGGCGGGCGCTTGCTGGCCCAGTCCATCCGCATCGTGCTGGGGCTGATCCTTGCCTTTCTGGCGGCGGCCGCTTTCGTTGCCTTCGGCCTGCTGCGCGGGCTCGCAGATCCGTCCGGCGATCCGGTGGTGGTCGGTATGACCTTCGGCTGGTCGCTGGTGGGGGCGAGCGTGATCGGCGGGCTGGCCTTCGTGCCGGCGCTGGTCGCCATCGCCATTGCGGAGCTGATGCGGCTGCGCGGGATCGTCTTCCACCTGGCGGCGGGCGGTGCCATCGCCATCTTTCTATGGTGGTCCGGCGAAGGGCTGGGAGGCCCGCATGCGGACATCCGCCCGGGCACGCTGATCGCCGCGGCGACCGGTTTCATGGCCGGTTTCGTCTATTGGCTGATCGCCGGACGCCAGTCCGGCTGCTGGCGCGTGCCGCCGTCCTCCGGCACGCCGCCCCCCCGGTCCTGATCATTCCTCACGCAGATTGAAGACCGCGCGCAGCGCGGCGTTCCTGCGCCCGGCGGACGACCGGCGAGGCCGGCGCTTGCGCCGCTGCCTCGTCGAGCAGCCGGTCGGAGGTGGTCTCGATATCCGACACCAGCCGCGCGTGGAAGCTCTCGAGGTCGAGGCCCGGGGCGATCGGCGGCAGGAATTCCACCAGAACGGTGCCCGGATAGAGGCACCAGCCGCGGCGCGGCCAGAACAGGCCGGAATTCAGCGCGACCGGCAGCACCGGCGCCGCGAGCGAGCGATAGAGATGGGCGACGCCGTGCTTGTAGCGCGGCTCCTCGCCGGCGCCCCGCCTGGTGCCTTCCGGAAAGATCAGGATCTGCCGGCCCTCGGCCACCGCTTCGCCGGCGCGCTGGGTCATGGCGGCGAGCGCGGCCGAACGCTTGCCGCGGTCGACCGGGATCTGCCGGAACTTCGCCGTATACCAGCCGAAGATCGGGATGTAGCGCAGCTCGCGTTTCAGCACATAGGTGGGCGAGGGGAACAGCGGCAGCAGGGCGAAGGTCTCCCAGGCCGACTGGTGCTTGGCGGCGACGATGTAGCCGCCTTGCGGGATGTTCTCCAGGCCGCGGAACTCGACCCTGACGCCAACGATCCACTTCAGCAGGAACAGCTCGACCCGTGCCCAGAACGGCACCAGCGGCCAGCCGAGGCGGCGCGGCAGCAGAAAGACCGGCGCGCCGAGGATCATCAGGACGAAGGTGCTGAGGTAGAACAGGACCTGGAACACAAGCGAGCGAAGAAGCAGCATCGATCTCAACCGGTTGCGGGACGGGCTGGCCGGGCCCGCAAGGGGCTGGTTGCGGCCATGGTGCCGCGCGGACCGCTTCGCTGGCAAGTCGCGAGGACGGAACCGTTAAGGCGCCGAGGTTTCCATAACCGCGATACGCGCCCAGGCAAGCAGATATTTCAGGTGCTCGCGGGCGAGCAGCAGTGTCGTGCGGGGGTCTTCGAACCAGCGATCGAAGACGAGATCCGCCGTCTGCACCGGCACGGGGACCAGGTCGAAATCCGCCATGGTCGAGTTTAGTTCGAGCAGGGCGCGGGGCATGTGGTAGGCGCTGGTGACCACGAGAAGACGCGAAAAGTCGTTCTCCCGCGCCCATTTGGCGGTTTCAGATGCGTTTTCCAGCGTGTTGTTGGCGTTGCGGTCGAGATCGACACAGCAGGAAAACAGCGACAGGTCGCTGGCCGTGGAACTGACGATCTGTTTCGGGGTGGTCTCGGGATGCACGCCGGAGATCAGCAGCCGTTCGGCATTGCCGGCCTGCAGCAGGGTCAGCGCGTGCTTGACCCGTTCGCTACCGCCGGTCAGCACGACGATGGCATCGGCACGGGCCGCATCGTTGTTCTGGTAGCCGGAGACGGTGGCCGCAAAGCGCAGGAACGAGCCGACATAGAAGGCGAGTCCCGCAACGAGGAGGCCGGACAGCAGGATGCGCAGCAGCCGTCGCCCGCGCGCGCGGGAGCGCCCGGCCGTGGGCCGGGCGGCCCCGACCGCTTCTTCGGTCGCGGTGTGCTGGTCGTCCTGCGAACTCATCGGCTGAGCCTGCCCCTCGGCCTTCCTTTCACGCGGTCTGTTATCCGCCTGGCGGGCGGATGCAAGAGGGCGAATCGCTTGCATGCGTCTCTCGGCTAACTAAGGCGCAAGCCGGCCGGTTTTTCCACCCCCGCGCGCTCCGGCCGATGCCGGGCGGGGGATGGAGCCGAGCCGGCTGGTGCCGACAGTTTTTCCTGCCAGAGCTTCGCGGCAGCAAGATGTTGGAAACGCGGCACCGCCGGGCGCGACCGGCGGATTGCGCTCAGCGCATCATCGCGGCGAAAGCGCGCAGCGAGGCGGCAAGGCGCTGCCGAAGGCCTGCGGCGCGGGCGCGGACCGTATCGGCGGCCCGGTCATAGCCGTTGCGCCAGCGCGCGGCACGCATATCGGCGCCCGGTGCCCGCCACAGCAGGTAGTGGACGCCGAGGATCACCAGAAGCGTCAGGCACCAGGAAATCAGTGTGTCGGAGAGGAAGTGGCCGCCGAAGGCAACGCGGTTGGCCGACAGGACCAGCGCCAGTGGCAGGACAACGGCGAGGATCGCGCGGCGCCAGCCCGGCGGGGCCAGGAAAGCCAGCGTCACCAGCCAGAGGCTGGAGGAGGCCTCGCCGGACACGAACGAGCAGTTGGTGTCGCAGTGGTTCGTCATCTGCCAGACGCGGACGTAAGGCGCATCGCCGCCGAACAGGTCCACCGCGTTGGGGCGCGGCCGGCCCCAATTGTTCTTCAGCACCGCATTGACGAGGAGGCCGGGCCCGAGGATCAGCGTCGACAGCAGGAAGACCGGCGCGCGCAGCGGCAGGCGCCGGGACAAGGGGGCGACGACGAAGGGCCACAGCAGGATCGCGACGCACAGGACGGCGATCAGCTTGACCAGGAAGGGGCCGAGCTCGCGCAGCCGCTGCAGGAACGGGGTCTGCGAGAGGACGAAACCGCCCGCCGGATCGTGAAAGAGGCGCGAGGCGGCAATATCCACGGCGGGAAAGGCGAGGAAGAAGAGCGACAGGACGAAGAGGCAGGCGGTCACTGCCAAGGCGAGTGCCCGGGCGTCTCCGCCTGTGAGCCGCGCGGCGAAGCCTGTACGCTTCGCAGCAGAAGAAGGAGCCGGGGAGGGCGCAGGCGAGGGGGGCGTATCTGTCATCGAACCTGCGTTTGCGGTTGTCTTCCGGGACCGGTTGAGGGGTTATAGCGATCCGGCCCCTCCAGTCCAAGGGTCGGACCCCATGCGTGCGGCTGGCGGTCGCAGCCGCGTTCAGGAGAGGACATCGCCATGTCACGCCCGGTCATCCAGTTCTGGTACGAATTCGCCTCCACCTACAGCTATCCGGCGGCCATGCGGGTCGAGGAGCTGGCGGCGCGGCGCGGGGTCGAGCTGCGCTGGCGGCCGTTCCTGCTGGGTCCGATCTTCGCGGAGGCCGGATGGACGACCTCGCCTTTCAATCTCCTGCCGGTGAAGGGCGCCTATATGTGGCGCGACCTGGAGCGGATCTGCGCGGCCTCCGGCCTGTCCTTCGCCCGGCCCGACCCGTTCCCGCAGAACGGCCTCAAGGCCGCGCGCATCGCCACCGCGCTTGCGCCGGAGCAGGTGCCGTCTTTCTCGCGCGCGGTCTATCTGGCGCAGTTCGGCGAGGGCCGGCAGATCGACGACGAGACGCTGCTGGCGACGCTGATCGCGCGCGCCGGGGCGGATGCCCAAGAGATCCTGGCCCTGTCGGCGGGCGAGGAGGTGAAGACGCGGCTGCGCGAAAGCGTGGCGGAGGCGAAGGCGCTCGGCATTTTCGGGGCGCCGAGCATCACCTGTGCCGACGGGGAGCTGTTCTGGGGCAACGACCGGCTGGAACAGGCGATGGATCACGCGCTGGCCACCCACGCGGCGAAGTGAGAGGGGCGAGCGGAATGGCTGGCCAAGGCGGCGCGGGCTTCCTATTGTCGTGACACGGTCGCGGCCGGCCTGTCTTCGGGCCATGCAGCCACGCCGCATTCGGGATCGATCCGCCGGGAACGCCTTGCCATGTCTCACATTTTCCCCCGCCATACCGCCATGCGTCCGCCGCGCGCCGTTGCCGGCGATGGTTGCTACATCATCGACGAGACCGGCAAGCGCTATCTCGACGCCTCGGGCGGGGCGGCCGTGTCCTGCCTCGGCCATTCGGACTGCGAGGTGACGGAGGCGGTCAAGGCGCAGCTCGACGCCATCGCTTTTGCCCATACCGGCTTCTTCACCAGCGAGCCGGCGGAGAAGCTCGCCGATCTCCTGATCGCCCACGCGCCGGCAGGGCTGGAGCGGGTCTATCTCGTCTCCGGCGGCTCGGAGGCGACGGAAGCGGCGATCAAGCTGGCGCGGCAGTTCCACATCGAGAACGGCGAACCGTCGCGGGCGCGCATCATCGCCCGCCGGCAGAGCTATCACGGCAACACGCTGGGCGCGCTGTCGGCCGGCGGCAACATGTGGCGGCGGGAGCCTTTCGCGCCGCTGCTGGTCGACATGTCGCATATCTCGCCCTGCTACGCCTATCGCGGCCAGCAGGAGGGCGAGAGCGAGGAGGCCTACGGCCTGCGCGTCGCCGACGAGCTGGAGGCCGAGATCCTGGCGCGCGGTCCCGAGACGGTGGCAGCCTTCATCGCCGAGCCGGTGGTGGGCGCGACGCTCGGTGCGGTTCCGGCGGTCCCGGGCTATTTCCGCCGCATCCGCGAGATCTGCGACCGCTACGGCGTGCTGCTCATCCTCGACGAGGTGATGTGCGGCATGGGGCGGACGGGGCACCTGTTCGCCTGCGAGGCGGACGGGATCGCGCCCGACATCTTGTGCATCGCCAAGGGGCTCGGCGCCGGCTACCAGCCGATCGGCGCGATGCTGGCGAGCGGGCGCATCTACCGCGCCATCGAGGAAGGCTCCGGCTTCTTCCAGCATGGTCACACCTATATCGGCCACCCGGCAGCGGCCGCCGCGGGACACGCGGTGGTCAGCGCGCTGGTCGACCGCGGTCTTGTCGCCCGCTCGGCCGAGATGGGCGAACAGCTCAAGGGCGCGCTCGTCGACCGGTTCGGCCAGCATCCCCATGTCGGCGACATTCGCGGGCGCGGGTTGTTCCTGGGTCTCGAGCTGGTCGAGGACCGGGAGAGCAAGACGCCCTTCGCCCCGGAGCGGCGGCTCAATGCAGTGCTCAAGAAGGCGGCCTTCGCGCGCGGGCTCGTCTGCTATCCGATGGGCGGGACGCTCGACGGCCGCCAGGGCGACCATGTGCTGCTGGCGCCGCCCTTCATCCTGGAGGAGGCGCAGATCGGCGAGATCGTCGACAAGCTCTCCGGTGCGCTGGAGGATGCGCTGGCAGCGTGAGGGCGAGGCCTGCGACATCTTCCCGCCACCATTTGCGGCAAGATGAAACCAATCCGGCGACGGGATCAAGGATCGGGAGACACGCCCCGCAACCATGGCGATGCGCAGCGACAGTGCAAGTGCGGCATGGCCTGCGTCACATGGCGCGGGAACCTTCCTGCGCGTCTTGATGCTTGCGGCAGCCGTCAGTGCCGGGGCAGCGATACCGGCGGCGGTTGCCGGCGAAAGCGGGCTCCCCGATGCCTGCCTGGGCGCTGCGGCGACGGAGCTGATGGAGGCGAGGGCCGAGCCGGGCGAGCCGCATGTGTGGCGCACCGCGACCGGCGGGCTGCTGCGCCAGGCCGAGCTGGTGTCCCTGGCCGTCGATGATCCTGCAGGCGCCGGCTCCAACGCCGAGGCCGGCGCGGCGGGCGTGCGGTTCGTGGCGCTGGGCGAGGAGACGGACCGCTGGCAGCGCCGCTCCGGCCATTTGATGCTCACCCCCGGAGACCGTTGGCTTGCCCGCGAACTGGTGCGGCAGGGGCGGGCCATCGTCGCCCCGAGGCTTGCCGCGCGCGACTGCCTTGCCCACCTTCTGAAGGAAGAGGCGCTTGCGCGCCAACGCAAGGCCGGCCTGTGGGCGCATGAGCGGGTGTGGTCGGCGCATGATCCGAAGGCGCTGTCCGAGCGCACCGGCCGTTATACGCTGGTGGCGGGCCGGGTGATTTCTGTCGGAGAGACCCGTTCGATGGTCTACCTGAATTTCGGCGGCCGCTGGAGCCGCGACTTCACTGCGACGATCAGCGCCGAGCGCAAGGCAGCCTTCGCGGATGCCGGGCTTGACGTCACGTCCCTTGACGGGGCAGCTATTCGCCTGCGCGGCATGGTGCGGCAGGCGGGCGGTCCGTCCATCGAACTGGTGCATCCCGCGCAGATCGAGCGGCTCGACAGGAATGGCGATCAGCGGTGAAGAGCTTGTCCAGAACAGCAGCGCGTCCGGTTCGGCGCCGGGCGGCGCGCCCTCTCCGGCTCGCGGCGGTCTTCGCTGCGGCGCTGACGGTCTCCGCTTGCCAGTTTTCCGGGTCCTCGCCGATCGAGATCGGCACGCCGGCGCCCGGCACCCTGCGCCCCGGCATTTCCAACGATCTGGGCGCGCGCGAGCATCCGCGCGTGGTGGCGACCTATGGCGGCGTCTATGAGGATCGCGGGGCGGAACGCGCCGTGGCGCAGGTGGTCGGCCGGCTGGTCGAGGCCTCCGACGACCCCTCGCAGAGCTATCGCATCACCATTCTGAACTCGCCGGCGGTCAACGCCTTCGCCTTGCCGGGCGGCTATCTCTATGTGACGCGCGGCCTCCTGGCGCTGGCGACCGATACGTCCGAAGTGGCGGCGGTGCTGGCGCACGAGATGGCGCATGTCACGGCGAGCCACGCGATCAAGCGCCAGCAGCGGGCCGAGGCGACGGAGCTTGCCGGCCGGGTGCTGGGCAATGTGGTGCGCGACCCGGACCAGCAGCGGGCGGCCATCGTCTCCTCGCAGCTGTCCTTCGCCCGCTTCTCGCAGATCCAGGAGCTGGAGGCGGATGCCGTCGGCGTGCGCACGCTCGCCAAGGCGCGCTACGATCCCTTTGCCGCCGCGCGGTTCCTCACGGCCATGGGCCAGTTCGCGGCCTTCCAGTCGGCGCAGGGCGCGGGCAAGGGCGCACCGGACTTCCTGTCCTCGCATCCGACGACGCCGGAGCGGGTGCAGACGGCGGTGCGTGCCGCACGGCAGATCGGCGCGCCCGGTCTCGGCGAACGCGACCGCGATGCGTATCTGACCAAGATCGACGGCATGCTCTACGGCGACGATCCGCTGGAGGGCTATATCCGCGGCCGGTCGTTCCTGCACAAGGCGCTGGGCATCAGCTTCACCGCGCCGCCGGGCTATATTCTCGAGAACTCGCCGGAAGCGGTGCTTGCCAGCAATCCGAACGGTACGGCGCTGCGCTTCGACGGCGCGGACCTGACCGATTTCCCCTCGCTCACCGCCTACATGACCAGCGGCTGGATCAACGGGCTCATTCGCGACAGCGTGCGCGAGGAAACGGTGAACGGGTTGGCGGCGGTGACGGCCTCCGCAGTGACGGAGGGCTGGTCCTTCCGCATCGCGGTGGTGCGCATCGGGCGGACCGGCTACCGGTTCATCTTCGCGTCCCGCTCGGGCGGCGAGGAATTCACCCGCGACTACGAGGCGACGGTGAAAAGCTTCCGCCAGCTGACGCCGACGGAGATCGCCCGGCTGCGGCCGCTGCGCATCAAGGTGATCCGCGCCGATGCCGGCGACACGCCGGAGCGGCTGGCCGTCGGCATGAGCGGCGTGGAGCCCGCCCGCCGGCTGGAACTGTTCTCGATCCTCAACCAGACGCCGCCGGGCCAGGCGATCCCGGCCGGCACGCCGCTGAAGCTGGTGGTCGACTAGGACGGCGGGCAGGGGCCAAACCGCATAACGGGAGACGGCAATGGAACGACACACCGGCGGATGCCTTTGCGGCAATGTGCGGTTCGTGGCGTCGGGACGGCCCTATCGCGTCGGCCTGTGCCACTGCCTCGACTGCCGCAAGAACCATGGCTCGCTGTTTCACGCCTCGGCGATCTTTCCGGCGGATGCGGTGACCACCGAGGGAGAGACCGGAGACTATCAGGGCCGGTTTTTCTGCCCGCGCTGCGGATCGCCCGTTTTCGGCCGCAGCGAGGACGAGGTGATGATCAATCTCGGTGCGCTCGACGCGCCGGACCAGTTCACGCCGACCTACGAGCTGTGGACCGTGCGGCGAGAAGCCTGGTTGCCGGTGTTTCCGCTGAAACACCGCTACGAGCACGACCGTCCGGACGGCAGCCGTACCGAGGATTAGCAGGATACGGCGGATGACGGTGCTACAGGCGAGAGACCCGTTTTCCTTCCGCGACGATCCTCGCGTGCCGCCGTTCGACGATACGGCTCCGCTGGCGGTGATGGATGCCGAATGCGCCGTCTGCAGCTGGGGAGCGCGGATGATCCACCGGCTCGACCGGTCGGAACGGGTTCGCATCTGTCCGGTGCAGACCCCGCTCGGGGCAGCCCTGCTGGAGCATTACGGGTTGGCGCCCGACGATCCCTCGACATGGCTTTTCATCGACCGTGGCGTCGCGCATGCGGATTTCGACGCCATCATCCATGCCGGTCGCAGCTTCGGCGGCTGGGGCCGGCTGACGGCGGTTTTCCTGCTGCTGCCCCGACCGCTGCGCGACGGGCTCTACCGATGTCTTGCGCGCAACCGCTATGCCCTGTTCGGCCGCGGCGACATGTGCGCCTTGCCGGATCCCGCCTTTCGAAAGCGGCTTTTGGGCAGGAAAGAGACTACAGACGGCTAACCGCCGGCTCATATGCCAGCGAAACGGTCTTATCGCTCCTCGGGCGGTCGCTTCAATCGCGCAGGGTATAGTCGACCGAGTTCCACTCGATGGCGCGACTGCGCCAATGCTCGTCGATAGCCTGGGTGAAATCGGCTCGCACCAGCTTGGCTCTTGCTTCGCAGATCAGCGCCGTTTCCCGTCGGACCACCACCCCCTCGAGCGGCTGACCGGTTCGGTAGCGGCTTGGGGTCTCGGAGACGAGACGCAACAGGTCGGACAGCGAGGTGTGCCCTTCAAAGACGCGAGGAACGACGGTCAGCCCGGCTTCCGCGGCCAGGGAATTTCGCCGCTGCGCGCTCCAGAAGTTTCCGCTGGCACCGTCATAGACATCGAAGGCAAGGAACCAGTCGGGCAAGGCGCCGTAGTCGAGCGAGTGCCGCGCCGCGCACCATTCGCCGAACAATATCAAATCCGGTTTCAGAATTTCCTGCAGCGCCGGGCCGTGCTGCCCGAGCCAGGCTGGAAGGCGTGAGAACTGTCCACCATAGGGCTCGGCAAGATACTGGCCCCGGTTCTGGGCACGCAGGCGTCCATCTACATCCAGCGACAGGCCCAGATTGGCGCCATCCAGCTTTTCCTCCACCACCACAGGTCCGGACAGCAAGGCATTGGCCTGCTCGGCGTTCAGCAGCTTGTCATCGCGCAGTGCGCTCCTGTCGCCCAGCCATGCGAGATGCGGAGTAGAGGGAAAACGGAAGAAGTCGCTCATGACCGAGGGCTCTGTCGTCGGTAGCGGCCGCTAACCGCCGTCGACCTTGGCATAGGGCTGCTGCTGGTGGCCGGCGAGGTAGGCGAGGGAGCCGAGGCCGGAGGCGATCTGCTTTGCGGCCTTGAAGGCGCGGCGGCGCCCGCCCTCGGGCGAGACGGCAAAGCTTGCGGCGGCCGGCACGAACAGGAAGGTGCCGCCGAACAGCCGGCCCAACCCTTTCAACAGGCTGCGCAGGGCGGCTTTCGGCCTGCCGGCGCGCTTTTCGTGCAGGCGTGAGATGTTGCCGGCGACGCGGAAGGTGCGGTTCAGCTGCCAGTGCAGGGTCGTGCGGTTGACCGGAACGAGTTCTTCCACCAGCGCATCCGGGATCCAGACGATGCGCCCGCCCGCATCATGGACGCGGGTGAAGAAATCCGTGTCGCTGCCGCCGGTGAAGCGCATGGAGCCGTCGAAATGCAGGCCGAAGCCGCCGGCCTCGCGCGAGCGGAACACCTTCGTCTCGACCAGGGTGTTATGGCCCTCGGCCTTGCTCAGCACGGTGCCGGACGGGCGCTTGTTGGCCTGCTCGGGAACCATCCAGGACGGGGTCTCGGGCGGCCAGGTGTAGAGAACGCGGCCATAGTGCACCTCGGCCGGAAGCGTGCGGGTCGCCTCGACCATGGTTTCCAGCCAGCCGGGATGGGCGATCTCGTCGTCGTCGATATAGAGCACCCGGTCGAAACCGGCACTCTCGGCGAAGGTGCCGCAGCGATCGCGGGCGAAGGGAATGCCGAGCTCGGGTTCCAGCACGTAGTGGATGGCCCAGCCGGTCTCGGCCGCCACCTCGTCCGCCACATGGCGCGAGGTCTCGCGGTCGTGGTTCTCGACCACGACGATCTCTGCCTGGACCCAGTCCGGGACAGCTTGCGCGCAGACGGAGGCAAGGCACGCCCGCAGCATCTTCGGCCGTTCTCTCGTGCAGATGGCGACGCAGAGTTTCATGAGCGCGCGGCTCCCTGTCCTGGCCCGCAAGCGGCCTGTTTCCGTCAGGGGAGTACCTGTTTCTCAGACGAGAATCCAGCCGGCGGGGAAGAGTTCGTCGACATAGACCCTGCGCAGCTCGTCGCGGGCGAACCACTTTCGCGGCGCGATGACATGGCGGTCCGGGTTGCGGCCGAGCCAGGCGCCCCACCAGCTGAAGCTGGAATTGGCGATGACATGGTGGGCGCAGCGGCTCATCAGGTAGAGATCCTGCTCGCGGGTCTGGCCCTCGACCAGGGTGCGGCGGGGCAGGTCGCGCGTCAGGTCGTCGGCGGCTGCGATGTCGTCGGAAAAGACCAGCCATGTGGCGCCCGGCACCAGCTGCGCCATCAGCCCGGCCGCGCGCATGTAGTGCTCCGCGCCGAGCAGGCCGTGGGTGGCAGTGGTCTTGGCGTTGGCGGCATAGTCGCCGCGCCGCACATGCAGCGAGACGCTGGTCGGTGCGTCGGCGAGCGCGAGGCGAGCAGGGTCGATGGTCGCGGCCACGTGGCCGAGCGAGAAGAGGGCGCGGATCTCGTCGCGGCAGTCGGCGAAGAACTGCTCGGACTGGAAATAGCCGGCAAGATAGGTCCCGGCCGTGAGCGAGAAGACCTCGTCGCCGTGGCAGAAGTCCTTCTGGAAGTAGCTCGGCCCCGGCCAGAGCTTCTGCCGCTTCTTGCCGTCGCCGCGCCCCAGCGCACCGAGCAAGCGCGCTTTCAGGGAGCCGGTGTCCGGCTGCCAGATGCGCGGGGAAAGACCGAACAGGTCGAGACCGAAGGCTGCATGGGCGAAATCGAGATCGAGCGGATCGACGAGCAGTTCGACGCCGAGGCGCTTCGCCAGCGCATGGCCGGCGGCATACTGGAACATCTGGTTGCCGAGCCCGCCCCAGATCCGCATGCAGACGGGATCGCCGCCGCCCGTTTTGACCGTTTCCGCCTGCTGCCCGTTTCTGGCTGCCATTGCTCGCCCCGTCCTTGTCGATCCGCTCTTGTTAGTCGGCAACGCCGCAGCGGACAAGCACGGCGCACAAAGCCGCATGGAAGCTTGAGCAAGGTCAAGGTCGCTCCGGTGCCCTCATTGTATTCATGGATGCGAATATGGAAGGGCCGGACGGGTGTCCGGAGAACCCGGAGACGCGGCAATGGACATGACCGGCCTTCTGGAGACTATCGGCGAGGCGGAAACCTCGGCGCTCGGCGGGCTGCTGATCGGGATGGCTTTCGGCGCCTTTGCGCAGCGCAGCCGGTTCTGCCTGAGAGCTGCGGCGGTGGAGTTTGCCCGCGGCAGCATCGGCATCAAGGTCGCCACATGGCTCGTAACCTTTTCCTGTGCGGTCCTTTTGACCCAATGGCTGGTTTTCTCGGGCCAGCTCGATGTGTCCGAGGCGCGGCAGTTCGCGGCCCGGGGCTCGCTGTCGGGCGCGATTGCCGGCGGGGCACTGTTCGGCATCGGCATGGTGCTGGCGCGAGGCTGCGCCAGCCGGCTGCTGGTGCTCTCGGCCACCGGCAACCTCCGGGCGCTGCTGTCGGGGCTGATCTTCGCGGTGGCGGCGGAGGCCTCGATCCATGGCATCCTGTCGCCGCTGCGCGAGCAGGTCGCCGGGATGTGGACCGTCAGCGGGCGCGAGGCGCTCGATCTCCTGCTGCTGCTGGGGCTGCCGCAGGAGGCGGGGCTGTGGATCGGCCTGCTGTTCGTCGCCGGGACGATGGTCTTCGCCTTTCGCGCCCGTCTGCCGCTCTCGGGCTGGATCGGAGCGGCGGGAGTGGGGGCGACGGTGGCGGCCGGCTGGTGGTTCACCTACCAGCTTGCGGGACAGGCCTTCGAGCCGATGACGGTCAAGAGCATGACCTTCACCGGTCCGTCCGCCGACACCTTGATGCTGGTGCTGACGCCTCCCGGCGAGGCGCTCGATTTCGACATCGGCCTGGTGCCGGGCGTCTTCGCCGGGGCGGCGCTGGCCGCGCTGCTGGCCGGCGAATGGCGGTTGCAGGGCTTTCACGACGGCCACTCGATGCGCCGCTACATCGTCGGGGCCGTTCTGATGGGGTTCGGCGGCATGCTGGCCGGCGGCTGCGCGGTGGGCGCGGGCGTCACCGGCGGGTCGATCTTTGCGCTGACCGCCTGGGCGACGCTGTTCGCCATGTGGGCGGCGGCCGGGCTGACGGATCTCGTCGTCGACCGGATGGCGGAGCAACGCGCCACGGCCGCCGGCGTTTCCTGAGCGGGGCGCTCTACCAGGGGTGTTCTTCGCCGTTCCACTGCAGGAAGCGGCCGGTATCGGCGAGGGTGAGGCCGGTCGCGACGGAGAAGATGCCGGCGGCGCTTTCCTGCGGATCGATCTCGGCACTGGTGCCGCCCATGTCGGTGCGCACCCAGCCCGGATGCATGACGACGACGCAGATGCCTTCGTCCTGAAGGTCGACGGCAAGGCCCTGCATCGCCTTGTTCACCGCCGCCTTGGAGCTGCGATAGGCGTAGCTGCCGCTGCGCGGACGGGCGAGCGAACCCATCTGGCTGGAAATCGTGACGATGCGCGGGGTCTCCGCCCGCCGCAGCTGCGGTCGCAGGGCCAGCGCCATGCGCACAGGGGCCAGCGTGTTGACCTGCAACTCGCGCTCCCAGGCCGCGAAGTCGAGATCGTCGAGCGACTGGTGCGGATTGAGGACGCCGGCATTGTTGAGCAGCACATCGACGGGAGTTTCCCCCAGAGCCTGCGCGAATGCAGCGACGGACGCCCCGTCCGTCACGTCGAGAGCATGGACGGTCAGCCGGTCCGGATGGGCGGCGGCGAGGTCCGCAAGCGCTTCGGCGCGTTCGGGCGCGCGGCAGCCGGCATGGATGCGCCATCCGCCGTCGGCAAGGAAGCGGCGCGCCAGTTCCAGTCCGATGCCGCGATTGGCACCTGTGAGCACGAGGGTGGAGGCTGCGGACAGGGTCATGGGATGGCTCCGGCTGGAGGGGCTCCGCACTGGCGGCGGAGGAGGGGCGGGGCGATGACAGGCTTGGTAAACGCGGCTACAAGGTCGCGCAAGCGGTTGCCGGGCCGCGATCCGGCGCGAAACGTCATAAAGCGGAATGCAGCGATGAGCAGCCAGCAGATTGGCCCCTTCCTGGGAACCTGGATCCTCGACCTGGACGAGAGCGAGTTCGATCAGAGCGACCTGCCGCAGGCGGCGACCTGCCGGATCGAGGAGGAATTCGGCCTGGTGACGATCCGCATGTCGATCATCTCGTCGAGTGGCGAGGAAATCTCCGGCGAGATCACCGGCGTGCCGGGAGCGCCGGGAGCGCGGCTGTCGGAAAGCGGGCTGGCCGACCGGCTGCTGCTCTATTTCGAGGACGAGCACACGCTCACCTCGGAGGCCAAGCGCGGCAATCTCACCTTGATGACGGCGCGGCGGCGCCTGTCCGACGACGGGCAGAGCCTGGAAGTGGAGCAGAGCGTCGAGGTGCCGGGGCAGGGGTCGGTGGTCAATACCGGCATCTATCGCCGCGCCCAGTAAGACCGGCTTTTCGCGCCGTCAGATCAGGCCGGGCCAGCGCATCAGGGCAAGGACCCCGCCCCACAGGACGAGCGACAGCACCCCGGCCAGGCGGAAGCGCGAGATGGTGCCGCGCGAATCGACCTGGTCGAGCAGGCGCCAGGCCGGAACCAGCCGCAGCAGCAAGGCATTGACGGCAAGCGCGGCAAGAAGGACGGCCTTCGCCTGGAAGGCAGGATCGCCGGCAATCGCGACGGGGCGCGTCGACATCAGGGCGATGCCGCTGGCAAGCGAGAGCAGCAGGCCGACAAAGGCGGTCTGGCCGAGCACGCGCGCAAGGTCGGCAAGCGGAGCGGAACGCCAGAAGCCGATCAGCCGCAGGTTGAGCGGCAACACCGCGCCGACCAGGATCAGGGTTCCCAGCAGATGGACCGCGGCGGCGGCCTCGCGCAGGTCCGCTGAGCCGGCCATCATGCGGGCGAGCTGCGATCCGGCGAGGAATTCGAGGAGCGGGCTGATATCCGGCATATCCCGACAGGCTTGCGAACGATGATCGTCCCTTCCCCGATAGCCTGATTCTCTTTGCTGCGGCGCGCAAGTCTTGCGGTTTTACGCCTGGAGGGGCGATTTTTCTTGCAAGGCCCGGCAAGGCGATTACGTCTCGAACTGTCCGATCAACCTCAGCGCGAAATTGCGGGGCAACGACAGGAGCTGGCGATGAACGTGCTTTCTCATGTGCGTCCTGGCGACGAGATGGCGGCGACGCGGATCTATTGCGAGGCGCTGATCCAGAAGCTGCGGCCGTTCTTCGGCACGGCGGATGCGGCGGCAGAGTTCCTCGCGCCGCATCTGCGCCATGACCGCGGTGTCAGCGCCGTCATCGATGGCCGGCTCGTCGGCATTGCCGGATATCGTCTCGACGGGCAGGGGCTGTTCGAGCCGAAGTGGCGGCATTTCCGCGAGCGCTTCAGCCTGATGGGGACAGCGATCCGGGTTGCGGGCCTTGCCCTGCTCGACAAGGAGGAGGACGAGGACGTGCTGTCGATGGATGGAATTGCGGTCGGGCAAGGGGCGCGCGGTGCAGGTGTCGGCAGCGCCCTGCTGGCCGAGATCGTCGCGATGGCCCGGCGCGCCGGCAAGCGCGCGGTAAGGCTCGACGTCGTCGATACCAATCCGCGGGCCAAGGCGCTCTATCTGCGCTGCGGCTTCGTGGAGGAGGGACGACGCCGGCTCGACCTGCTGCGGCCGGTCTTCGGCTTTGCCTCGGTCACGACCATGCGACACCACCTCACGGATGCGGCAGGGAGCGCATGAGCGAGACCGGGGAGAGGGTCGAGACCGGACAGCTGCCGTCGCCGACCGCGCCTGTGCCCGACCGGCCGCAGGTGGCCGAGGTGGCGGAGCACGTGCCCGGCGCGCCGCAGACGCTCGACCGTGCGGCGATTGCGGTGGTGCTGATGCTGGTCGGCGTGTTCGGCCTGGCGCAGGGGCTCACCTATCCGCTGCTCTCCTTCATCCTGGAGCGGCAGGGAACGCCGGCCTGGCTGATCGGCAGCAATGCCGCCATGATGGCGCTGGGCCTGATCCTGTCCGCGCCCCTGGTGCCGCAACTGGCGATCCGCTTCGGTGCGGCACGGCTGGCCATTGCCAGTGCGCTGCTGCTGGCGGTGCTGTTCGCGCTGATCGGCACGGTGCAGTCGCTGTGGCTGTGGTTTCCGGCGCGCTTCCTGCTCGGCGTCGGCATCAACGGGCTCTACATTTCCAGCGAGACCTGGGTGAACCAGCTGGCGCCCGACCGGATCCGCGGCCGCATGCTGGGCCTCTATGCGACGGCGCTTGCCGCCGGCTTCGCGCTCGGCCCGGCGACGTTGACGGTGACAGGCACGCGGACGCTCACGCCGTTCCTTCTTTGCATCGCGGTCTGTCTGGTCTGTGCGCTGCTGATCGCCTCGATCCGCCATCGGCTGCCGCGGTTTGCCGCCGGCGAAAACGGGTCGATCCGCGCCGTTGCGCCGCTGATCCCGTTCCTGCTGGTGGTGACCGGCATTGCCGCCGCCTTCGACCAGGCGATCCTGACGCTGTTCCCGGTCTACGGTCTCGGTCACGGCCTCGACGAGGCGGCGGTGGCAACGGCGCTTGCCGTGCTGATCGTCGGCAACATCGTCTTCCAGGTGCCGATCGGCACGGTGGCCGATCGCTGGGGGCCGCGCCTCGTCATGGTGGTGCTGTGCCTGCTGACCATTGCCGGCGCCGCGTTGCTGCCGGTGCTGATCGAGACGAAATGGCCGCTCTGGGCCATGCTCTTCGTCTGGGGATCCTCGGCCTATGGCGTCTACACCATCGCGCTGATGGAGCTCGGCCGCCGCTTCACGGGCGCCATGCTGATCGCCGGCAATGCCGGTTTTGCCGTGATGTGGGGTGTGGGCGGCTTTGCGGGGCCGGCGATCTCCGGTCTCGCCATCGATCTCGCCGGCCTTTCCGGCCTGCCGATGCTGCTCGGCGGCGTCTACGTGCTGCTGCTGGCGGCGACCCTGCTTCGCCGGCGGGGCTGAGCCCGCCGGCCCTTTGCAGGATCAGTTGCCGGCGGCCAATGCGCCCTGCACCCGCGGGTCCGAGGCGCCGGCAAGGCCGTTCTCGACCGCCATCACCGACTGGGTGGAGCCCATGGTGGCGCGCTCCTCCACCGTGTGACCGAGCCCGCGCAGGATCGCCAGCGTGTCCGGCGAGAAGCCGTCCTCGATGCGGATCTCGTCGGGCAGCCATTGATGGTGCATGCGCGGGGCGGCGGTCGCCTCGGCGATGTTCATGCCGTGGTCGACCACGTTGAGGATGATCTGCAGCACGGTGGTGATGATGCGGCTGCCGCCGGGAGAGCCGGTGGCCAGCACCAGCCGGCCGTCGCGAAACACCAGCGTCGGGCTCATCGAGGAGAGCGGCCGCTTGCGCGGCGCAACGGCATTGGCATCGCCGCCGATGAGGCCGTAGGCGTTCGGCACGCCGGGCTTGGCGGAGAAGTCGTCGAGCTCGTTGTTGAGCAGGATGCCGGTGTCGCCGGCCATCATGCCGACACCGTAGGAGAAGTTGAGCGTGTAGGTGTTGGAGACCGCATTGCCCTGACCGTCCACCACCGAATAGTGCGTGGTCTCCTCGCTCTCGTAAGGGGCCGGCTTGCCGGGGGAAAGGCCTTCCGCGGGCGTTGCCTTTTCTGTGTCGAAATCGGCCATTCGCGAGGCGGCATAGGCCTTGGAGGTCAGGCCCTTCACCGGAATATCGACGAAGTCGGGGTCGCCGAGGAACTCCGAGCGATCCGCATAGGCCCGCTTCATCGCCTCGGCCATGACATGGAGCGTCGCCGCCGAACCGGAGCCGGATGCGGCCAGGTCGAAGGGCTCCAGCATGTTGAGGATCTCGACGAGATGGACGCCGCCGGAGGAGGGCGGCGGCATGGAGACGACCTCGTAGCCGCGATAGGTGCCCGAGACGGGATCGCGCCATTTCGCCTCGTAGGCGGCAAGATCGGAGGCGGTCATGTCGCCGCCGCCTTCGCGGACGCGTGCGGCGATCGCCTCCGCGACCGGGCCCTTGTAGAAGCCGTCCGGGCCTTCGTCGGCGATCTTCTGCAGCGTTGCGGCGAGTTGCGGCTGGCGCAAGGTCTCGCCGGGCTCGTAGAAGCCGCCGCCGGGCTTGTAGAACGTCGCGAGCGCGGCAGGATCCTTGGACAGGCGGGGCAGGGCCTGTTTCAGGGAGCCGGAGAGATCGTCGGAGACGGGAAAGCCATCGCGGGCAAGCGCGATGGCGGGGGCGAGCAGCTCGGCGAAGCTGAAGCGGCCGCTGCCATGGCGGGCATGGGCGGCGTGGAAGCCGGCAACGGTGCCGGGAACGCCGACGGCAAGGCCGGAATAGCGGGATTTCTCGCTGTCGGCATTTCCCTCGGCATCGAGGAACATGTCCCGGGTGGCGGCGGCAGGGGCAAGCTCGCGATAGTCGAGAGCCTGAGTCTCGCCGCTCCCGGCCATGTGGACCAGCATGAAGCCGCCGCCGCCGATATTGCCGGCGCGCGGCAGGGTCACGGCAAGGGCGAAGCCGACTGCCACCGCCGCATCGACCGCATTGCCGCCGGCAGCGAGGATGTCGCGGCCGACGCGGGTCGCGGTCGCTTCCTGGCTGGCGACCATGCCGCTGCGGGCAAGCACCGGGTGGAAGCGGTCCGAGCCGGAGAGGATCGGCGCCGGCTGGGGCGCGGCTGGAGCGGCTGTCTGGGCAAGGCCGGGTCCTGCCCACAAGAGGCAGGCGGCAAGGGCGGCGCTGGCGATCCTGCGCACCGGTGCCCGCTTTGGTGTCCTGTTCATCGTCTCACTCACTCCCGGGATGCTGTTCTGGGCGGGCAGTCTGTCGGGTTTTGGCCGGCGCGGCCAGCCCTGTCAGGATTGCCGGGAGCGGGCAAAAAAAACGGCGCGGCCCGCAAGGGACCGCGCCGCGCAGCATACGGATTTAGAAAGCGGGAGCTTCAGGCAGCGGCCTTCTTCGGGGTGATCAGGCCGCGATTGACCAGAACTTCCGCGATCTGCACGGCGTTCAGAGCCGCGCCCTTGCGCAGGTTGTCGGCGACGACCCAGATGTTGAGGCCGTTCTCGATGGTCGCGTCCTCGCGGATGCGGCTGACATAGGTCGCATCCTCGCCGGCGCTCTCGTAAGGCGTGACGTAGCCGCCGTCCTCGTGCTTGTCGACGACGAGCACGCCCGGCGCCTCGCGCAGGATGTCGCGGGCCTCATCGGCGGTGATCGGGCGCTCGAACTCGATGTTGACGCTCTCCGAATGACCGATGAACACCGGCACGCGCACGGCGGTGCAGGTGACCTTGATCTTCGGGTCGAGCATCTTCTTGGTCTCGGCCAGCACCTTCCACTCTTCCTTGGTGTAGCCGTCCTCCATGAAGACATCGATATGGGGAATGACGTTGAAGGCGATGCGCTTGGTGAACTTCTCCGGGGTGATCGGGTCGTTCACGAAGATCGAGCGGGTCTGGTTGAACAGCTCGTCCATGCCGTCCTTGCCGGCGCCGGAGACCGACTGGTAGGTGGACACGACGACGCGCCGGATGGTGGCCGCATCGTGCAGCGGCTTGAGCGCGACGACCAGCTGGGCGGTCGAGCAGTTCGGATTGGCGATGATGTTCTTCCGGGTGAAGCCGGTGATGGCGTCGGCGTTCACTTCCGGAACGATCAGCGGCACGTCGGCGTCGTAGCGCCAGGCCGAGGAGTTGTCGATGACGACGCAGCCCTTGGCGGCGATCTTCGGCGACCACTCCTTGGACACGGTGCCGCCGGCGGACATCAGGCAGATGTCGACATCCGAGAAGTCGAAATGGTCGATGGCCTGGCAGGTCAGCGTGCGGTCGCCGAAGGAGACGTCGACGCCCTGCGAACGGCGGGAGGCAACAGGCACGACCTCGCTGGCCGGAAAGCCGCGTTCGTCCAGGATGTCGAGCATCTCGCGGCCGACATTGCCGGTCGCGCCGACCACTGCGATCTTGTAAGCCATTGGTATTCAGTCCTCTCTTGCCGCTCCCCGCCAACCCGAAGCCGCCATCCCTGCGGGAGCCTCAGGTCCGTTCGGTCCCCCTTCGGACCCGGGGGAGCGCGGGTCGAGAGGGCCGTCAGGCGGTCGTTTTGCGGGTCGTCGTCGTGGTCGTGCCGGCGCACGCGACACCGTTCGCGGCTTTCGTCGCGGCGAACGGGGCGTTGAAAAGGGCGCTCGGCTTCGGCATGGGATCCCTCGCGGATCCGGACGGGAACTGTCCGGACCTCGACGGCGACTAGATGACGCCATGCGCGGCCATTGTCAACACGGCCTTGCGGATGCGGCCTTGCTGCGGGGTCAGCCGTCGATGCGGAAGCGCAGCAGCAGCGTGCGCTGGAGGATCGAGCGGTTGTCGTCGGAGACGATGGTCAGGATGGTCTCGCCGGCGGCATTCCGGTGCACGGCAACGCCTTCCATGTTGTCGATCTGCTCGGAAAAGCCGGCCTCCAGCAGCACGCGGCCGACCACCATGGCGCCGGGCTTCAGCTCCGCTGCCGGCAGCAGGCGCACCCGCATGCCGATGCCGTGGCGCAGGGTGAAGCGGCGCTCCAGCAGCACCATGTCGCCATTGTCGAGGAAGGCCGCGTCGGTGGCGTCGTAGGAGTCCTGCCGCAGGACGGTGAAGGTGCCGGGTGTCGACCCGCCGAGCAGGTAGCCCGGCAGGTTCGAGTTGAAGGTCTGTCCGCGTTCGGAGACCACGACCAGCGTGCCGGCCAGAGGACCGGAATTGGCGAAGGCGACCGCCTCCATCCCCTTGTTGTGACGCAGGTTGCCGGTCAGCGTGGCCGGCAGGTCGATCGAGCGGCCGGGCGTGCGCGGGTCGGTCAGCGGATAGGGGAAGGCGTAGATCGCGTGGTAGCGCTCGGTCGCCATGTAGAGCTCGCCGGTGCCGTCCGGATTGCGGCGCAGGGCCAGGGCCTCCGCATCGCCGCGGCCGCGGTCCATCAGCGGCCTGCCGTTCGGGCCGATGATGGCACCGAGGCGGGCGTCGCGCACGGCGAGCGGCCGCCCGTTCGGGTCCGCGTCGATGGTTGCGGTGAGCCAGAGGCCGTTGTCGGCGATCGCCACCATCTCGCGGCCGTCGGCGCTCAGGACCAGGCCGGACAGGCCGCCCATATGGCGGTTGCCGGACAAGAGCTCCAGACCGCCGAGAAAGGTCAGCTCGCCGAAGCGCGGCTCGTCGGCACGGCCGATGCGGAACGCGTCGATCTGCTTGCTGCGGATCGTCACGTCCTGAAGGGGAACGTCGATGACCGCGCGGGCCGGGGCCGGCATCAGCAGCAGCGCTGCCGCCAGCATGACGGAAGCCAGCGCGGCAGCGCGCCGCGTCGGGAGCCGAAGGGCCGGCAGGAGCCGGGTCATGGCGTCAGCGCGCCGAGCGGCGCCGTCCGCGACCGCCGCGCGACGGTGCTTGCGTCTGCTCGTCGAAGAGGTCGGCGAGCTGGTCGGTCATGGCGCCGGCCAGTTCCTCCGCATCGACGATGGTGACGGCGCGGCGATAGTAGCGGGTGACGTCGTGGCCGATGCCGATGGCGATGAGCTCCACCGGCGAGCGGGTCTCGATTTCCTCGATGAT
This sequence comes from Stappia indica, assembly GCF_009789575.1. Classification (NCBI taxonomy): domain Bacteria; kingdom Pseudomonadati; phylum Pseudomonadota; class Alphaproteobacteria; order Hyphomicrobiales; family Stappiaceae; genus Stappia; species Stappia indica. The sequence goes on along the minus strand of NZ_CP046908.1, from coordinate 2,777,475 downwards.
GTAGCGCAGGTGACGCTCGAGATAATTGCCCGGATTGACCGACAGGGTGCAGTCGTCGACCGGGGCGCCGTCCGAGATCATCATCAGGATCTTGCGGGCCTCGGGGCGGCCGAGCAGGCGCTTGTGCGCCCAGTCCAGCGCCTCGCCGTCGATATTTTCCTTCAGCAGGCCCTCGCGCATCATCAGGCCGAGATTGCGGCGGGCGCGGCGCCAGGGCGCGTCTGCGGACTTGTAGATGATGTGGCGCAGGTCGTTGAGGCGGCCGGGCTGGGCCGGCTTGCCGGCGGCGAGCCACGCCTCGCGCGACTGCCCGCCCTTCCAGGCGCGGGTGGTGAAGCCGAGGATCTCGACCTTCACGCCGCACCGCTCCAGCGTGCGGGCCAGGATGTCCGCGCAGGTCGCGGCAACGGTGATCGGCCGGCCGCGCATGGAGCCGGAATTGTCCAGCAGCAGCGTCACCACGGTGTCGCGGAAATTGGTGTCGCTCTCCTGCTTGAAGGCAAGCGGCTGCATCGGGTCGGTGACGACGCGGGTCAGGCGGGCCGTATCCAGCATGCCTTCCTCCAGGTCGAAGGACCAGGAGCGGTTCTGCTGGGCCAGCAGCTTGCGCTGCAGCCGGTTGGCCAGCCGGGCAACGGCGCCCTGCAGGTTGACCAGCTGCTTGTCGAGATGGCTGCGCAGGCGGTCGAGCTCGGCGGTGTCGCACAGCTCCTCGGCCGGTACCGTCTCGTCGAAGCGGTTGGTGAAGAACTTGTAGTCCGAGGTCGGCGGCAGGTTGGAGAACGGCAGCTCGCGGCGCCGGCTTTCGCCGGGCTCCTCGGCCTGGTCCGCCTGGTCGTCCTGGGTGAGCTCCTGCAGGTCGCCGTCGAGGCCTTCGGTCTCGCCCGCCTCGGTCTCTTCGCCGGAGAGTTCCATCTCCTGCGGCGCGCCCTCGTCCTCGCCGCTTTCCTCCTCGCCGTCGGCTGAGGTCTCGCCGCGCTCGTTGCGCCCCTCGGCATCGTCGTTCTCGGCGTTCTCGTCCTCGCTCTCCTGGCCGATATCCTCGTCCATCTCGAGCGATGTCAGCACCTTGCGCAGGCGCTTGGCGAAATCCTGCTGGTCTTCGATCCGGTCGGCGAGCAGGTCGAGCGCGCCGCCCGCCTTTTCCTCGATCCAGCCGCGCCACTGGGCGATCATCGGCTCCGCGCTCCTGGGCGCGGGCCGGCCGGTCAGGCGCTCGCGCACCATGTAGGCGATCGCCTCCTCCAGCGGAGCATCCTCGCGGCTGGCCACGTCCGCATAGGCGGCCTTGCGGCTGCGCTCCTCCAGCATGGCGGAGAGATTGTCGGACACGCCCGGCATGCGGTTGGCGCCGACCGCCTCGCAGCGCGCCTGCTCGACCGCGTCGAAGATGGCGCGGGCCGTCTCGCCCTGCGGCACCAGCTTGCGGTGCAGGCCGGGGTCATGACAGGCGAGCTTGAGCGCCATGGCGTCGCCGAGGCCGCGCGTGACGGCGATCTCGTCGACGGTGAGGCGCCGCGAGGGCTCCGGCAGGCGGGCCGTATGGCCCGACAGCGACGGCTTGTCGGAGGAGAACAGCACCTCGAGTTCGGCATCGGCGGCGATGGCGCGCATGGTGTCACCGATCGCCCGCTTCAGCGGCTCGCTCGAAGGCTTGCTCTTCTCGGAAGGCGGATTGCGCATGGGACTGCCGGTCAGCTCATCACCACGTTGGCGGCGGACTCGGGCAGCTCCTCGCCGAAGCAGCGCTGGTAGAACTCGGCCACCAGCGTGCGCTCCATCTCGTCGCACTTGTTGAGGAAGGTGAGGCGGAAGGCGAAGCCGAGATCCTTGAAGATATCGGCGTTCTCGGCCCAGGTGATCACGGTACGCGGGCTCATGACCGTCGACAGGTCGCCGTTGATGAAGGCGTTGCGGGTCATGTCGGCGAGGCGGACCATGCGCGAGACGATCTTGCGACCCTCGTCGTTCTGGTAGTGCTTCGACTTCGCCAGGACGATCTCGACCTCGTTGTCGTGCGGCAGGTAGTTCAGCGTGGTGACGATCGACCAGCGGTCCATCTGGCCCTGGTTGATCTGCTGCGTGCCGTGGTAGAGGCCCGAGGTGTCGCCGAGGCCGACCGTGTTGGTGGTGGCGAACAGGCGGAAGGCCGGATGCGGGCGAATCACCCGGTTCTGGTCGAGCAGGGTCAGGCGGCCGGACACTTCCAGCACGCGCTGGATGACGAACATCACGTCCGGACGACCGGCGTCGTACTCGTCGAACACCAGCGCGATGTTGTTCTGCAGGGCCCAGGGCAGGATGCCGTCCCGGAACTCGGTGACCTGGCGGCCCTCCTTGAGGACGATGGCGTCCTTGCCGACCAGGTCGATCCGCGAGATGTGGCTGTCCAGGTTGACGCGCACGCAGGGCCAGTTCAGCCGCGCGGCGACCTGCTCGATATGGGTCGACTTGCCGGTGCCGTGATAGCCGGTGACCATGACGCGGCGATTGTGGGCGAAGCCGGCGAGGATCGCCAGGGTGGTCTGCCGGTCGAAGAGGTAATCGGGATCGAGATCGGGCGTGTGGGCGGTCGGTTCCTTGTAGGCGGGAACCGTCAGGTCGCTGTCGATGCCGAAGGTCTCGCGCACGGACACGGTGGTGTCCGGCAGGTTTTCGACGGGCAGGGTCTTGTCAGTCATCTTTCCTCCGCTGGCCCGCCGCCGGCGGGATCCGCGATGTCGTGCAAAGCGCCGCGCGTGTCGCCACGGCGCGAAATTCGAACCAGACCCTATTGCCAGAGCCTCGTTCGGCCAAGTGAAAACGCCTCGTCGCTGGCGGCGCTGGCGCGAATTGCGCCGGGAAAGGAGCTCCCTGCGACGGGAGACCGCAGGCCGGCCACTGCCGGACACGATCCTCAAACACGGGAGACCTACGATTTCATAGCCGATCCGGACCAACTGGCAAGCCTGCTTAAGGACAAGGCCGCCTCCAGTTTCAGCAGAAGCCGGCCTTTTTCAGCAGCGAGTAGGCGTTGATGATCTCGCGCAGCCTGTCTTCCAGCGACCGGTCGCCGCCATTGGCATCGGGATGCAGCCGCTTCACCAGCTCCTTGTAGCGGCCCTTGATCTCGGCGTCGCGGGCATGATGCGGCAGGCCGAGCGTGTCGAAGGCGCGCGCCTCCAGCTGTTTCAGCTTGGGCGCGCGGGCGCCGCTTCCTTCCGTCCGGCCGCCGCGGCCGGCGCGCTTGCGCGCCTCCGCACGGGCCTTGGCCGCCTGGCGCGGGTCGACATCCGACCAGGCCTGGGCGCTTTCGCCGGCCGCCTTGGCGTTGACGCCCATCTTCCACGTGGGGCGATGACCGGTCAGGGCATCACGCTGGTAGGCGCGCGTCTCGTCGTCGTCCATGCCGGCGAAATAGTTGTAGGACTTGTTGTAGTCCCGCACATGGGCGAGGCAGAAATGATGATACTCGCCGTCGGCATGGCGCCCCTTCGGCGCCCTGTGGGTGCCGGGCTCGTCGCAGCCTTCCCAGTCGCAGGTCCGCTCGCACACGAACTCCTCCTCCGCAGCGCGGCTGCGCTTCGTGCTGATGCGAATGCGGTCGAAGATGTCCGAAGCCAACGGTCCTGGTCCAGTTTCCGTGATCTGCGGGGCGGGAATGCGCGGCTCTTGCCGCGGCGATCCGCATAAATAGGGGGAGGGGGCCACCTTCGGCAAGGTCTTGACGGCGGCGAAAAGTCTGTCACATGGAAGGCATGAGCATCCGGGACCTGATCGAACAGCGCCTGCGCGAGGCTTTTGCCCCGCAGAGCCTCGAGGTGATCGACGAATCCGAGCGGCACCGCGGACATGGCGGCTGGCGCGAGGGCGGCGAGACCCATTTCCGAATTCGCATGGTGGCGGAAGCGCTTGCCGGCCAGAGCCGCGTCGCGCGCCACCGGGCGGTCAACGACTGTCTGAAGCCTGCCTTCGACGCCGGGCTTCATGCGTTGGCGATCGAGGTGCGCACGCCCGACGAGCGCGACCCGCGCGGCGGCGGGCCTGCGTCCATCGCCTAACAATACCTAAGATCGCCCGAGTTCCGGCCAGTTCGCCCGGTCAGCCCGGCTGGACCGTGGGAGCCGGGGCCTGCGCAGTCAGGGCCGCCTGGCCGGCGAACACCGCCTTGACCGAGCCGGCGACTTCCTTCGAAAGCGGCGTGATCTTCAGGCGCGTGACGCGGTTCTTCTCGCGCTTCAGCACCGTGAACCGGTAGCCGTGGAAGGTGAAGGCCTGCCGCTCGTCCGGGATCATGCGTGCCTCGTGGATCACCAGGCCGGCGATGGTCGTGGCCTCGTCGTCCGGCAGGCGCCAGTCGACCGCGCGGTTGAGATCGCGGATCGGAACCCCGCCGTCGACGATGATCGACCCGTCGGGCTGCGGGCGGACGCCGGCAAGTTCCACGTCGTGCTCGTCCGAGATCTCGCCGACGATCTCTTCCAGGATGTCTTCCAGCGTCACCAGGCCCATCACCTCGCCATACTCGTCGATGACGAGGGCGAAGTGCGCCTTGCGCTTGAGGAAGGCATTGAGCTGGTCCTGCAGGCTGGTCGTGTCCGGCACGAACCAGGGCGGGGAGACGATCTGCTCGATATCGATGCTCGAGGCGTCGCCGCCGGCGGCTGCCAGCGCGCGCAGCAGGTCCTTGGCATGCAGCACGCCGATATAGTTGTCGGTCTGCCCGCGCCACAGCGGCAGGCGGGTGTGCGGGCTCGCCAGCGCGTCCTGGATCAGCCTGTCGACCGGCTCGTCCGCGTTCAGCGTGTTCATCTTGGTGCGGTGGACCATGACGTCCGACACTTCCAGGTCGGCGAGGTCGAGCAGGCCGCCGATGCGATCGCGCTCGGCCTTCACCAGACCGCCCTCCAGATGCTGCAAGTCGACGGTGCCGCGCAGCTCCTCATGGGCGGACAGGACGTTGCGGTTTTCCGACACGTCGACGCCGAACAGGCGCAGCAGGGCGCGCACGATCATCTCGACAGCGCTGACCACAGGGCCGAAGACGATCACGACGATGCGCACCACCGGGGAGACGGCGATGGCGAAGCTGTCCGGATTGGAGATCGCCCAGGTCTTCGGCAGCACCTCGGAAAAGATCAGCACGAGGGCGGTCATCACCAGAGTCGCATAGACGACGCCGGCATCGCCGAACAGGCTCAGCAGCACGCTGGTGGCGAGCGCCGAGGCGAGAATGTTGACCAGATTGTTGCCGAGCAGAAGCGCACCGATCAGCCGCTCGCGGACCATGATCAGGCGGCTGACGACGGCCGCGCGTCGGTCTCCGGTCTTTTCCAGCTGCAGCATGCGCGCCCGCGAGGCGGCGGTCAGCGCGGTCTCCGAGCCGGAGAAGAAACCCGACATGACCAGCAGGACAATGATCGCGAGGATGGAAAGCCAGAGGCTTGCGTCACTCATCTGTTGTCGTCTCGCTCGTGTTGGCGCCGAACTTACGGCCGTGGCGGCCGCCGTCGATCAGGACCGGGCGGCCAGTTCGTCCGTCAGGAAGTCGTGCAGCGCGGCAGGGTCGACGCCGCGCTCGATGAAGGCTTCGCCGATGCGGCGAACCAGGATGAAGGTCAGCGCGCCGCGGCTCACCTTCTTGTCCTGCGCCATGATGTCGAGGAAGCTCTCGGCCGGCGGCATCTGTCCCGGGATATCGCTGATATGGGTGGGCAGGCCGACGCTGGCAAGGTGCGCGGCGACGCGATCCCGGTCCTGCGGCGGGCACAGGCCGAGGCGGACCGAGAAGTCGAAGGCAAGGCGCATGCCGATGGCGACGCCCTCGCCATGGACAAGGCGCGTGCCGTCATAGGCGACGATGGCCTCCAGCGCATGACCGAAGGTGTGGCCGAGATTGAGCAGCGCCCGTGCGCCGGTCTCGAACTCGTCCTCGGCGACGATGGCGGCCTTGGCGCGGCAGGAGATCGCGATCGCCTCCTCGCGCTCCGCCCCCCCGGCAAAGACCGCGGCGTGGTTTTTCTCCAGCCAGTCGAAGAAGCCGGCATCGCCGAGCAGGCCGTATTTGACGGTTTCGGCGTAGCCGGCGCGGAATTCGCGCAGCGAGAGCGTGTCGAGTGTTGCCGTGTCGGCCAGCACCAGCGCGGGCTGGTGGAAGGCGCCGATGAGGTTCTTGCCGTGGCGCACGTTGATGCCGGTCTTGCCGCCGACGGAGGAATCCACCTGGGCGAGGAGCGTCGTCGGCATCTGCACGAAGGGCATGCCGCGGCGGACGCTGGCCGCGACGAAGCCGGCAAGGTCGCCGACCACGCCGCCGCCGAGCGCGACGATGGCGTCGTTGCGCTCCAGGCGGGCTTCCAGCACGCGGTCGCAGACCGTCTCGTAGACGGCAAAGCGCTTGCTGGCCTCGCCGGGCGGCAGCAGGATGGTGGCAAAGCCGATCCCGGCGGCTTCGAGCGAGGCCTGCAGGCGCTCCAGATGATGGACGGCGACGGTTTCGTCGCTGACGATGGCGACCCGGGAGCGCGGCAGCCGCTCGGCAATGCGCGCGCCGGCTTCCTCCACCAGCCCGCGGCCGATCAGGATGTCGTAGGAGCGTTCGCCGAGAGCGACCGGAACGCGCAAGGGGTCCCCGGTCCAGGTCTCGGCCGTTGCGGTCTCGGATGTCATGGGCGCGATGCTCCTTCAGCCTGTTCGCTCACGGCGGGGGCGAAACCGAAATGCGCTTCGAGCGCGGCAACGATGTCGGCGACGACAGCTTCGTGCGGGACGTCGCGCGACTGGATGGTGAGTTCGGCTTGCGCATAGACCGGTTCGCGCTCGGCGAGCAGCCGGCGCATCACCGCTTCGGGATCCGGATCGTTGAGCAGCGGCCGGTTCGGCTTGCGGCGCACCCGGTTCATCACCAGCGCGAAGTCCGCCTTCAGCCAGATCGAAAGCCCCATCTCGCGCACTGCCGCGCGGGTCTCGGCGCTCATGTAGGCGCCGCCGCCGGTAGCCAAAATCTGCGGCCCGTTCTTCAGCAGGCGGGCGATGACCCGCTGCTCGCCGGCGCGGAAATAGGCCTCGCCGTGCTGGGCGAAGATTTCCGGGATGGTCAGGTTCGCCGCCGCCTCGATCTCCGTGTCCGCATCGACGAAAGGCAGCGAGAGGGTCTGGGCAAGGCGGCGGCCGACGCTCGACTTGCCGCAGCCCATGATCCCGACCAGCACGATGGAGCGTGTGCCAAGTCCGGTCACGAGGCGGGCGGCACGCTCTTCCTCGACGAGATTCGGCAGGACGGACATGTGATGGCACTCTCCCCTTGTGACCCATCGCTTTGCCCTTGTCCTGCCCGCCTAGTCAAGCCTGCTTGCGGTGCCTCGTGCCATCGGACACTTGCATCGCAGGCGGAGACTGGCCGATAAGGAACCCAACCGCTGGCCGTTCCTCAGTCCGATACGACGCCGATGCCCACGATCTTCCGACTGCTGTTCGTCCTTCTGGTGCTGACCGGCGCGGTTGCCGGAGCGATCTTCGCATTGGGCACCTTCATCGAGCCGGAGCCGCACGAGATCACGGTGCGCTTGCCGATGGACGGCTTCGGCCGATAGGCCGCAGCGGGAGGACGGGATGGCAAGCGATGCCCTGCTGATCGAGAGCTTCCTGGAGATGCTGTCGGCCGAACGCGGGGCGGCCGACAACACGCTCGAAAGCTATCGCCGCGATCTCGACGACTTTGCCGGCTTCCTGAACGCGCGAAAGGCGTCCGCGGCAACCGCGTCGCGCGAGGAGGTCACCGCCTATCTCTCCGATCTCACCCGACGCGGCTATGCGGCAAGCTCGCAGGCCCGGCGGCTGTCTGCCCTTCGCCAGTTCTACCGGCATCTTTTTGCGGACGGTCTGCGGGGAGACGATCCGACGCGGACCGTGGCCACGCCGAAACGCCGCGCCGCCCTGCCCAAGGTGCTCGGCGAGGAGGAGGTCGACCGGCTGCTCGGCGCTGCACGCGAGGCGAGCGAGGTCGAGGGCCTGTCGCCGGCCGCCCGGCTGAGGGCGCTGCGCATGCATGCCCTGCTGGAGGTGCTCTATGCCACGGGCCTGCGCGTGTCGGAGCTGGTGTCGCTGCCGCTCTCGGCGGCGCTACGCGACGAGCGGCTGGTCGCGGTGACCGGCAAGGGCAACAAGGAGCGGCTGGTGCCGCTCGGCCCGGCAGCGCGCGAGGCGATGCGCGCCTATGTGGCGTGCCGGCGGGCGGAGGGCGTCTACCCGGCTAGCCGCTGGCTGTTTCCCTCGCATGGGGAGAGCGGACATTTCACCCGCCAGGCCTTTGCGCGCGACCTCAAGGACCTTGCGGTGTCGGCAGGGCTCGACCCTTCAGCACTCTCGCCGCATGTGCTGCGGCACGCCTTCGCCTCGCATCTCTTGCAGAACGGTGCGGACCTGCGCGTCGTGCAGCAGCTGCTGGGGCACGCCGACATCTCGACGACGCAGATCTACACCCATGTGCTGGACGAGCGGTTGGCGGCCCTTGTCGAAGGTCATCACCCGCTGGCGAAGAAACGCTGAGTGTGGTGCCGGCCAAGGCTCAGCGCGGCATCAGCACCCAGATGTCGAAGTCGAGAATGACGCTCGGGTCGTAGGCACCGTCCGGCCCGGTCAACGGGAAGTCGTGGCACGGGCGGTCCTTCGTCGCGATCATCCGCAGGCGCAGGGCCCCGACGTCGTGGCGGCCGGAGATCTCGGCCTTCTCGAGGACTTGCGACCAGGCGAAGACCGTGTTTCCGGCAAACAGCGGCGCGACATGGCGTCCGGCATTGATGCCGGCGACGTGGAAGGCATTGCCGAGCCCGTTGAAGGACAGGGCGCGAGCGAGCGAGATGACGTGGCCGCCATAGACCAGCCGCCGGCCGAAGCGGCCCTGGCCTTCCGTGACCTGGTTGAAATGGACGCGCGCGGTGTTCTGGTAGAGGCGGGTGGCGATCTGGTGCTCGGCCTCCTCGACGGTCATGCCGTCGACATGGTCGATGCGCTCGCCCACCGTGTAGTCGCCGAAGCGGTGAGGGGAGCCGGCAAGATCGTCGTCCCAGGCCTCTCCATCGATCAGCGGGCAGGCATCGCCCAGGGCGTCCGGCGCAATCGCGTCGGGCAGTTCCGGCACCACCGCGTCCGGCGCCGGGCTGGCGGGATCGCGCTTGTTGACCATCACCCAGCGGACATAGTCCAGCACCTCGGTGCCGTCCTGATTGTAGCCGGTGGAGCGGACATAGACGACGCCGGTGCGCCCGTTGGAGTTTTCCTTGAGGCCGATCACCTCGGAGACGGCGGAGAGCGTGTCGCCGGGATAGACGGGGGCGAGGAAGCGGCCGCCGGCATAGCCGAGATTGGCGACGGCGTTGAGCGAGATGTCCGGAACGGTCTTGCCGAAGACGATATGAAACACCAGCAGGTCGTCGACCGGCGCCTCGGGATAGCGGATGCGCTGGGCGAAATCGTCGGAAGACTGCACTGCGAAGCGGGAGCCGTAGAGGGCGTTGTACAGGGCGATGTCGCCACGGGTTACGGTACGGGGCGTGGCGTGGCGCAGGACCTGGCCGACGCGGAAATCCTCGAAATAATTGCCCGGGCTGGTCTTGCTCTTGGTCATGCCGCATCCTCCCTCGTCGCTTTTCGCGGTGCAATAAGACAGGCTGGAGGGAGGCTGCGCAAGCACGACGTTGGGCGCGCGCCAGGCTTACGAGCAGGTTGCCGGCGCGGCGACAAGAGCTTAACAAGGCTGACGCTCCCGGAAGCCATGTTTCCGGCGCCGCAAAGCAGAGGGACCAGATCATGGCACACGAGCAGCACGAACCGGAAGGCGGCGGGCCCAGGTCGTTTCCCGCCTTCCCCAGGGAGTTGCTGGCGGGTTACCGCAGCTACCGGGAACATTCCCACAGGCCGCATCGCACCGACTACGAGCGTCTGGCGCTCTATGGGCAGCAGCCCGAGGTGATGGTGATTTCGTGCTGCGACAGCCGGGTGACGCCGGAGGGCGTTTTCGCCGCCGGACCGGGCGAGCTCTTCGTGGTGCGCAACGTCGCCAATCTCGTTCCGCCCTATGCCCCCGACAACGACTACCATTCGACCAGCGCAGCGCTTGAGTTCGCGGTCCAGGCACTGAAGGTCCGGCATATCGTGGTGCTCGGCCATGGCCAGTGCGGCGGCGTCAAGGCGTTCCTGAACCAGGATGCCGTGCCGCTGTCGCCGGGCGACTTCATCGGCAAGTGGATGACCCTGCTCGAGCCGGCGGCCGAGTTCCAGTGCCTGAAGCTCGAGCGCGACGAGGATCCGCAGCTGGCGATGGAATATGCCGGCATCCGCCAGTCGCTGGTGAACCTGCGCAGCTTTCCTTGCGTCCAGATCCTGGAAGAGAGGGGCCGCCTTGTCCTGCACGGCGCCTGGTTCGACATCGGCTCGGGCGAGCTGCGCGTGCTCGATCCGGCAAGCGAGCGCTTCGTCGCCGCGCCGTCCATCTTCGCCTCCGGCTTTGCGCCCGGAGGCTGAGAGGCTTACTTCACGCCTTCCAGATTGAGGCTGACGAGGCGGCCGGTGTCCTTGGCCATGTGCGGCAGGTAGGCCTGCGAATAATCGTCGAGGCCGACGTGCTCGGTGGTGCGCCAGTCCCAGAGACGGGTGGACGAGAAGCCGACCTCGATCAGCGCTGCCGACAGGGTTTCCTCGTCGAAGACCATCTTGTGATAGTCGTACTGGTCGCGCTGGCCGCCGACCAGCAGGCCGAGAACCTGCGGCAGGGCAAAGTCGTTCGACGTGTCGAGATAAAGCTCTGCGGCGGCCCGGAAGTCCGGCACGGCGATGCGCAGCACGCCGCCGGGGGCCAGCACCCGGCACCACTCGGCGAGAACGTCGCGGTATTCCTTACGGCCGAAATGCTCCAGCACGTGGCAGGCATAGATCAGCTCGACGCTGCCGTCGGGGATGAAGGACAGGTCCTCGACCGGCCCGATGCGGTCGACATGCGGATAGTCGAGCGCATCGACATGGTAGAAGCCGGGAATGTGCTTCACGCCGCAGCCGAGGTGAAGTTTCTCGATTTTCATTGGGTGCTGCCCGTCCTGCCGTCGGCGCCGAGAGCGGCGCGGTTGTCCAAGTACCAGCGGATCGTCTGCCGGATGCCGTCCTCCAGCGCCACGCGCGGACGCCAGCCGAGCGCGTGCAGGCGGCCGGATTCCATCAGCTTGCGCGGTGTGCCGTCCGGCTTGCTGGCGTCGAAACGCAGCTCGCCGCCGAAGCCGGCCTCGCTGGCGATGAGAGTCGCAAGGTCCCGGATCGAGACTTCCTGCCCCGAACCGACATTGATCGGCTCGTCGCCGTCATAGGTGTCCAGCAGGAAGACGATCGCGTCGGCGAGATCGTCGACATGCATGAACTCGCGCAGCGGCGTGCCGCTGCCCCAGATCTCGACCGTCTCGGCGCCGGTCTCGCGCGCTTCGACGAACTTTCGGATCAGGGCCGGCAGCACGTGGCTGGTGGCGAGGTCGAAATTGTCGTTGGGACCGTAGAGGTTGGTCGGCATCGCCGAGACATAGGAGAGGCCGTGCTGCCGGCGATAGGCCTGGCAGAGATAGACGCCGGCGATCTTGGCGATCGCATACCACTGGTTGGTCGGCTCCAAGGGCCCCGTCATCAGCGCGTCCTCGCGGATCGGCTGCTCTGCGAACTTCGGGTAGATGCAGGAGGAGCCGAGAAAGACGAGGCGGCGGACGCCGTGATCGGCGGCGGCGGCGATCACATTGGTCTGGATCTGCAGGTTGTCCTGCAGGAAGTCGACGGGTTGCCGGTCGTTGGCCAGAATGCCGCCGACGCGCGCCGCTGCCAGGATCACCGCGTCGGGCCGTTCGCTGGCGAAGAACTCGGCGACCGCGCGCTGGTCGGTCAGGTCCAGCTGCGCACGGGTGCGGGTGATGATCTGCGCGTTCTCGCGCGCCAGGCGCCGGCAGATTGCCGAGCCGACCATGCCGCGATGGCCGGCGACGAAGATCCGGCGCGCTGCGCCGGCGGGGCTCTCGGCCGTCATCGCCTAGTCCTCGCGACCATAGGCGCGGCGGGCATGGCGCTCGACGCGCAGCAGCTCGAGATCCGCATCGACCATTTCGTCGACCAGCTCGGCAAAGCCGGTCGTGTGGCTCCAGCCGAGCCGCTCGCGCGCCTTGGACGGATCGCCGAGCAGAAGATCGACCTCGGTCGGACGGAAATAGGCGGGATCGACGGCAACCAGCGTCTCGCCGCTCGCCCGGTCGCGGCCGGTCTCTTCCACGTCTGCGCCGGACCAGACGATCTCGCGGCCGACGCGGGCGAAGGCGCGCTCGACGAACTCGCGCACCGTGTGGGTCTCGCCGGTCGCCAGCACATAGTCGTCGGGCTCGGGCTGCTGCAGGATACGCCACATGCCCTCGGCATAGTCGCGGGCATGGCCCCAGTCGCGGCGGGCGTCGAGATTGCCGAGATAGAGCTGCTTCTGCAGGCCGAGCTCGATGGCCGCGACCGCGCGGGTGATCTTGCGGGTGACGAAGGTCTCGCCGCGCAGCGGGCTCTCGTGATTGAACAGGATGCCGTTGCTGGCATGGATGCCGTAGGCCTCGCGGTAGTTCACCGCGATCCAGTAGCCATAGAGCTTGGCGACGGCATAGGGCGAGCGCGGGTAGAAGGGCGTGGTCTCGCTCTGCGGCGTCTCGCGGACCTTGCCGTAGAGCTCCGAGGTGGAAGCCTGGTAGAAGCGGCAGGACTTTTCCATGCCGAGGATGCGCAGGGCCTCCAGCAGACGCAACACGCCGGTCGCATCGGCATTCGCCGTGTATTCCGGCGTTTCGAAGCTGACCATCACATGGCTCTGGGCGGCGAGATTGTAGATCTCGGCCGGCTGGATCTCCGCCACGAGACGGATCAGCGAAGAGCTGTCGGTGAGGTCGCCGTAGTGGAGAAAGAAGCGTCCGTCTCCCTCGTGCCGGTCGTGGATCAGGGGGTCGATCCGTCCGGTGTTGAAGGAAGAGGAACGACGCTTCAGCCCATGCACCTCGTAGCCCTTGTCGAGCAGGATGCGGGCGAGATAGGCGCCGTCCTGGCCGGTCACGCCGGTGATGAGCGCGCGGGGTGCGGTCATGTGAAGTCCCTGTGCGGATGCCTGAAGAACGGCTTGTCAGTCGTTCCTCCTACTGCACGCGAGGGACAAGGGCAACCGCCGCCGCTGCCCCGGCGGGCGTGCGGCGGCGGCCCCACGGACTTCGCCTGGAAGACTTGCGGCGTACGCGCGCGCGTCAGCCGCAATAGGCGAGCTTGTCCGGCTGGACCTTGAGCAGGGCGTCGCGCAGCTTGTCGAGGGCGCGGCTCTCGATCTGGCGGACACGCTCCTTGGAGATGCCGAGCTTCTGCCCGAGGGCCTCCAGGGTCTCGCCTTCCTCGCTCAGCCGGCGCTCGCGGACGATGCGCAGCTCTCGCTCGCTCAAGACGCCAAGCGCGGTCTCCAGCCAGCGCGTGCGCCGCTCGGTGTCGATGACGACGCCGACGGTTTCCTCCGGCAGGGGATCATCGCTGACCAGGAAATCCTGTCGGTCTGCGCCCGATCCGTCGGATTCCAGCACGGGTGCGTTGAGCGACGTGTCGGGGCCCGACAGCCGGGCGCTCATCGTCGCGACATCCTTGACCTTGACGCCCATCGTCTCGGCGATCTTCTCCACCAGTTCGCTCTCGCTGATACGGGTCGTGCCGCTGGAGAGTTTCGCCCGCAGGCGGCGCAGGTTGAAGAACAGGGCCTTCTGCGTCGACGAGGTTCCGCCGCGGACGATGGACCAGTTCCGCAGGATGTAGTCCTGGATCGAAGCGCGGATCCACCATGTGGCATAGGTGGAGAAGCGCACTTCGCGCTCCGGCTCGAACCGCGAGGCTGCCTCCAGAAGGCCGATATGGCCCTCCTGGATGAGGTCGCTCATCGACAATCCGAAATTGCGGTATTTCGCTGCGACCGCGATAACGAGGCGCATATGCGCCAGGCTGAGACGGTCGAGCGCGGCTTGGTTGCCCTCGTCGCGCCAAGCGATGGCAAGCTGCTGTTCTTCCTCACGGCTGAGATAGGGCGCATTCATCGCGGCCCTGACAATCTGACGCCGGTTGCCCGAAAGATAACTCACGGTGTGTCCCTCCGCGTCCCGCCTCCTGTCCGGAGGCATGGCCCCGGTGGCGATGCGGCCGCCACGTCGGTGCCCTGGTCTGCTATCGTCATATGATACGCAGCTACCGCGATATCGGTTCAGCCCGCCGGCTTCCGCGAAATCGGTAACAGCGGTTCTTGGTGCAAGCATGACCCCTGCATACGATCAGGACCAATAGAAGTTCCTCAAGATCGCGATAAGTTTACCTGATTGATCGGGCCGCAACATGGCACGCGGCCGAGGCTGCGGGCCAAAAGAAAACGCCCGGCGCTTGGGAGCGCCGGGCGTCGAAGATCGGACGGTGCCGTTGTCGCGGTCAGGCGGCTTCGGTCTGTTCCCCGTCCTCGTCCTCGGTCGCTGCGGCGGCGGCCTTGCGGCTGGCCGACTTGGCGAGGTTCTGTTCGATCTGGCGGATCGCCTCGGTGTCCGAGCACTTGTTCACGGCAGCGATCTCGCGCGACATGCGGTCGAGGGCGGCCTCGTAGAGCTGACGCTCGGAGTAGGACTGCTCGGGCTGGCTCTCGGACCGGTAGAGGTCGCGAACCACCTCGGCAATGGCGATCAGGTCGCCGGAATTGATCTTTGCCTCGTATTCCTGGGCGCGGCGGCTCCACATGGTGCGCTTGACGCGCGGCCGGCCGCGTACGGTCTCCAGCGCCTTCTTCACGGCGGGAGCATCGGCCAGCTTGCGCATGCCCACGGATGCGATCTTCGCGACCGGGACGCGCAACGTCATCTTGTCCTGCTCGAAATTGATCACCAGAAGTTCAAGCGCATATCCCGCGACATTCTGTTCCTCGATCGCGGTGATCTGTCCGACGCCATGGGACGGATAGACAATGAACTCACCAGTCTTGAAACCCTGTCTCTGCGCGGTCTTCTTCATCGTTGTTGCCATACGCCTATGCTACTCCTGCGCAGTTGCGGCCAGAAGCCGGGGCGGCGCCTGAACGTCGCCCGTCCATGGAGAAAACGCACGTCCATCGGGCTTGTGGCCTCGCCACAACCCGCCGGAGTTCGTTATTCGATGATCAGCCGACCGAACTC
Organism: Stappia indica; assembly: GCF_009789575.1. Lineage (NCBI taxonomy): Bacteria > Pseudomonadati > Pseudomonadota > Alphaproteobacteria > Hyphomicrobiales > Stappiaceae > Stappia > Stappia indica. The sequence goes on along the minus strand of NZ_CP046908.1, from coordinate 2,762,269 downwards.
TGGTCCCGGATCAGTTCTAGGAGGGATGCCGCCCCCCTTCGCATGTGGCGAAGGGTTCGCAACCATAAAAAAACCTCCGCGTGGAGGGGGAGACCACTGGTTCGATTACTGAGGAAAAGACTATATCACAAAACTTGTGGATTTCAAAACATGAGCCGGCAGCCGGAAGATTCCGGCGCCGTCGTCGTTGGCGGTTGCTTACCGTGGGCGTGCCGTACCGGGGATTGGCCGTGTCAAGGGACGCGGCGAATCCGCTCCGGCTTCAGTCGCCCGAGCCCGGTTCCGGCGAGAAATAGGCCTCGAGCTTGTTCGGCTTGCCGTCGAACTCCTCGGCTTCGGGCAAAGCGTCCTTCTTGACCGTCAGGTTCGGCCATTTGGAAGCATATTCCGTGTTCAGCTCCAGCCACTTCTCGAGGCCCGGCTCCGTGTCCGGCTTGATGGCATCGGCCGGGCACTCCGGCTCGCAGACGCCGCAATCGATGCACTCGTCCGGGTGGATGACGAGCATGTTCTCGCCTTCGTAGAAGCAGTCGACCGGACAGACTTCGACACAGTCGGTGTACTTGCACTTGATGCAGTTGTCCGTGACGATATAGGTCATCGCAATCCTCTCGCGGCGCCATTCCTGCCGCCGACCGGCGGGCACTGCCGCACTCGTGTCGCGGCCCTTTGGGTCAAGGCCCGGTCTCCGTTCCGCGGGGGCAGTCCGATGCGGGGTTCCGGCTTCCGGCCCGGACGCAAGGCCGGTCGGGTACCGGCCGGTGTGCGGGCGGTTCTTGATGCCTGCGTACCGGGTTTGGCGATGGGCTTCAAGTTCGGAATATGTTGCCGATGATAGCTCGCGGAGAAGATTTTTCTCCACGCCGGAACCACCGCGCGCGCGGACCATGTGTCGCAGGGCCGTGCGCGCAAGCAGCGGAGATGTTTCAGCCCTTGTCGGTGAGCCGGTCGATCTGACGTCGCTGTCGTTTGGTCGGGCGGCCGCTGCCGCGTTCGCGCCGGCCGGGTGCCGGACCCTCGCGGCCGACAGGAGCCGCGCTGGCCGCGCCCTGGCTTCCGGCGTCCTCGTCCGCATCCTCTCCGTCATCGGAAACGGGCGAAGCGCTCGGCGAAGGAGCCAGATCTTCATAGAGAAGGCGGGCTTCGGGTGCCGGCCCGCGCCGTGTGCCGGGCGCCAGGACCTTCAGAACGAGAACCCGGTTCGCCACGGCGATCGTGAGCACGTCGCCGTGGCGGATCGCCTTGGCCGGTGCCTGCGCCTTGTCGCGGTTCACCCGCACATGGCCGCCGTTCACCAGCTTCTGGGCAAGGCTGCGCGACTTCACGATCCGGGCGAACCAAAGCCACTTGTCGAGCCGCTGCGGTGTCATGTCCGCAGGCGGTGTGGCCGATCCGCTGGTCGTCGTGTCGCTCACCCTTGCCGCAGTCCTCCGTCAGCCCTGCCGGTTTGCGGTCAGGAGCGTGGCTTCTTCTCCAGGTCGGCCTTGAGCGCCGCCAGTTTCGCAAACGGCGAATCCGGGTCGATCTCGCGCGCCGGACGTTCCGGCCTGGTGCCGCGCGGGCGCTGGGTGTCGGGACGCGAGCCTTCGTTTCGGCCCTTGCCGCCACCGCCGCCGCTGCGCTGCTGGTCAGGCCGGCCCTGCTGGCGATTGCCGCCCTTGCCGAAGCCGCGGCCCTTGGTCCGCTGCTTCTGGCCCTGACCTTCCGAGGCGTCGCCGCCGGCCGCATCGCCGCGCCGACCGCCACGCTGGCCATCGCGCTGGCCGCCCTGCGGCCGGCGATCGCGCCGGCCGGGCCGCCAGATCTCGATGGTGGCCGTTTCTGTCGCACCCTCTGCCGGGGCTGCCTCTGTGGCGGAAGCGTCCGCCGGGGCGGTGGAAGCGTCGGCCTCGTCTGCCTCGGCCGCCGGCTCTGCGGGGGCCTTGACAGCCTCTTCTGCGACCGGTTCGGCCTCAACCGCAACTGCTTGCGCGTCGGCAGGCGCTTCCGCTTCCGCCGGAGCCTCGACTGCCGGAGCCTCGACTGCGGGTACCTCGGGCGCTGCAGCTTCCGAAGTTGCGGCAACCGGACGGGTGACTTCGCGGGTTTCGGAGCGATAGCCCAGCGACTTCAGCACTGCGGAGAAGTCCTCGCCAGCACAGCCGAGCAGCGAGGTCATCGCCACCGTGACGGTGAACGCACCGCCTTCGGCAACGGCGCCCTCGGGAGGAGAAACGTTCGCATCGAGCGGCTTCCATGCCAGCAGCGGGCGGATCAGGTCGGCCAGGCGCTCGAGAATGTCGATACGCACGGCGCGCGGTCCGCAGACACGGAAGCCGACGACCTTGTAGAGCGCCTTGGAGATCTCCGGGTCGACCGTGATCGAAGTGCGGCCCGAAGCCGAGAGTTGCGGCAGCTCGGACAGGCCGGGCATGTCCGGCTCGCCGTGCTTCAGCGCCCAGAGCTGGGCGATCAGGCGGCTCGGCGCCGGCTTCAGCAGCGCCGGCACGAAGATGTGGTAGGCGCCGAAACGCACGCCGAGGCGGCGCAGTCCGGCCCGCATCGTCTGGTCCAACTGGCGGACATCCTCCGCGATCTCGGACCGCTCGAGAATGCCGAGGGCCTCGATCAGGCGGAAGGCGATCCCGCGGGCAAGTCCCTCGAGGCCTTCGCCGATCTCCAGATCGCGCAGCGGCTTCAGCACCGTGTCGATATGTGTGCGCAGCCACAGGACGAGGCGCGCCTCGACCTTTTCGCGGTCGGCAACGTCGAGGGTGTCCTCGCACAGGACGATGAGACCCGGGGTCAGCACCGTGTCGCCGGCGATCACGCGGCCGACAATCTCGCCCTGCCAGCGCAGGGCGCCGTCCGAGGCAAGCGCGAAGTCGTCGTTGGCTGCGCGCGACAGACGGTCGGCGCGCTGGGTCAGCTCGCTGGCCAGGGCCTTCTGGGCCGCAGCACGCAGAGCCTTGACGTCAGGGCCGTCTGCCGAGGGGTCCGGTGCAAAGCGGAAGCCCTGCAGTTGTCCGACATGCTGTCCTTCGACCAGCACGTCCCCTGCCGATGTTATTTCCGCTTCAAGCATGGCGTTCTCTCTCAGCCGTCGCATCAATACGCTTGTCCGCCGGTCGACGAAGCGCTGGGTGAGCCTGTCGTGCAATGCGTCGGACAGACGGTCTTCTACGCCGCGCGTCACGCCTTGCCAATGGGCGGGATCCGCAAGCCAGTCGCCACGGTTAGCGACGAAGGTCCAGGTGCGGATGTGGGCAATGCGGTTCGCCAGCGTATCGATGTCGCCGTCGACCCGGTCGGCGAAGGCAACCTGGCGGGCGAACCAGTCGTCGGGAACGACCCCGCTGCGGGTCAGATGCGCATACAGTCCGGCGATCAGGTCGGCATGGTTCGCCGGCGCGATCTTTCGGTAGTCGGGAACCTGGCACACGTCCCAGAGCAGGCGCACCCGCTCCGGCGTTGCCGCGACCCGGCGGATGGCCTCGTCGCGCAGGGCATGGTCGAAGGCGGTCTCGTCGGCCGAGGGCGGTGCGCGGGTCAGGCCCTGTTCGCGCGGCGGCTCGTCCAGCGTGCGGCGCAGGCTCTCGACGCTGTCGAAGTCGAGCGCGCGATTGCGCCACTGGAAGACCTTGAGCGCGTCGAAACGGTGGCTTTCCAGCGCCTCGACCAGTTCCTCGTCGAACGGATCGACCCGGCCGGTGACGCCGAATGTGCCGTCTCGGGTATGGCGGCCGGCGCGTCCGCCGATCTGGCCCATCTCGGCCGGCGTCAGCATGCGGTACTGGTAGCCGTCGAACTTGCGGATGCCGGCAAAGGCGATGTGGTCGACGTCGAGATTGAGACCCATGCCGATCGCGTCGGTCGCGATCAGGTGCTCCACATCGCCGTTCTGGAACAGCTCCACCTGGGCGTTGCGGGTGCGCGGGCTGAGCGAGCCGAGGACGACGGCGGCGCCCCCGTGCTGGCGGCGAATCAGCTCGGCGATCGCATAGACCTCGGAGGAGGAGAAGGCGACCACGGCCGAGCGAGCGGGCAGGCGGGTGATCTTCTTCTGGCCCGAATAGGCCAGGATCGACATGCGCGGCCGGGTGACCACGTTGAGGCCCGGCAGCAGGCGCTCCAGCAGCGGGCGCGCCGTCGCGGAACCGAGAAGAAGGGTCTCCAGCGTCCCGCGCATGTTGAGGATGCGGTCGGTGAAGACATGGCCGCGTTCCAGATCGCCCGCGAGCTGAACCTCGTCGATGGCGACGAAGTCGACGACGAGATCGAGCGGCATCGCCTCCACCGTCGACACCCAGTAGCGGGTATCGGAGGGAATGATCTTTTCCTCGCCGGTGACCAGCGCCACCTTGTCGGTACCGACGCGCTCGGTGATGCGGCCATAGACTTCGCGCGCAAGAAGGCGCAGCGGCAGCCCGATGATGCCCGTTTCGCGGGCGATCATCCGCTCGATGGCGAGATGGGTCTTGCCGGTATTGGTCGGGCCGAGCACCGCCGTGACCGTACGCGCCCGCGCCTGTGGCGGCAGCGTGGTCCAGGTCGGGGCCGAGTGGCCCCCGGCCGAAAACGGCCTCGATTTTCCGGAATGAAGCATTGGCTGCAGCTGTGCTGTGCGATCCGTGCCACGGCGGAACCCGCCGAGATCCGTTGCTAAGTAGAACCGCGCGACGGGAAGGCGTCCGGGTCCGGAGAGGTCTTGCGGCGGAAGCTTCGGGCGACCGCAAACCCGTTAACCCGAGAGGTAGCACAGTCCGCGCGGGGCTGTCGCCTGCTGTTTTCGGCAAGGGGCGAGCGGTTGCAAATCGCCCGGCGTTTCGCGGTGCGGCTGTCGCCGAAGGAGGCCGGAAGGAAGGCTGCGAACCGACCTCCGAAAGGGTGAACAGAACGAGTCCTGAACAAAGCCGGATCGAATCGACGACTCTGCCAGATTCAGGTTTCGTTCCCTACGAGATGTTGTGGATGGCGTCGATAGCAGGGCGAAATCGTGAATCTGCTCAAGGATTTGTGCTATTCGATTCGGATCCGGACGAATTCGCGCCGGAGGCTCGATAGCTTTCGATATCGTTAATCGAATCATTAAATTTCGCAGCATGAAATTTACGCTCCGGCGAAACCGCGAACGAAGCCTGTCCGAATCGCTGACTTGGTCTTGTTCCTGATATGTTCTTCGCGTATGTTGTGGTTCGGTGCGGCTGTGGAGCTGGATGGTGATGCACCATCCTGTGGTGCTTCGCAGCCTGCTGGAAAGAAGTTAACGACTTCGTTTCATTACGGGACGGTTTTCCGATTGCTATTTGCCGGGCCTATCGGGCCTCTTGCTCCCGCCGTCTTCCCTTGTTGCGGTGCAACAGCTAGAACGCGGTGACGCTAAGGCACGGACGGCCCTGCGGGTCGTCCATCAGGAGGAGGGGCTGACTTGGCTATTCGGAAGATTCTCGTCGCCAACCGCTCGGAGATCGCGATCCGCATTTTCCGTGCGGCGAACGAACTGGGCATGCGCACCGTTGCGGTCTATGCGGAGCAGGACAAGCTCGCATTGCACCGGTTCAAGGCCGACGAGGCTTACCAGATCGGTCGCGGTCCGCATCTTGCGGAACCGCTCGGCCCGATCGAGGCCTATCTGTCCATCCCGGAGATCCTGCGTGTCGCGAAGGCGGCCGGGGTCGATGCCATCCATCCCGGTTACGGCTTCCTGTCGGAAAGCCCCGAATTCGCCGAAGCTTGCGCCGAGGCGGGGATCGTCTTCATCGGCCCTTCGCCGGAGACCATGCGTCGGCTCGGCAACAAGGTCGCGGCCCGGAACCTGGCCATCGAGGCCGGGGTGCCGGTGATGCCGGCGACGGACCCGCTGCCCGACGACATGGACGAGGTGTGCCGGCTCGCCGCCGAGATCGGCTATCCGGTGATGCTCAAGGCGTCCTGGGGGGGCGGGGGACGCGGCATGCGCGTCATCCGCGACGAGGAGGCCCTGCTGCGCGACGTGGCTGCGGCCAAGCGCGAGGCCAAGGCGGCTTTCGGCAAGGACGAGATCTATCTCGAGAAGCTGGTGGAGCGGGCGCGGCATGTCGAGGTGCAGATCCTCGGCGATGCGCATGGCAACCTGGTGCATCTGTTCGAGCGCGACTGCTCGATCCAGCGCCGTCACCAGAAGGTCGTCGAGCGGGCACCGGCTCCCTATCTCGACGCGGATCAGCGTGCGGAGCTGAGCGAATACGGCCTCAGGATCGGCCGGGCGGCAAATTATCGCGGCGCGGGAACGGTCGAGTTCCTGATGGATTGCGACAGCGGCCGGTTCTACTTCATCGAGGTCAACCCGCGCGTACAGGTCGAGCACACGGTGACCGAGGAGGTCACCGGCATCGACATCGTCAAGGCGCAGATCCGCATTGCGGCAGGCGCCAGGATCGGCGAGCCGGCCTCCGGCGTGCCGGTGCAGGAGGAGATCCGGCTGAACGGCCACGCCCTCCAGTGCCGCATCACCACCGAGGACCCGGAGCAGAATTTCATCCCCGATTACGGCCGGATCACCGCCTATCGCGGGGCGACCGGTTTCGGCATCCGGCTCGACGGCGGCACGGCCTATTCGGGAGCGGTGATTACCCGCTTCTACGATCCCTTGCTGGAAAAGGTGACCGCGTGGGCGCCGACGGCGGAAGAGGCCGCGCAGCGCATGGATCGCGCCTTGCGCGAATTCCGCATCCGCGGTGTCGCGACCAATCTGGTGTTCCTGGAGAACGTCATCGGTCATCCGGACTTCCGGGCCAACAGCTACACGACGCGCTTCATCGACGAGACGCCGGCCCTGTTCCACCAGGTCACCCGCCGGGACCGAGCCACCAAGCTGCTCACCTATATCGCCGACGTCACCGTCAACGGCCATCCGGAGACCCGCAACCGGCCGCGTCCTGTTGCAGATGCACCTGCGCCGGTTGCACCGGTCTATGAGGGCGATGTCCGCAAGGGCACCAAGCAGCTTCTCGATGAGCTCGGCCCGCAGGGCTTTGCCGACTGGATGAAGGCGGAGCGACGGGCGCTGGTCACCGACACGACGATGCGCGATGCGCATCAGTCGCTGCTCGCGACCCGCATGCGCAGCTTCGACATCGTCGCGGTGGCGGACGCCTATGCCCGCGGCCTGCCGCAGCTGTTCTCGCTGGAGTGCTGGGGCGGGGCGACCTTCGATGTCGCCATGCGCTTCCTCACCGAGGACCCGTGGGAGCGGCTGAGGGCCGTGCGCGAGCGCGTGCCAAACATCCTGCTGCAGATGCTGCTGCGCGGGGCGAACGGCGTCGGCTACGCTAATTATCCCGACAATGTGGTGCGCGACTTCGTCGCCCGCGCGGCGGAGAACGGCGTCGACTTGTTCCGCGTCTTCGACTGCCTCAACTGGGTGGAAAACATGCGCGTCTCGCTCGATGCGGTGATCGAGGCGGACAAGCTGTGCGAGGGGACGATCTGCTACACCGGCGACCTGCTGGATGCGGCGCGGCCGAAATACGACCTTGCCTATTATGTGAAGCTGGCGAAGGAGCTGGAGCGGGCCGGCTGCCACATCCTCGGCGTCAAGGACATGGCCGGCCTGATGAAGCCGGAGGCGGCGCGCCGCCTGTTCTCCGCCTTGAGGCAGGAGGTCGGCCTGCCGATCCACTTCCACACCCACGACACGTCCGGCATTTCCGCCGCGACCGTGCTGGCCGCGGTGGAGGCGGGCGTCGATGCGGTCGATGCGGCCATGGATGCCTTCTCGGGACTGACCTCGCAGCCGGCGCTGGGCTCGCTTGCCGCGGCCCTGCGCGACGGGCCGCGCGATACCGGGCTGGATGCGCGTGCCATTCGCGAGATCTCCTTCTACTGGGAGGCGGCGCGTGCGCAGTACCGGGCGTTCGAGAGCGACCTCAAGGCGCCGGCCTCCGAGGTCTATCTGCACGAGATGCCGGGCGGCCAGTTCACCAACCTGAAGGAACAGGCACGCTCGCTCGGTCTCGAGACCCGCTGGCACGAGGTGGCGCAGGCCTATCACGACGTCAACATGATGTTCGGCGACATCGTCAAGGTGACGCCGTCGTCGAAGGTGGTCGGCGATATGGCGCTGATGATGGTGGCGCAGGGGCTGTCGGTGGCCGATGTGATGGCACCGGAAAAGGACGTCGCCTTCCCCGAGAGCGTCGTCCAGATGATGCGCGGCGATCTCGGCCAGTCCCCCGGCGGATGGCCGAAGGACATCCAGTCCAAGGTGCTGAAGGGCGAGACGCCGATCACGGTGCGCCCCGGTTCGCTGCTGGCGGCCGACGACCTCGCCGCCCGCCGCAAGGAAGCGGCGGAGAAGGTGGGCGGCGAGATCTCCGATACCGACCTTGCCTCATATCTGATGTATCCGAAGGTCTTCACCGACTTTGCCGCCGCCCGCGACCGCTACGGCCCGGTCGACGTGCTGCCGACGCCGGTCTATTTCTACGGCCTGCCGGCTGGCGAGGAGATGATGATCGACCTGGAGCCCGGCAAGACGCTGGTGGTGCGGACCCAGGCCATCGGCGAGACGGACGAGAACGGCGAACGCAAGGTGTTCTTCGAGCTTAACGGCCAGCCGCGCATCATCAAGGTGCCGGACCGGGCGCACGGAGCGGCAGGCGCTGCTGCGCGTCGCAAGGTCGAGGACGGCAATGCCGCCCATGTCGGGGCGCCGATGCCGGGCGTCATCTCCACCGTCGCGGTGAAGGCGGGGCAAAGCGTGTCGCCGGGCGATGTGCTGGTGTCCATTGAGGCAATGAAGATGGAGACGGCGCTCCACGCCGACCGGGCCGGCAAGGTGGCCGAGGTGCTGGCGACGCCGGGCCAGCAGGTCGATGCGAAGGACCTGTTGGTCGTCTTCGAGGCGGAAGGCTGACGCGCCGATGGTGCTGAGGATCGACGCTGCCGACTTGCGCCGGGTCTTCCTGCACCTGCAGGGCCTGTCCGATGCTCCCTCGCGGCGCCTCGGACAGGTGGAGCTGTGCGACCTGATCGACCGGCTCGGCTTCGTGCAGGTCGACAGCATCAACACGGTGACGCGCGCTCATCACCAGATCCTGTTCTCCCGCAACCAGACCTACCGCGAAGCGCAGCTGACCCGGCTGTTGGAACGGGACCGGGCGCTGTTCGAGAACTGGACCCACGATGCGGCGGTGATCCCGTCCAGCGCCTATCCCTACTGGCGCCATCGTTTCGCGCGCCAGAAGGAGCGGCTGAAGGCGCGCTGGACCAACTGGCACGGGCACGATTTCCATGAGGAGATCGACCGGGTGCGAGACCACGTGCGGGTGAACGGTCCTTCGCGCGGTCGCGATTTCGACGGAGATCGTGCGCGCAAGGAGCCGGGCTGGTGGAACTGGCAGCCGGGCAAGACGGCGCTCGAGTACCTGTGGCGAACCGGCGAGATCGCGGTGACCGCGCGGGACAATTTCGCCAAGGTCTACGATCTGTCGGAGCGGGTGATCCCGCGCGAGCATTTCGAGCAGGACGTCAGCTACGACGCCTTTGTCGACTGGGCATGCCGCGAGGCCCTGCTGCGGCTGGGCGTCGGGACGTCCGGCGAGATCGCCGCCTTCTACGATCTCGTTTCGCCGAGCGAGGCGAAGGCCTGGTGCGCGCGTGAAGCCGGCAGGACGATCCTGCCGGTGGAGATTGATTTCGGGCCCGGCCAGCCGAAGCGCGCGAGCGTTGCGCGGCCGGATATTGTCTCCCTGCTTGAGGAGGCTCCGGAGCCGCCGGCGCGAATCCGCGCCTTGAGCCCGTTCGATCCCGTGTTGCGGGACCGCAAGCGTGCCGAGCGCCTGTTCGGCTTCTTCTACCGGATCGAGGTTTTCGTGCCGGCGCCCAAGCGCACCTACGGCTACTACGTCTATCCGTTGATGGAGAAGGACCGGATGATCGGCCGGGCCGACCTGATCTGCCGGCGCGCGGAAGGGGAACTGCTCGTGACGGCGTTCTGGCCGGAGCCGGGGGTGCGGCTCGGCGAAGGGCGGCTCGCCCGTCTCGAGGCGGAGTTCGCCCGCATGGCGCGCTTCACCGGCATGGAGCGGGTGGTTTTCGCCGACGGCTGGCGGCGCGAGCCCGCAGGCTGACGCGCCGCTGCTGTCGCTATCGGTTCTTACCCGATTAGTTCTTGCCCGATCAGTTCTTGGTGGAGAGGATCCGCTCGATCTCGTCCGGCGGATGGCCCGTCAGCGTCTTGTCGACCTCGGCAACGACGCGGCTTGCCACTTCCTTGTGGAAGGCCTTGCGCAGGTCGCCGAGAGTTCCCGGAGGAGCAACCACGATGAGCTTGGAGAAGTGGCCCTTGTGCGCCTCCTTGTAGAGCGTGTCGGCGATGCGGCTGGCGAAGCGGTGCTTCTCGATCATGTGCCAGTCGGTGGGCTCCATGGCGCTGCGATGCGGGCCGGGGCCGTCACTGCGCCGTCCGGGCGCGTCCGTTCCCTGATCCGCGGTTGACGGATTGTCCTGCTCCAGGACCCTGAGGACCTCGAGATTGGGGTAATCCGCGTCGCCCTGGTTGCGGAAGAACAGTGCCTTCTCGCCATCTCCGACCAGAACCCAACTGTCGTGCTCGATGCGCAGACCGCTCATCGCAGGCCTCCTTTCGTGACGTGTCGGTCCGTTCATTCGGTGGCCGGCCGTTTGCCGACCCTGAACGGGATCCCCGCCCCAGGAGACACGTAGGTACGCGGACCCGCGGTTTGAATGGGTGCGACGTCAGGGGCGTTCAGAAAGTTCGGCGACAAGGGCGACGCACCCCTCGTCCAGCATGCGAAACACGTGGTCGAACCCTTCCGGCCCGCCGTAATAGGGATCGGGCACGTCGCGGCCGAGAAAGCGCCGGACTTCGGCCCGCGATCCGGCAGGCGCGCGGGCGCGAAGCTCGGCGAGATTGGCCGCATCCATGGCCAGGATGATGTCGAAGGTCTTGAAGTCGGCTGTCGTCACCTGGCGCGCGCGCTGGCCCGTCAGGTCGATGCCGTTGCGGGCGGCGACCGCGATGGAGCGCGGATCCGGCGTCTTGCCTGTGTGCCAGGCAGCCGTGCCGGCACTGTCGACCGAGACGGCGTGCTCGAGACCGGCGGCCCGGATGCGGTGGCGGAGAATACCCTCGGCCAGCGGTGAGCGGCAGATGTTGCCAAGGCAGACGAACAGGATCGCGGTCACTCATCCTCCTTGCCGGTCGGAGGTCTCTCCGGCGGTCGTTTTGATCGGGCGGTTGTCATGCATCGCCAGGCGTGGTCCCTTTGCAGAAGCGCGTGAATGCGTGCCTCGCCACACTTGCAGGAGATTGCCATGACCGAAAAGCTGTCGCCGGAGGCCCGGGCCGATGCTCTTGCCGGGTTGCCGGACTGGCGCGAGGTGGATGGGCGCGATGCGATCACCCGGACCTTTGCGTTCAAGGATTTCAACGAGGCCTTCGGCTTCATGACGCGGGTCGCCTTGGTCGCCGAGAAGCTGAACCACCATCCCGAATGGTCCAATGTGTACCGGACGGTGGAAGTCGTCCTGTCGACCCATGATGCCGGCGGCCTCACCGATCTCGACATCCGGCTTGCACGGAAGATGGATGCGTTTGCGCAGGGGTGACCGGCGCACGCTTCAGGCGCGTTCCAGCAGGAAGACGTGGACCTCGTCGCCGTCTGTCTCGCGCGAGATCAGCTTGTGTCCGGCCTCCTGGCAGAAATGCGGGATGTCGATGACGGACATCGGATCGGTGGACAGCACGCGCACTCGTGCACCTGCCGTCAGCCCGGCGATGGCCTTGCGGGTCTTGAGGACCGGCAGCGGGCATTTCAGCCCCTTGAGATCCAGTTCCAGATCAACCTTGTCCAATGTGCGCTCCCCGCCGATATGAGGGACAGGCCGGCTCGGCGCCGGCGCGACCCCAGCTTTTCGCCCGTCCCAGGCCTGTGGCCGGGTGGGCGGATTTTCAAACAGACAGGAGAATATGCCCGTGACCAGCAGCGGCAAGCCCGAGGCGATCGACATTCTGGATTTCTGGTGGACGGCGGGGCCCGCAAGGTGGTTCGCCCGCGACGATGGCTTCGACGCGAAGATCCGGGAGAATTTTGCTCCGCTTGTCGAGCAGGCCCGGGACGGGGCACTGGACGGCTGGGCCGAGACACCGCATGGCGCGCTCGCCCTGCTTCTTCTGCTCGACCAGTTTCCGCGCAACCTGTTTCGCGGCGATGCGTTGGCCTTTGCTTCGGACGCCAGGGCACGGCGCATTGCGGGAACCGTGCTTGCCCAGGGCTTCGACCGTGCATTCCCGAAGGCGGCGCGCCCCTTCTTCTACCTGCCTTTCGAGCACTCCGAGGATATGGCGGACCAGGAACGCAGCGTCGACCTGTTCCGCCGTCTCGGCGACGAGCAGTCCTATCTCTACGCCCTGATCCATCTGGACGTGATCCGGCGGTTCGGCCGCTTCCCCCATCGCAATGCGGCACTGGGACGTGAGAGCACGCCCGCGGAAGCGGCCTTTCTGGAGGACGGCGGGTTCAGCGCCTGAGCCGCCTGCCTAAAACTTGTGCACATAATTTAGCCACATTCGCTCGTCGGGTGTGGCTATTTTTTGTGCAGACAGGCCAGCCCCGAAAGGCCCTGCCTGCCTCATCGGGGGCAGCATCTCAGGCGATATCCATCCATTTGTATTTGTTCACTTTTCCAGCTCTTTCGAGAGTGGGTTTCGGTGTGTTTTTGCGCCGCAACACGAGTTGGCACGCTCCTTGATACTTGAGAACCGCGTTAATCGGATCGCCCGGTTGTCAGGCCCTGCCGGCAACCTCCGGTCCGCCAAATCCAGCCGAAACGCGCCTGCCGCAACGGGCCGGGGAAGCGAAGCAGGGAAAGGAACGGAAGCGAGCATGAAAATCGTGATGGCCATCATCAAGCCGTTCAAGCTCGACGAGGTGCGCGACGCCCTCACGAGCATCGGCGTTCAGGGACTGACGGTAACCGAGGTCAAGGGCTACGGGCGGCAGAAGGGGCACACCGAAATCTATCGCGGCACCGAGTATGCCGTGAGCTTCCTGCCCAAGTTGAAGATCGAGGTCGCGGTCACCTCGGAGCTTGCCGACAAGGTGGTGGAGGCGATCGCCAGCGCCGCCAAGACCGGCCAGATCGGCGACGGCAAGATCTTCGTCTACGCGCTCGACCAGGTTCAGCGCATCCGCACCGGCGAAACCGACGCCACCGCGCTTTGATCCATTCGAGCAGGGGAATTCCAATGAAAGCAACTCTCAAACTTGCCGGAACGGCCTCGCTTGCGCTTCTCGCGGCGGCTGGTGCGGCTCTCGCGCAGGATACGGCGGCGGCTCCCGAGGCGCCCCAGTATGCGCTGGCCTCGGAGACGGCCTACATCTTCAACACGCTGCTGTTCCTTCTCGGCGGCTTCCTGGTCATGTGGATGGCGGCCGGTTTCGCCATGCTCGAGGCCGGCATGGTGCGGGCCAAGAACGTCTCCATGCAGTGCCTGAAGAACATCACGCTGTACTCGATCGCCGGTCTGATGTTCTGGATCACCGGCTATAACCTCATGTATACCGGCGTCGACGGCGGCTACATCGGCTCCTTCGGTCCGTATGCCTTCGATGCGGTCGGCGGCAACGCCCTCGACACGGGCTATTCGACCGCTTCCGACTGGTTCTTCCAGATGGTGTTCTGCGCCACCACGGCCTCGATCGTCTCCGGCACGCTGGCCGAGCGCATCAAGCTGTGGCCCTTCCTTGCCTTCACCGTCGTCCTGACCGGCTTCATCTATCCGGTCGCCGGCTCGTGGGAGTGGGGTGCGGGCTGGCTCGACGGCATGGGCTTCTCGGACTTCGCCGGTTCCACGCTCGTCCACTCGGTCGGCGGCTGGGCGGCGCTCGCCGGTGCCCTCGTGCTCGGTGCGCGTACCGGCAAGTACACGGCCAATGGCGTGCACCCGATGCCCGGCTCGTCCATGCCGCTGGCAACCCTCGGCACGTTCATCCTGTGGCTCGGCTGGTTCGGCTTCAACGGCGCCTCGCAGCTTGCCATGGGCACGATCGGCGATGTGACGGACATCTCGCGCATCTTCGCCAACACCAACATGGCGGCTGCCGCCGGCGTGGTCGTGGCCGTGATCCTGACGCAGGTTCTGTACAAGAAGGTCGACGTGACGATGGCCCTGAACGGCGCCCTTGCCGGTCTGGTCTCGATCACCGCGGAGCCGCTTGCTCCGTCCGTCTGGCAGGCCGTGTTCATCGGCGCCGTCGGCGGCGTGATCGTCGTCTTCACCGTGCCGCTGCTCGACAAGCTGAAGATCGACGACGTCGTTGGTGCCATCCCGGTCCACCTTGTGGCCGGCATCTGGGGCACGCTGATCGTGCCGCTGTCCAACAGCGATGCGTCCTACTCGGTCCAGATCATCGGCATCGTCGCCTATGGCGTCTTCACCTTCGTGATCAGCCTGGTCGTCTGGATGATCCTGAAGTCGACGATCGGCATCCGCGCGTCGGCCGAGGAAGAGGCCCTTGGTCTCGACAAGGCCGAGGTCGGCATTGAGGCCTATCCGGAATTCGGTCAGGGCAGCCAGCGCGTCTGAGCCCTGCCGACCCATCTCCCGAAGCAGCCGCCGTGACCGACGGTTGCACCTTGAAGCCCGGGGCCCCGTGCCCCGGGCTTTTTTCGTTTCCGATTGCGAGGGGCGGTTGCCGATTGCCTGCAAGGTGCCGGGCGGCCATCCTCGTTCGCCTGCGACCGCGATTCGCCTGGCAGTCTGCCGCGCCGTGGCCGTTGTTCGGGAGCCCGCCCGGATCTTCGTCCGGCACAACGAGGACCTGTCATGCCGCTGATCGCTTCGATTCCGCTCACCGTGTTGCCGCTGATCGCCTACAACATCGTCGCTTTCGGCCTGTTCGGCGCCGGCGGCAATCCCTGGCTGGTTCCTGTCGTCACACTCGACCTGGTGTCTGGGGCGCGCTTTTCGTTGCTGGGCGGCGACCTGATGATCCTTTGCGCCCTGGTGCTGCTTTTCCTCGAATTGCTGAAGGCGACCCGCACCGGGGTCTCGGCGCTCGCGGATCATATCTTTTCCACGCTGGTCTTCATCGCCTACCTCGTGGAGTTTCTCACGGTCGGCAAGGCCGCGACGTCGGTGTTCTTCATCCTGATGTGCGTGTCGTTGGTCGACGTGATCGCGGGCTTTTCAATCACCATCACCGGAGCGCGCCGCGATTTCGGCGTGTCCAACGGCGATCAGTATCGTTGATGGTCGCGCGGGGGGCGTCGCCGCCCGGACGCTCCTGAAAAGCGGGGGACAAGGACGCGCTGCAATCTTCCCTTGCGTCAAAAGTTAACAAAAGGTTATCGACTGGCACGGCATTTGCGCTAAATTCCCTAGGAACAACGCCAATGTATCAAATTGGCACGCCTGGGAGGCGGAAATGCGGATCGAGCAGGGCAGACGTCCCGCGGCAGGACCAGGAGAGTATCGACGGGTCACCAGCACGGTGTCCTCGACGGGCAACGCCACACCTGCGTCTGCCGCCCGTGCCGTCGTCCCGGTCGCGCCGGTCAGCGAGCCGCGCAGCGATCGCTTCGCCCGCCTCTATCGTCCGCAGGCGGCTTTTCTCGCCCAACTCATTGCCATGCGTGAGCACGTGCCGCAGTTGCGCGTGCGCCGAAGGGCGGCGCCCGAGCAGGCGCTCGAGGCCTATCGGCTGGCGGAGCGCCAGCCGCGCCTGTCTGCTCCCGGGCGGGTGCTCGCCGTCAGCCGCTGACCTCGGGTTTCGCGAGGGCAGGGACGTCCCCCCGGCTCAATAGCCGATGGCGCAACCGTCCTTGCGCGGATCGGAGCCGCCGACCAACACCCCGCGGGCACGGTCGATGAGGATCGCCTGGCCGCCGCCGATCGGCTCTGCGACAACGTCCACCTGATGACCGAGCTTGCGCAGGCCCTCCAATGTGGCCGGCGGCACGTGACGCTCTGCCTGCAGCACGTGCGTGGTCTCGTCGAAGAACATGCGCGGAGCGTCGATGGCCTCCTGCGGATCCATACCGAAATCGACGATGTTGCTCAGCACATGGGCATGGCCGCAGGGCTGGTAGCCGCCTCCCATCACGCCGAAGGAGAGATAGGGGCGGCCGTCCTTCAGCGCCATGGCCGGGATGATGGTGTGCAAGGGCCGCTTGCCGCCGTCGATGCAGTTCGGATGCCCTGGCTCCAGGCGGAAACAGGCGCCGCGGTTCTGCAGCATGACGCCGCTTTTCGGCGCGCAGATGCCGGACCCGAAGCTCTTGTAGACGGAGTTGATGAAGGAGACGGCCATGCCTTCGCCGTCGACCACCGTCAGGTAGACCGTGTCCGACGAGGGGCCGAGCAGGGCAGGCGGGATCTCCGGGATGCGGGCCGACGCAGAGATCCTGCTCGCCAGCTCGTCGAGATAGTCGGAGGCGAGGAAGGCGTCCGGCCCGTGTTGCATGTGGTCCGGATCGGCGAGGAACAGGTCGCGCACCGAATAGGCAAGGCGGCCGGCCTCCAGTTCGAGATGGAAGCGGGTGGTACCCAGCGGATCGAGAGAGGCGAGGTCGAAACGCTCCAGCAGGCCCAGCATGACAAGCGCGATGAACCCCTGGCCGTTGGGCGGAAGCTCGGCGACGTCGATGCCGCGATAGGAGCGGATCACCGGCGGCATCGGCAGGGTGGTCATGCCGGCGAGATCATCGAGGCTCATCAGGCCGCCGCGGGCTGCCAGCGTGTCGACGATATCGCGGGCGACCTCGCCCTCGTAGAAGCCGGAGGGGCCTTCCGAGGCAATCTTCTGCAGCGTGCGTGCCAGGGCCGGCTGACGGACGATGTCGCCGGCCTTGGGCGCGGCGCCGCCGAAGAGATAGCTGTCGCGCGCGCCCTGGTCGGCGGCAAGCTTGGGGACCGCCAGCGCCCAGTCATGGGCAACGCGCGGTGCGACCGGGTAGCCGTCCCTGGCATAGGAGATCGCGCGCTTGAGCACTTCTGCGAAGCCGCGGCGGCCGTGAGCGGCAAGAAGGTCGTGCCAGGCGCGAATGGCTCCCGGAACGGTGACCGAATGGGGGCCCTGTGCGTCGATGCTCGTTACGCCGAGTTCGGCAAGCCGCGCGGGCGTTGCCGCCTTCGGTGCGGGCCCCGAGCCGTTGATCCCGTGGACCGACCCGTCGGGCCGGGCGACGATGGCGAAACAGTCGCCGCCGATGCCGGTCATCTGCGGCTCGACGACCGCAAGCACCGCCGAGGCGGCCACGGCGGCGTCGACGGCGTTGCCTCCGGCCTGCAGCATTTCCAGTGCGGCCGCGCTCGCCAGCGGATGCGAGGTTGCCGCCATTGCGGTGGTGGCATGGACGCAGGAGCGTCCCGGTGCATGGAAGTCGCGCATGGTCCATCCTTGTTCTGGTCTTGCGCCGGTTCGCGAACCTCGAGGATCGGCCGGCCGTCAGGCGGGAAGGTCCGCCGGTCGGCGGGAGGATTTTCGTCTCTGGGGAACGAGTGCTTGTCGTTCTTGTCCGTTGGTGGCAAGCGGTGACGCTGCTAGCCATGGACTGGCAAAGATTATCGGATGCCGGCACGGAGACCATAGAAAATGAGCAAACTGACCCTTTCCAGCGCGGAAAAGATTGTCGATGCGGCGCTCGCCAAGGGCGCCGAACTCGGCCTCAAGCCGCTCACCGTCGCCGTGCTCGACGCCGGAGGCCATCTTGTCGCGCTGAAGCGCCAGGATGGATCCTCGATCCTGCGGCCGCAGGTGGCGAGCGGCAAGGCCTATGGGGCGATTGCGGTGGGGGCCGGTTCGCGCTGGCTCGACGAGAATGCGAAGACGCGGCCGCATTTCGTGCAGGCCCTGAATGGTGTCGCGGGCGGCGCCATCGTTCCGGTGCCGGGCGGCGTGCTGATTCGCGCTGGCGAAGGCGGCGAGATCCTCGGTGCCGTCGGCATCAGCGGCGACACTTCGGACAATGACGAGGCCTGCGCCGTGGCGGGCATCGAAGCGGCCGGCTTCGGCGCCGACCGCGGCTGACGCCGGAATCCGGCGGCCGGCTGCGAACTACTCGCGGCCGCCGCCGGCGATGGCGTCGATCTTCTTCTGCATGTCGGCGAGCTGCTTTTTCAGCGCGTCGAGATCGTCGGCGCTCGCAGGTTCGGTACCTCTCGCAGGGTCTGCCGCCCGTGCCTGGGCTTCCCCCTCCTTGCCGGTGCCGAAGGGCAGGAACATGCGCATGGCGCGATCGAAGATCTCCGCGTTGCGCTTCACCTGGTCCTCGATCGCGTCGAAGGCTGTAGAGCCGAAGGCGCTGGCCATCTGCTCGCGCAGCTTGTCCTGCTCCCTGGTGAGCGAGGATATCGAGAAGTCGAGATAGGACGGCACCACGTTCTGCATGCTGTCGCCATAGAAGCGGATCAGCTGACGCAGGAATGTGATCGGCAGCAGGTTCTGTCCCTTGTTCTCCTGCTCGAAGATGATCTGGGTGAGCACGGAGCGAGTGATCTCGTCGCCCGTCTTCGCGTCGAAGACCACGAAATCTTCCTCGTCCTTCACCATCAGGGCGAGGTCTTCCAGCGTTACGTATGTGCTGGTCCCGGTGTTGTAGAGACGCCGGTTTGCGTATTTCTTGATGATGGTCGGCTCGTTGCTTTTTGTAGCCATGTCGATTTTCGGATCCCGGCTTCGCGCCCCGGCCCGCAAGCCGTTGCGGCATTCCTCCCTGGGCCGCGGCCGGCAGATCAACCTGCACCCTCCGCGACTTTTTCCTGTCGCACGATAAGCCAATCGTAGGCGGGCGCACCACCGTTTTGTCAAACTTGTCAGGCAGCACCCGGACTGCACCGAAAGGATGACCCGGCGAGCGGGAAAATCGCCGATGGCTACGGGGTGTTGCGGTTGACACTTGGCGGGCGGGCGTCTCTAGTTTGCGAGAAACGCGCAGGCAGCCGAACAACAACCAGGGGGATTGCTCGCGCCACGGGAGGTCCGGTTTTTCGGGAGATCATGAAATGAGCGCATCCAACGACGTCGTCATCGTCAGCGCAACGCGCACCGCTGTCGGATCCTTCAACGGCGCTTTCGCAAACACGCCCGCCCATGAGCTCGGGGCTGTAGCGATCCGCTCGGCGCTCGAGCGCGCCTCGGTTGCCGCCGCCGATGTCGACGAGGTCGTGTTCGGCCAGGTGCTGACGGCGGGCCAGGGCCAGAACCCGGCACGCCAGGCCGCCATCCTGGCCGGTATCCCCGACAGCGCGACGGCCTGGGTGCTGAACCAGGTCTGCGGTTCGGGCCTGCGTACCGTCGCCATCGCCATGCAGCAGATCGCGGCGGGCGATGCGTCCATCATCGTTGCCGGCGGCCAGGAGAACATGTCCCTGTCGCCGCATTGCGCCCATATGCGCGCCGGCTACAAGATGGGCGACTACAAGATGATCGACACGATGATCAAGGATGGTCTGTGGGACGCCTTCAACGGCTACCACATGGGCCAGACGGCCGAGAACGTCGCACAGAAGTGGCAGATCTCCCGCGAGCAGCAGGACGAGTTTGCGGTCGCCTCGCAGAACAAGGCGGAAGCCGCGCAGAAGGCCGGCCGCTTCAAGGACGAGATCACGCCGGTGACGATCAAGGAGCGCAAGGGCGACCGGATCGTCGAGGACGACGAGTATATCCGCCACGGCGCGAGCCTCGACAGCATGACCAAGCTGCGCCCGGCCTTTGCCAAGGAAGGTTCGGTAACGGCGGGCAATGCGTCGGGCATCAACGACGGCGCTGCTGCTCTGGTTGTGATGAGTGCGGCAGAGGCTGCACGCCGCGGCCTGACGCCGCTTGCCCGTGTGGCCTCCTGGGCAACCGCCGGTGTCGATCCGACGATCATGGGCTCCGGCCCGATCCCGGCCTCGCGCAAGGCGCTGGCCAAGGCCGGCTGGAAGGTCGAGGACCTCGATCTCGTGGAGGCCAACGAGGCCTTTGCCGCCCAGGCCTGTGCGGTGAACAAGGACATGGGCTGGAACCCGGACATCGTGAACGTCAACGGTGGCGCGATCGCCATCGGTCACCCGATCGGCGCCTCGGGCGCGCGCGTGCTCGTCACGCTGCTGCACGAGATGGCGCGCCGCGACGCCAAGAAGGGCCTGGCGACGCTGTGCATCGGCGGCGGCATGGGTGTGGCGCTCTGCGTGGAGCGCTGACCATCATTTGATGGCGGGCGCTTGATGCCGGTCAAGGCACAGGCGGCCGCCATCGGCTGGACTGCGGGCTGGAGCCGGATCGGCTCTTCGCCTGCGACCGGGCCAGTCGGCGGCGGCTGGCACGGCAGCGCGAGTTGAACGGGAGGAAATGCATGAGCAATGTGGCAATCGTGACGGGTGGTACGCGTGGCATCGGCGCCGCCATCTCCAAGGGCCTGAAGGCCGCAGGCTACACGGTGGCGGCGACCTATGCCGGCAACACCGAGAAGGCCGAGGCGTTCAAGGCGGAGACGGGCATCCACGTCTACCAGTGGGATGTGGCCGATCCCGAGGCCTGCAACCAGGGTGTGGGGCAGGTGGTTTCCGACCTCGGTGCCGTGGAGGTGCTCGTCAACAATGCCGGCATCACCCGTGACGGCTGGTTCCACAAGATGGACTTCGAGCAGTGGTCGGCGGTGATCCGCACCAATCTCGATTCCATGTTCACCATGACACGCCCGGTCATCGACGGCATGCGCGAGCGCGGCCACGGCCGCATCATCAACATTTCGTCCATAAACGGACAGAAGGGCCAGCTCGGCCAGACCAACTACTCGGCCGCCAAGGCCGGCGTGATCGGTTTCACCAAGGCGCTGGCGTCCGAAAACGCCCGCAAGGGCATCACGGTCAACGCCATTTGCCCGGGCTATATCGACACCGACATGGTGGCGGCGGTGCCGGAAAAGGTTCTGGAGGGGATCATCGCGGGCATTCCGGTCGGCCGGCTCGGCCAGGCGGAGGAGATCGCGGCTGCGGTTGCCTATCTCGCCTCGAAGGAAGCCGCGTTCATGACCGGCGCCGTGCTGACCATCAACGGTGGCCAGTACTACGCCAACGGCTGACGCTGGCGCGAGACAACCAAGGCCGCATCGGTGCGAGCTTCGGGGCTTCCGGCATGCCGGAAGCCCTTTTTTATGTGCCTGCGGCCACAGACGAAGTCGGCGTTCCGCCGTGAAAGCCTGCCAGCGCGGGGCCCTGTTCTCAGGGGAGCGATTTTTCCCAGCGGCCGAGTTGCCGGGCCGCGGGCAACGGCCCGAGAGTAAGCCGGTAGAAGTCAAAGAGGTCCGCTCGCTCGGAGGCGAGGAAATAGCAGAAATGCAGCTTGAAGAAGCGGAACCGAAGATGGCGATAGAGCCCGGCGGTCATCCGGTCCGGCACCCTCACGCTGAAACGTCTCGGCTCCTGGACGTGTCGCGCCAGCCAAGGCGCATAGGTCGCCACCGGCGTGGTCTTTCCGCAGCAAAGGATATCGTGGGGGGCATAGACATCGGTCCAGTCGAGATGCCGTGCCTGGGCAAGGCTCGCGACAGCGGCGCCGAAGCCTCTCTGCGCGCCGAAGCCGCCGACATAGCCGAATGCCGACCCCATCGTCAGAACGGTGACCTGGCCCTGCGCCGCGCCGAAATCCGGCACGCGCTTCAGCACCTCCCGCAGCGTGTAGAGCAGAACAAAGGTTCCGGAACTGTGGGCAACAAGGACAAACTCCTCGTCCGGCTCGCATTCGGTGGCCATCCCGATGATCCGTTCGGCGAACTCGGCGATGCGCGCCGTCATCTGCGGGTCTTCATTGCGCGCCAGACGTCCGATGGAATACCAGTCCTGGATCAGGTACCAGAGATAGGTCCAGCGTTCCACGAGACGCGTCACCTGGTAAAGCGAGATCATCCAGGCCAGGCCTGCCGCAACGCTCAAGGCCGCATGGACAGGACCGGTCCCGGGAAGAATGAAGGGAAAAAGCAGCGCCGGCACGATCGAGGCGACCAGAAACATCAGAAGCGCAAGCATCGGGTAGAGAAAGAAAAGGCCGTTCATCCAGTTGGCACGCAGGCGCTCCCTGTAGCCGCCGGCCATCGCGAACAGGACAAATGTGCGCACAGCCCCCGCAATGACCGCCCAGAGGGGGCGTCGAAAGTCGCGCTTGCTCAGATCCCGCCAACCCAGCAGGGAGAATCGCGTCGTCACCACGCCTTCCGGCCAGGTGATTTCACCGGTCCAGTCGACAGAAGATCCGCCGGATCCGGCGCCTGGCCTCAAACCGGAGAACGACCCCGACACCGACCGGAGTCTCAGGAATCGGGCCAATTCTTCCGTGAGTTGGCTGAAGACTGTCTCGGGCCGGCGCAGGTCGTAGCCTGGTATGTAGATGACCCGTCGTTTCCGGACCTTAGACGTCCCGCTGTTGTCGTCGTTCATGCGACCCCGGCAAACTGCGCTGATCGTGCCCTCGCGCACCGCCCCTGCGCGTATAGCTGCCTTGGTAGCCGGAGTTGCGTTTCTCCTGCAAGGTTGCCTCGCAAGGGTCCTGGAACAACCCTGAACAGGGTTTCCACGTTACGGGTGCGGGACCCGACGGCAGGCGCAACGCAAAAAAGGGATCGAAGCACGGGCTTCGATCCCTTTCTAAAACGCGCAAACCCCGGCCGGCTGGCCGGGGCGAAGGTCTTACCGATACGACGCGACGACGGACGCCGCGCCTGCCGGAAGCTCCGATCAGACGTCTTCCTTCACCGCCAGGATCTGGCGGCCCCGGTACATGCCCGTCTTCAGGTCGACGTGATGCGGGCGGCGAAGTTCGCCCGAATCCTTGTCCTCGACATAGGTCGGCTGCTTCAGGGCGTCCGCGGAGCGACGCGCGCCGCGCTTCATGCGCGTGGTTTTTCTCTTCGGAACGGCCATTGTCGTACTCTCCGTCGTGCAATATCCCGCAAAACCCGGACCGGGTCAGCCCGGGGCGTGGGTCTACACGGTGTGCAGGAATGGCGGGCTTATACCGGACCTTTTGCCGCTTTGCCAGCCCGAAAGTCAGAAAATTTGTCGTGTCCGGGCGATTCTTTACGTCGCGATCAGGGGCCGAAACCGGGGATGCAGTCCAGATGCGGCTCGATCGCCGCGGCCCGGCCGCGATTGATCCGCGCCAGCCGGTCGTGGCCGGGGCGCGGCCGGGCCGGATTGCGGGCGATCGGGTTGGGAAGCGCGGTGGCCAGGCGCGCGGCTTCCGTACGATCGAGGTCCTTCGCGGGCTTGCCGAACCAGGCCTGCGCCGCTGCCTCCGCTCCGAAGACGCCCTCGCCCCATTCCGCGATGTTGAGGTAGATTTCCAGGATCCGCCGCTTGGTCAGCATGGCGTCGATCATCAGCGCCAGCGGCAGTTCCACGGCCTTGCGGACATAGCTGCGGTCGTTCCACAGGAACAGGTTCTTGGCGACCTGCATGGTGATGGTCGAGGCGCCGCGCACGTCGTCGCCGTCGTTCAGCGCGGCGATCTGGCTCTCCAGCGCCTCCCAGTCGACGCCGCCATGCTGGCAGAAGCGGGCATCCTCCGAGGCGACGACGGACCGCACGAGATGCGGGGAGATTGCGTCGAGGGACACATAGTCGCGGTCGACCCAGAGCCCCTGGACATAGCGGGCGAGCATCAGCGTGCTTATGGGCGGCACCACGGCCCAGAGCAGGGTCAGGACGGGCGGCAGCAGCACAATGGCGAGAAGCGTACGCAGCACGATCCGTCGCAAGCGCCTGCGGCGCGGCCGTCGCGTCTCGCTCCTGACTTCGCCTTCGCTCATTCGCCCCCGCCGTCCGCCGTGCCGATCCCCTCGCGCACGGTGCCACACTGTGGCGAGGGAATACAGGTTGGCAATGTCTCAGACAACAGATGGTCGCCTGCCGCCACCGAACCTTCCTGGAGGTGGTTGACCTTCGCCGGGTTTTTCGACACTGAGGCGAGGCGCCGGCGGATCGAGGCCGGCCCCCGTTCCTCAAGGTTTTCCGGAGCCGTTCCCGTGACTGCCGATGCCGCCGACCAGCTTGCCGCCGATGCAGGGCGGTTCGAGGCAATGCTCGAGACCCTGCTTGCCTTGCAGCCGTGCGAAGAGGAGCCGGCGCGCCCCGACCGGCTTGTCGAAGCAATGCGCTATGCGGCGCTCGGGGGCGGCAAGCGGCTGCGCCCGGGCTTGATGATCGCGGCGGCGCGGCTGTTCGGCCGCGACGACGAGGGCGTGCTCGTCGCGGCCGCCGCTCTCGAATGCATCCACTGTTATTCGCTCGTCCATGACGATCTTCCGGCGATGGACGACGACGACATGCGCCGCGGCCGGCCGACGGTTCACCGCGCCTTCGACGAGGCGACGGCGATCCTTGCCGGCGACGCGCTGCTGACGCTGGCCTTCGATCTCGTCGCCGATCCGCGGGTGCATGTGGACGCCGACGTCCGGCTGTCGGCGTCGCGCGACCTGGCGCGCGCCGCCGGTGTCGGCGGCATGGCGGGCGGGCAGATGCTCGATCTTGCAGCCGAACACAGCACGCTCGGCGAGGCGGAGATCCGCCTGCTGCAGTCGATGAAGACCGGCGCCTTGATCCGCTATGCGGCGCGCACCGGCGCCCGGCTTGCCGGGGCATCTGATGAGGATATCGAGCGGCTTACCCGGTTCGGTGAGGTGATCGGCCTTGCGTTCCAGCTGGCCGACGACCTGCTCGACGTCGAGGGCGATGCGGCCGCGCTCGGCAAGGCGGCCGGCAAGGATGCGGCCGCCGGCAAGGCGACGCTGGTTGCGCTCAAGGGCGCCGAGTGGACGCGCGCGGAGCTTTCCCGTCTGGTCGGCGAGGCGGAGACGCTGCTTGCCCCGTATGGCGCTCGCGCGGCGCCGCTTGCGGGGCTTGCCCGGTTCGTTGCTGTCCGCGACCGCTGAGGTCCCAGCCGCCCGGATCGCGCCAGTTCAGCTGAGAAAGCTGCGCATGTGGAAGCTGCCGGCTTGCGCCGACTGCGCATGCGCGCGGCCGAAGGGGCAGGCATGCCGTGCGAGGCAGCCGGCATGGCAGGGCGCGGTAGGGTTCGCCCGCAAATAGGCCAGACAGCGCGGCACGTCATAGCCGGCCTGCGACAGGGCGCCGGCCGGGCAGGCGGACATGCACGGCATGTCGGAGCAGGTCGGGCAGGGGCCGTCCGCGGGTGACGCTGCGGGCACAGCCAGCGGCTCCGGCGACAGGAGGGCTGCACGCAGGCCTGCCCAGGGGCCGAATGTGCGATGCGCCAGCACGCCCATCGGCGAGCGCGAGAAGCTGCCGGCCCTCAGTGTCCAGCGCTGGAAGGGGTGGTAGGGAGGGCCTTCGAAGGGAAAGACGATGCCGAGGCCCTCGCTCTCGGCCAGCCGGGTCAGGACCCGGCGGGTGAAGCGATCCAGCGGATCCGGCAGGCCGTCGGCCGCTTCAGGACTGCGTGCGAAGATTTCGAAGAGGGCGTTGGAAAGGCTGCCGACAACGAACACGGCACGGGCAGCATGGCCTGCTCTTGCGTCGGGCATCCCGTCGTCCGGGGCGGGTTCGAACCGGCCGAGCAGGCGAAACCCGGCGCGAGCGAGCCGGTCGCCGAGATCGGCGAGCCAGACTGCATCCCGCGCCGGGTGCGATGTCACTTCAGCCGGTCGCGCTTGGCCAGGGTGCGCAGGCGCAGGGCGTTCAGGCGGATGAAGCCGGCCGCGTCCTTCTGGTCGTAGGCGCCGCGATCGTCCTCGAACGTCACCAGCTCCTCGGAGTAGAGCGAGTAGGGCGACTGGCGGCCGACGACGATGACGTTGCCCTTGTAGAGCTTGAGGCGGACCTCGCCGGCGACCTTTTCCTGGCTCTTGTCGATGGCGGCCTGCAGCATCTCGCGCTCCGGCGAGAACCAGAAGCCGTTGTAGATGAGCTCCGCATAGCGCGGCATCAGCTCGTCCTTCAGGTGGCTGGCGCCGCGGTCGAGAGTGATCGACTCGATCGCCCGGTGGGCGGTGAGCAGGATCGTGCCGCCCGGCGTCTCGTAAACGCCGCGCGACTTCATGCCGACGAAGCGGTTCTCGACGAGGTCGAGGCGGCCGATGCCGTTCTCCCGGCCATACTCGTTCAGCTTGGCGAACAGGGTTGCCGGCGACAGCTTCTCGCCGTTGAGCGACACGGCGTCGCCCTTCTCGAAGCCGATGGTGATCTCGGTCGGGACATCCGGCGCCTCCATCGGGTCGACGGTGCGCTGGTAGACATATGCCGGCGGCTCCTCCCACGGATCCTCGAGGACCTTACCCTCGGACGAGGAGTGCAGCATGTTGGCGTCGACAGAGAACGGCGCCTCGCCGCGCTTGTCCTTCGGCACCGGGATCTGGTGCTGCTCGGCGAATTCGATGAGGTCGGTACGGGACTTGAAGGTCCAGTCGCGCCAGGGAGCGATGACCTTGATGTCCGGGTCGAGCGCGTAGGCCGACAGCTCGAAGCGAACCTGGTCGTTGCCCTTGCCGGTGGCGCCGTGGGCGATCGCGTCGGCGCCGGTCTCGTGGGCGATCTCGATCAGCCGCTTGGAGATCAGCGGACGGGCGATGGAGGTGCCGAGCAGGTAGACGCCCTCGTAGACCGCATTGGCACGGAACATCGGGAAGACGAAGTCGCGGATGAATTCCTCGCGCAGATCGTCGATGTGGATTTCCTTGATGCCGAGCAGCTCGGCCTTCTTGCGCGCCGGCTCCAGCTCTTCGCCCTGACCGAGATCGGCGGTGAAGGTCACCACCTCGCAGCCGTATTCGGTCTGCAGCCACTTCAGGATGATCGAGGTATCGAGGCCGCCGGAATAGGCGAGCACCACCTTCTTGATGTCTTTGTGTGCCATGGGGTCCGTAGTTCCAGTCCTGGGCAGGTTGAGGCGGGTTGCGGCGATCCGTGCGCCGGCACGGGCCGGCAGGTCGCCGCTGGTGAAATTCGCGCGCACTGTAGCCTTTGGGTGCCGGAGCGCAAGCCGGGAAACCCCGAAGCGCTGCGGTTCCGCGCCGAAATTCAGCCGCGTGGAACGGGCCGCCAGCCGGGAGGCGCCATCTCGAAGCCGGCAAACTCGAAGCCGGGCGCCACGGTGCAACCGACCAGCGTCCAGCGGCCGAGGCTTTCGGCCGTCTGCCACGCTCCTGCCGGTACGATGCCTTGCGGGTGCTGGCCGGCGGCAAGGTCGTTTCCCAGATGCAGGGCGCGGGCGTCGTGTCCGTTCTCCGAGATGGTCAGGGCGAGCGGCCCGCCGGCGTGCCAGTGCCAGATCTCGACCGCATCCACCCGGTGCCAGGCCGAGAGCTCGCCCGCCTCCAGCAGATAGTAGATGGCGGTCGAGCGGGCACGGCCCGCGGCATCCGTCTCGCTGTCGCGGAACGTCTCCCGGTAGTGCCCGCCTTCGGGGTGCGGCGTGAGGCCGAGCATCGAGATGATCTCGGCGGCGGTCATGTCAGGGTCGAACATGGCGGTCGGCTCCAGCAAGCGGTCAGAACGTGTCCTTGCGACGCCGGATCTCGGCAAAGACCGCCGCATCGCTTGCCCCTTCGAGGCCCAGGTGCTTGCGGATCGCAGGGTCGCCGGGGCGCAGGAACGGATTTGTCGCCAGTTCCGCCGCCATCGTCGTCGGCAGCGTCGGCAGGCCCTTCTGCCGCAGGCTCTCCACCTCGGCAACCCGCGCCTTCAGGGCGGCGTTGTCGGGATCGACAGTCAGCGCGAAGCGGGCGTTGGACAGAGTGTATTCGTGGCCGCAATGGATGGAGGTTTGCGGCGGCAGCAGGTGGGCGAGCTTTTCCAGCGAAGCCCACATCATCGCCGGATCGCCCTCGAAGATGCGGCCGCAGCCAAGCGAGAACAACGTGTCGCCGGTATGGGCGAAGGAGAGTTCCGGCGCCCACCACGAGATCTGGTCGAGCGTATGGCCGGGCGTGCCGATCGCCTTGAAGGCGATCCCCGCGACCGTGATCTCGTCGCCGTCTTCCACAAAGGCGTCGAGCCCGGCGATCTTGTCGCGCGACAGGGCGGGGCCGGTGACGCGGGCGCCTGTGTCGGCCTTGAGCTTCTCCAGCCCCTGGACATGGTCCCAGTGGTGGTGAGTGACGAGAATGTCCGTCAGCGTCCAGCCGGTCTCCCTCAGCACCTCCTTGTAGGGATCGGGGTGAGGCACGTCGATGGCGATGGTGCCGCCCGGTCCGCTGGCGCTTTCCGGCACATGGACAAGGACGCCGAAATTGTCGTCGAGGCAGGTGAACTGGCGGATTACCGCTCGCCGGTTGTCAGCGCTCATGATGTCGTCCTCCGTGTGGTGAAACATGCTCCGCCGAGGCGTGTCCCCCGCAGGTAGCATCTTTCTGCCTTCGGCGGCAGACCTGGCCAGCCGCTGAGGCAGGCTGAGCGGTCAACGTCCGGGCGTCGTCGCGCGTTCCACGAAAGTGGCTTCCAGCCTCAGGGTCGAGGGCGGCGCATCCAGGTCGGTCAACCGTCGCTCCAGATGGGCGACGGCACCTTCTGCCATCTTTTCTGGGTCCTGCCGGAAGGTGCTGAGCCGGTAGGAGTCCCAGGAGGCCTCGGGAATGTCGTCGAAGCCGATGACGGCGAGATCGCGCGGAATGTCGAGGCTGAAGCGGCTGCGTGCCCGGTCCATGAGGCCGATGGCGACCAGATCGTTGACGCAGAAGACCGCCTCGGGTCTTCGGGGCGTCGCATCGGGAGAAAACAGCGCGTCGGCGGCTTGCTGGCCGCCCGCATAGTTCGCTTCCTCGCCGTGAGCGCGGGCAACATGGGCTCCAAGGCGTTGGGCCTCGTCCGCAAAGGCTTTCTCGCGTTCGACAAGGCTGGGCGTCGCCGAGGAGACACCGGCCACCGCAAGGCGTGTGAAGCCGCGTTCGACGAAGAGCCGTGCGGCCGCTCGGGCCGCGCCGGTATTGTCGATGCGCACGTGATCGCAGTCGGGCTCGGAGCGCCCGATCATGATCAGCGGCTGGCCGTTGCGCCGGGCCAGCTCCACGAAGGAGGCCGGGGGCGAGCCGGACAGGATGATCGTTGCAGCGGCCCGATATCCGAACAGGGCGTTCTGCGCCGCCTGAAGCTCCTGCTCGAGGCTGCCGGTGTTGATGATCAGAGGCACGCTGCCACGCAGGATCAGCGCCCGTGTCAGGGCGGAGACGAGATGGGCGCGAAATCCCACTTCGGGCCGGGTGACGATCAGCCCGACGAGGCGGCTGCGATTGGCGAGCAGCCCGCGCGCCAGGTCATTGACCTGATAGCCGAGCTCGGCCGCCGCCTGCATGACCTTCTCGCGGGTCTCCGGTGCGATGCTGGCGCCGGGCGTGAACGCGCGCGAGACCGCCGAGCGCGATACGCCGGCCTTTTGTGCCACCTGCTGCGCGCTGATGAAGCGCCGTGCGGGGGTCTTGTCGCCCTGGTCCCGTTTCAATGGCCAACCTTCGACAGCACGTCGGATCTGAGGAATCGCTCGACGACGAGCATGAAAGCAATGGACGGGATCAGGAGCAACAGTGCCGTGATCGATGCCACCTGATAGTTTCCGCCTGCCCCTGCGGTATAAAGCAGAAGCGGCAGCAGATTCACATCGGGGGCGCCGACGAAATAGCTGCCGGTGAACTCGTCGAGGGATTCCAGGAACACGAAGATCGCGCTCGCCAGCAGCCCCGGGGCGGCAAGCGGCAGCGTCACGTCCCGGAACGCGCGGAAGGCGCCGGCCCCGAGCGAGCGGGCCGCCTGTTCCAGCTCGCTGTCGACGGCGGAGAAGGCCGCAGTGGCGATCCAGACCGCATAGACCAGCCCGTGGGTGACATGTACCAGGACGACGCCGATGACCGTGCCGTTGAGGCCGATCTGGTAGAAGAGCCGGGCGATGTTGACGTAGACCGGCAGGTTCGGGAAGGCCTGCGGGATCAGGAAGGCCAGCAGGATCAGCGCCCGGAACGGCAGGCGCAGGCGCGCCAGCGCATAGCCGGCAGGCACTGCCAGCGCGATGGCCAGAACCACCGTCAGGCTCGCCACCAGGACGCTGTTGGCAAGCGATTCCATCGCGTTGCCGCGCGGCGAGAACACCCGCTCCCAGTAGCTGAAGCCGTATTCGAGCGGCAGCGCATGGGGAAAATACCAGCGCTCGGCGACGGTCCACAGGACGAGGTTGGTCAACGGACCGAAGATGATGAAGGCGATGAGGCCGAGCACGATGGCGCGCGGCACCCACCAAAGGTCCAGGCGGATGCGCGCAGGCTCGGCCTTGCGCGCGAAGGGGGGCGACGAGGCGCTCATCCGCGTTCCCTCATGCTCTGGCGCAGATAGAACCACGCGACGCAGGCGGTCGCGGCGAGCGAGATCAGGCCGAGCGCATTAGCGACGCCATAGTCGCCATAGGCATTGATGCGGAAGGCGATGTCGGCGGTCAGCATGGTCGGCGACTGGGCGTTGATCATCAGCGGCACCGAGAGCACCGACATCATCGTGACGAAGGACAGGACCAGCCCGACCATCAGCGTGGTGGCGACCTGCGGCACAAGGATCTCGATCAGGATGCGGAGCCGCGATGCGCCGAGATTGCGGGCCGCCTCGATGGTGCCGCGGTCGACCGAGGCCATGGCGCCGGCGAGCAGCAGCGTCACGAAGGGCGTCTGCTTCCACACGAAGGCGATGACGATGCCGCGCCAGTCGAGAAAGCTCACCGCCTGCAGCGGGGTGATGAGGCCGGCACCGACGAGAATGTTGTTCATCAAGCCGTTCTTGGCGAGGAAGGTGCGCAGCACCTGACCGACGACGATGAAGGGAATGAACAGCGGCCACCGGTACAGCCAGCGCAGGATCGCCACGGCGCGCGGGTTTTCGCCCAGCGTCAGATAGCCGCCGATGGCGATCGAGAAGAGCCCGATCAGGCAGGTCGACAGGCTGACGATCACCACGGTGAAGAGGATGTCGGAGCTATAGAGGGCAAAGGACTTCGTGAAGTTGTCCAGCCCGTAGCCTGCCTCGGTCTCGAAGGCGCCGACCACCGAAAGGGCGAGCGGCAGTACGAACAGGAACAGGATCACCGTCAGGGCGGGCAGGACGAGAAGCAGTCCGAGCAGGCGTCTTGGCATGGTGGCGTCGATCCGGTGGCGGCCGCCCGGGGAAACCGGGCGGCCTTTGCGGTGAGGGTCAGTTCGCGGCCTTGGCCTCGTAGGCTTCCAGGATCGCGTTGTTGTAGGGCGCGATCGGGAAGGGCTTGCCGTAGCTGGCGAGGTCTTCCGGAGACACGTCCGTGAACAGCTTGTTCCAGGTCTCGGCATCGAGCTCGGCCTGGACGTGCTGCGCATCGATGCCCGGATACCAGTTGAAGCGCTTGACGATGCCTTCCGCCTGCACCTTCGGGCTGGTGGCGAGCTCGACGAACTTCTCCGCCAGCTCCTTGTTCGGAGCCTTGGCCGGGATCACGTAGTGCATCGGCTGGCCGGGCATGCCGGGCGCCGGCAGCACCAGCTTGAATTCCGGCGGCAGCTGGCCGTTGGCCTGCCAGGAGTAGAACATGTCGACCCAGACCGGCCCGATGGCGATCTCGCCGCGCGACAGCAGGTCGAGCGTGCCGGCATTGCCCGGGGTCAGGGTGGCGTTCTGGGTGAACTCCTTCAGGCCATCGAAGGCGGCGTCCCACTTGGTGGTCTCGGCCTCCTCGAAGGGGCCGTTCATCAGCTTGCCGGCGTCGCCCTCGCCGAAGGCGTAGACCCAGCCCATGACGAAGCTCACGCCCGAGGCGCCGCCCTTGATGCCGTTGTAGCCGAACTGCTTCGGGTTCTCCTTCACCCAGGCGGCGAGCTCCTCGTAGCTCTTCGGCGGGTTCGGCAGCAGGGCCGGGTTGTAGGCGAGCGCGGTCTGGCTGTTGAACATCGGCATGACGTAGCCCTTGACGTTCGAGCCGAGCGCCATGTCGGCATTCGACCGCGTCACCAGCTTGCCGGTGGAGATGGTGTCGCGATAGGCCTCGAGATAGCCGCCGGACACCATCGGGCCGGCGAACTTCTCGTGAACGACGGCAACGTCCGTGTCCCAGGTCTCGCTGCCAGCCTGCTTCTGGGCCTCGAAGCGCTCCAGGATCTTCTGCGAGCCGGCATCGCCCGGTCCGGTACCGACGGCGCGCACCGTGTGACCCGGGTTCTGCTCCTCGAAGATCGGGCCGAGATACTCGTTGATGTAGTCGACCATGTTCTGGTCGCCGGCCGTGATCACGGTCAGTTCGGCCGCCGTCACCGGCGCGGACGCAAGGCCCAGCACCAGCGTCGCCGAAAGAAGTTTCCTCATGTCGGTACTCCGCTTTCTAGACATCATTGACGTTCAAGTCTCGGATGCTTCCAGGACGCGGCCCTCGGTGCCGTCGCTCAAGGAGCCTTCGGGGCCGGCAGGGCGTCCCTGCCGGACGAAGAGGAAGAGCGCCTCAGCGGGGATGCGGATACGCACCGCCGCGCCGAGCGCGAAGGGTTCGGGGCTGTCGACCAGCAGCGTGTCCTCGCCGACCCGCACGGAATGGCGCCAGGCGCCGCCCGGATAGCTCGCCGCCTCGACCCGGCCGGGCAGTTCCAGCGCGTCGCGGGTCGCGGTGCCGTCGCCTTCGCCGGCAAGAATGGATGCGGCCTCGGCGCGAAAGCGACCCTCCAGCGGCCCATCGGCGAGCGGGCGGCCGTCCAGCGGCAGGTCGGCTGCCGCATTGGCGGGGCCGGCCGCGACGATCACCCGGTCACCGGCGATCCGGCCGGTGAGATCGATCCGATTCTCCGCCCCCATAAAGGCGGCGACAAAGGGCGAGGCGGGGCGGTTGTAGAGCGCCTGCGGCGTGCCCTGCTGGGCGATGCGGCCACGGTCGAGAATGACGATGCGGTCGGCCATCACCATGGCCTCCTCGCGGTCGTGAGTGACATGCACGGCGGTGATGCCGAGGCGCTTCTGCAGCGCGCTGATGTCGTGGCGCACCTTGAGACGGATGCGGGCGTCGAGATTGGAGAGCGGCTCGTCGAGCAGCAGGATCTGCGGGTCGATCGCCAGTGCCCGGCCGAGCGCGACGCGCTGGCGCTGGCCGCCCGACAGGGCGCCGGGCTTGCGCCCGCCGAGGCCGGACAGGCCGAGCAGGTCTTCCAGCTCTCCGACGCGTCGGGCGATCTCGGCCTTGGAGCGGCCGCGCAGTTTCAGCCCGTACCCGATGTTCTGGGCAACCGTCATATGCGGCCACAAGGCGTAGGACTGGAAGACCAGCGCCATGCCGCGCTTGTCCGGCGGTTGGCGCGTCACGTCGGCACCGTCGACGGAAATGCTGCCGCGGGAGGGCTTCACGAAGCCGGCAATGGCGCGCAGCAAGGTGGTCTTGCCACAGCCGGACGAGCCGAGCAGCGCGACGAACTCTCCCTGGCCGATGGCCAGGTCGAGACCGTCGAGCACCCGCGTTGCGCCATAGCCCGCGGACAGGCCCGCGATGTTCAGGAAGCCCTCTTGCGTCATTTTCCACCCTTTGCACAGCTGTGCATCGCAAGATACACGCTGTTTTTCTTCGGCCGACGAAACGGCGTTTCCATATTGTTAGCCCCGGGCTTCGTGCGGCGCAACGCCGCAGGCACGTCAAAACTTCCGAGCCAAGTGATAGGCGGCGCGTGTAACGGCGAGATGACGCTGCCGCCACAGCGAGCCTTCCGTCGCGTTCTCTGCCGCTCGCGAGGGGTGGAAGGCGGTCGATCCGCTACTTGTCGCTTTGAGAAATCAGCAGGTCATGCAAGTTTCGACAGGTGGGCGATTCGTACATGTGCGGCCTCGGGGCGACGGCTTCCGAACCAGGATGCGGATGCTTCGGCCTGGGAGACGCTTGCACGAAAAGGGCAGGCGTCAGGACCGTGCAAACAGCCTGCCCACGACAGGCCACAGGATTGACGCTGGATGGTAGGCTGCGGCCCGAGACCTCAATCGGCGCGGCAACATCCGCCGAACGGGATGCAAGATGGATCGGGACGATTCTTCCTCCGAGCCCGCCTCCGCCCAGGAGACCGGGATTCTCGAAAGCACCCGTGGCCTGACCGCGGTGCTCGACTGTCTCCCTCATTCTGCCTGGATCTTCGACCGCAGCGGTCGCTATGTTTTTCAAAATCGCATCGACCGGGAGACCCACGGCAGTGCCGTCGGGTTGTTGCCGAGCGAGGCGGGCCTCGGCCCGGAGGAGGGGCAGGCCTGGACTGAGATGCATCTCAGGGTGATCGGGGGCGAGCGCGTTCACTACAGCCGCGAGATGGAAACCTCGCGCGGCCGGGTCGTCTCCGAAACCTCCATCGAACCGGTGATGGCCGATGGGGTGATCCTCGGCGGTGTCGGCGTTTCGGTCGACCAGACTTCCCGTACGGATGCGGTTCGCAGGCTCAACGAGGCGCATCAGCGGCTGGCGGAATTCGTTGCCGTTTCCTCCGACTGGGTCTGGGAGACGGACGAGGAGCACCGGTTCACCAGCGTGATGGGCGACGGGGAGCGGCTCGGACTGGATTTCGCCAGGTGGATCGGCCGTACCCGCTGGGAGGTGGCAAACGGCGATCCGGGGACCGACCCGCTCTGGAAGGACTATGCGGAAACGGTGGCGCGGCAACTGCCGATCGTGAACTTCATCTTTCCCGGAGTGCGCACCAACGGTGATCCGATATGGGTGGAGGTCAACGGCCGGCCGCGCCGCTCGCCCGACGGCCGGTTTCTCGGCTATCGGGGCGTGACCCGCGACGTGACGCGGCGCGAAACCATGGCGGAGCAGCTACGGCGCTCGGACATCGTCATCCGGGCGACGAACAATGCGGTCGTGGTGTGCGATCGGGCCGGCCGGGTTCGCTGGGTGAATACCGCCTTCGAGCGCCTGACCGGCTATTCGGAAGCCGAGGTGCTCGGCCAGAAACCCGGAGCGTTGCTGCAATGCCCTGAAACCGACCCTGAAACCGTGCGGGAGATGGGCGCGGCGATCGCCGAGGGGCGTCCCGTGCGGGTGCAGGTGCTGAACCAGTCGCGAACAGGCCGCCGCTACTGGCTCGATCTCGACATCCGGCCGATCCGGGAAGAGGGCGCGGAGCCGGAAGGTTTCGTCGGCGTGCAGACGGATGTGACCGAACTCGTCGAGGCGCGGGCGCTTCTGCACGATGTCATCGAGACCATTCCCGATGCGATTGCGGCCTTCGATGCCGAGGACAGGCTGATCCTCTTCAATCGCTCCTATCGCGACTATTACGCGCTGTCGGCCAAGCTCATCCGAGAAGGCACGCCGTTCGAGGACATCCTGCGCCATGGCGTGGCGGCGGGACAGTATATGGATCCGGGAGCGACGGAGGAGCAGAGGGAAGCCTGGATCCTGAACCGCATTGAGATCCATCGCAATCCGCCAAGCGAGCCGAGTATCCAGCTCCTGTCGGACGGGCGCTGGTTGCAGGTCAGCGAAAGGCGTTCTACCAGCGGTGCCATCGTCGGCGCGCGCACCGACATTACCGCGCTGAAGCAGGCCGAGCTGGCCATTCGCCACACCGCCGAGACGGATGGGCTGACGCAGCTCGCCAACCGGTCGGTGATGACGCGCGAACTGGACAAGGCACTGCAGGGCAAGCGCACCCGCGACCGGGTCGGAGCCTTCGTCATCATCGATCTCGATCACTTCAAGTCGATCAACGACACGCTTGGCCATGATGCCGGCGATGCCTTGTTGCGGGTGGTGGCGCAGCGGCTGCGTCGCCTGTTGCGGCGAGGAGACGTCGTTGCGCGGCTGGGAGGCGACGAATTCGCGGTGCTGCTGACGGGTCTTGCGAACGAACTGGCGGCCGAAAGGATGGCAGAGAAGCTGCACAAGGCGCTGACCGCGCGCACCCGGCTCGGCGACCGGATGATGCGACCTGGAATTTCGATGGGCGTAACCCTGTTTCCGGCCGACGGCGACACGCCGACCGACATCATCAAGAATGCCGATATCGCGCTCTATCAGTCGAAGGCCCAGGGCCGGAACGGCTGGACCCTGTTCAATCCGCAGCTGCGGCGGCGGCTGGAACGCCGCCACGAACTCGGCGATGCACTGCGACGTGCGATATCGGCAGAAGAGATCGATGTCGCCTTTCAGCCGCAGCTGGGGTTCGGCGACCGCCGCATCGTCGGCTTCGAGGTGCTGGCGCGCTGGCAGCATGCGGGGCAGACGATCAGCCCGCTCGAATTCATCGGCATCGCTGAAGATCTCGGGCTCGGCGGCGTGCTTGGCCGGGCGATCATGGAGCGGGCCTTTGCGACCTTTTCCGAGGCGGCCGGGGAGCGGAGCGCTCCGGGCCAGCTTGCGATCAATCTCGCGACCTCGCAGCTGAAGGACCCGCACTTTCCCGACTATGTGGCGGAGGCGTTGGCGCGATACGCACTGGACCCGCGGCAACTGGAATTCGAGGTAACGGAAACCGTGCTGCTCGACCGCTCCGCCGAGCGGATCGCGGAGACGCTGACCGCGCTCAGACGGCTCGGCATCAGCCTTGCCCTCGACGATTTCGGGACCGGTTATGCCTCGCTGACCCATCTCAAGCGCTTTCCGGTGTCGCGGCTGAAGATCGACCAGTCCTTCGTGCGCAATATCGGCCAGTCGGAGGACGATGCCGCCATCGTGCGTGCCATCATCGGTCTGGCGCACAGCCTCGGCATGACCACCGTTGCCGAAGGGGTGGAGACGCAGGCGCAGCTTCTGTACCTGGAGCAGTTGGGCTGCGATATCGCGCAAGGGTTTTTCATCGGCCGGCCGGCGCGGCTTCCCTCCTGGTGGGTGGCACCGAGAGAGCCGGCGGAAAGCGGCAACCATTCGATCTGATGGGGGAGGCGCACGGGCAAGACGATTGCGAAGCAAGTCGGGCCAGCTGAGCAAGGCAAGGTGCCTGAAACGACAAAAGCCGCGGCGAGCCGCGGCTTTTTGTTTACCCGGTAAACTGGAGCGGGCGATGGGATTCGAACCCACGACCCCAACCTTGGCAAGGTTATTATCTGTATACGCCGCAATATCCAGAACCTCTCTAAGATACGATAATATATAGCGAAATCAGATCTCAGGTCGCCGTCTGTCGCCATTTCATACTTGCTGATTTCCCCTCTTTTGCTTACAACTAGCTTACAAAACCGAAGGGTCCATGCTATTGTAAGCAAACATCGATGACGCTGCTAGCGGAGGTATTTATGGCCAAACTTACCAAAAGGGCGCTTGAGGCGATGGACCCGCCAGCGAAAGGCAAACAGGCTTTTCTGTGGGACAGCGAATTGCGTGGCTTTGGAGTGCGTATGCTCCCCTCAGGTTTGCAAACATTCATTTTGCAGTACCGCAACGCCGCCAACAAAGAGCGGCGTATCAATCTTGGCCGTTTCGGCGTGATGACCGTCGAGCAAGCACGAGACAAGGCGAGGATCAAGCTTGGCACCATTGCTGCCGGAGAGGATCCGGCCGATATGGGTGATGATCCTCACTATCAGGCAACTGTCGCGATGCTTTGCGACTGGTACCTTGCAGAGGCGGAAGCGGGGCGCATTCTTGGACGTCGCAATCGTCCGATCAAGAAGTCGACTCTTGGCATGGACAAAAGTCGTATTGAAACGCACATCAAGCCGCTCTTGGGCGATCGTTTAGCGAATACGCTGAAGGTCGCTGACATCGAAGGCATGCAATACGACATCGCTGCTGGAAAGACGGCAAAATCGAGAGGCAAGGGCCGGGGCGGTGTTGCTTCCGGCGGGCCTGGCGTTGCGTCTCGGGCAGTCGGGACTCTTCAGGCCATCCTTGGGCATGCTGCCCGTCTCGGCAAAATCGAGGATCATCCAAGCCGAGGCGCGCGAAAGCTCGCGGGCAAAAAAAAGACCCGTCGCCTAAGTGTGGCCGAGATCAAGAAACTTGGCCTGGCAATTCGATATGCAGAGCGCAATGGCGAAAATCCCATCGGCCTCGCTATCGTCCGGCTCCTTTTGCTCACGGGCTTTCGCATTTCCGAAGGCCAAGCGATGCAGCGCGCTTGGGTTGACGCGAGTGCAGGCTATATAAGTTTTCCCGATACCAAGGGGGACGCACAGGTCCGCGCGATCGGACCTGCTGCAGCGAAGCTAATCGCCAGCCAGCCGGTGCCACAGAACTGTCCCTATGTCTTCCCGTCTGATGTCGGCAACGGCCATTTTACAGCTAGTAAGGCATGCTTAGCTAGACTTTGTGCAAGTGTGGGAATTGAGGGGGTCACACCCCATACTCTACGACACACGTTCGGAAGCGTTGCGGGAGATCTTGGATTCTCCGAATTGACGATCCGGGCGTTGCTTGGCCATGCGGCGCAGAGTGTAACTCAGGGCTATGTTCATATCGATGAGGCGCTGAAACTCGCGGTCACGCGCACCTGTGACGAGATCGCGTCGCTGTTGGATAGTTCGGATGAGAAGGCGTTCCTAAACGCTGAAGAGATTCAAGCCGCTTGAGGCTAGGCCAGAGTGAATAGCTCTTAGATGCAGACGCCTTCTTTCCTAATTTTCAGGCAGGAAGAGAGCCACGAGCAATCGAATTTTAGTAAAGATTTTAAGTGCGACGCCGTGCGTCTGATAACGGAACGTGGTAGCCGTGTCCGTCAATTCGTCGAACTGATAGACGGTGGTCTCGATGACTTCAGATATTGGGATTCCGCCTCCAGCCGCTGGCTCGATCGAACGAGGTTGAGATGCCGTAAACGTACGATTTTAGCAGACCAGCGGGATCGAAACCCGGCCAACAGGTATTCTTCGCCTCAACCC
Source organism: Stappia indica (assembly GCF_009789575.1). NCBI lineage: Bacteria > Pseudomonadati > Pseudomonadota > Alphaproteobacteria > Hyphomicrobiales > Stappiaceae > Stappia > Stappia indica. Next base: position 2,723,514 of record NZ_CP046908.1, on the reverse strand, counting down.
GCACGAAGCCGGCTGGCTTCAGATCGATGCCGTTAACGAGGGGCTCCATTAAGCGGACCGGGTTATCCGGCCTCACATAGTCGTCAACCGCTTCCGGCAGAAGCAGCAATTGCGAACGGCGGGTTCCTGAAAGATGCGCCATGGCAAATATACCACAGCCGCCTATTCTCGGGAATCAGCAAGAGAGTTTTAGGATAGTCTCCAGGATTTTGGGACGGCTATACGACTCCCAGTATTTCCTCGTGGACGCCGGTTGATCCCCACCGAACGATCTCGGCCAAGACCGGCACCAGTGTTTGCCCTCGTTCGGTCAGACTATACTCCACCTTGCGCGGGACGACTGGATACTCCTTGCGACTGATGAGTCCTTTCTGCTCCAACTCTTTCAGCTCCCGGCTGAGAATACGCGGCGTGATCGCCCGGCCCAGGCCGCCATGCCGGAGCGAGCGCCCGATTTCTCCGTAGCGATGAGGGCCACGGTTGAGCACGCAAAGGATATGCAGCTTGTAGCGACCGCCGACGATCTGGTCGAAAGCAATCGCGGGACAGAGCTTGATGTGGCTCATATCCAGTCCGGTGAGCGCAGAAGCCGTAGGCCCAGGGCCGGTTACAGGTCTGTCCATGCCCTCCTCCGTGCTACCCTTTTTGTCCGTATTTACGAAAACGTATCAAGGCAGATACCCTTCATCCAGCATATTCTACCGAAGACTGACAGGGCGTGGACCATGACTATCGAACTGATCGTTCTGGCATTGGGCTGCATCCTTGGCGTCGCCCAGACCTACATCGCCGCCGAAATGGAAGGTCGGCAATATGGGATGAAATGGGCGCTGTCTTCGCGCGAGGCGGAGATGCCGCCGTGGAGCGCACTGGTGGGGCGGCTGAAGCGCGCGCAGGCCAACTATATGGAAACCTTCCCCATCGCCGCCGCCGCGATCCTGATTGTCGTGGTTGCCGAGGTGAACGGCCTTTTGACGGCGGCTGGCGCGATCATCTGGCTGGTTGCCCGCATAGCCTTCTGGGTGGTTTATGCCATCGGCATCCCGGTCTTGCGGTCGGTGCTTTTTGCCACAAGCATTGTCGGTATCGGGATGATCCTGTGGCCAGCCCTGTTTTGATGTGGACCACGATCCGGCTGCCGGCAGGAAAGCACCACGATGGCCTACGATGAATCGTTAGCCGCGCGTGTGCGGCTCATCCTTGCAGAACATGCCAACGTCATCGAGAGAAAGATGATGGGGGCGCTCTGCTTCATGATCCGTGGCCACATGAGTTGCGGAGTGAGCGGCGCATCCCTCATGGTCCGGGTCGGGCGCGAGGCCCAGGACGAGGTGTTGGCCATGCCCCATGTCCGATTGATGCAGATCGGAGGACAGCCGGTCGCTGGTTTTATCTTGGTGGACATGCCCGGAATGCCGTCTGATGAAGCGTTTGCCGGATGGGTGCAGCGCGGAATCGACTTCGTATCAACGTTGCCGCCAAAGTAGACTGCCACATGCGTTCCCTGCTGGGGTGTCGCAATGCAATTGCCACCAGAATGGCCTATGGCCTTTCCGAATAGCCACCCCTCGACTGACTCCAAAATCGTGAGGCTGATCGTCGTCCATTTCGCGAAGCGCGCGGCACTGGCGATTCCGCCCCGGCCAAATGCAAAAGATCGTGCGGAAGAGTTGAGCTAGGCGGTGTGGACGGATTGCCGCATGAAGAGCGGAGAGGATTCCTCTGAGCGCACCGACCACCATCGACATTTGGAGCATGGGCAATCAGGCGAAGGGGAGCGCCCGAGCTCAGCGCAGCCAGCACGAGGATGTAGGACAGCGGGGAGAGCACGCTGACCCCGACCGCTATCCACCAGCAGATACGCATTGCCTCGATGGCGCGGCGGAGATTAGCACTCACAAGCGGGGCCAGAAGGAAGAACCGAGGCAGGTTCGAAAACCAGTCCAGCACGACCGGCGCAACACCGAGGGCTCTGACAGAGTAGGCGTCAACCACCATATAGGTTGCAATCAGGCCGCCCGTCGCGGTTCCGCATCGCATGCCAGATTGCCTGCCCGGATGCCGGAAAGCGCCGATGACCACCGCGCTACCCAGCTACACCACGCCCAGGGACGTCATCTTCTTCCTCGGTCTTGTTGAATCGAATTGCCCTCTTTCGAACTCAAGTAAATGCTCAGGCAGGATGAGGTTCAACGGGCATATGGATCAGCCGTGACATCGCGACTTGCCGTCACACTGGCGTTAACTTTCTATCAAGGTTAACACTCGATTCTTTTCCGCGTGTGGGCATTCGGAGGAATGAGATTTTGCGGTCGAAATCGAAGGTCGCTGCCCAGCGACGATCATTGGGCGGTCGCCAGCGGGTGCTTGCAGTTCTCTGCGCGAGTTGGCTGGTATTCGGTTTTGCGTCGCCCACCGGGATCCGGGACGCTAAATCGGAACGTGAGATCGGTCCGACAGCAGATCGGTGGGCGGCCTATGTCGAGCGATCCGACAACTGTTCCCATTTGCAGGAGCTCCGCCTGCGCAATGCAAATATTCCCGGCAACGTCGGAAATCTGGATCTAGTAGTCCCGGGCCAGCGCATCAATTTGCCTGTAAACCGAGAACTCTCCCTCACATCTCAGAGAGTGGTCGAAGAAACAAAGAAGCCACGTCTCCTTAGTGTGGCATCCCGAAAGAGCCCGGAGGCTCGGCTTGTCAGTCAGGCGCTGTCAGCGCGCATATTCGAGTCGGAAACTTATACAGCCTATCTTCTAAGAGGATTTGCAAACCCTGATGCTGATTTCGCGTCGGGTCAGTCGACCTTTCATAGCCCTGCGGACGATCGTCTCGTCGGAATACCAGAGGTTCTTGCTGAACTGGTCAACAACGATGGCGCAGACATCCTGGCCACAGCTTATGCCCCAAAGGACGGGTTCCATGCTTCATCCGGTGCCTTCGCAGCGCTGCTGGGGACCGATGAGGAAGCCGGTCGCTTCGTCCCGCCCACGATGGAAGGTGACCACGATTGGATGAAGCAGCCCCTTCCGAAATCCGTCTTTTCAAGCGCCGAGCAAAAGTGCCTTGCAACCGCGATCTATTTCGAGGCTAGAGGCGAAGAGGTTAAGGGCCAGGCCGCGGTCGCGCAGGTCATTCTCAATCGTGTGCGAAACCCTGCATATCCAGCAAGCGTCTGCGACGTAGTTTATCAAAACGACAGCTTGATCAACAGATGCCAGTTTTCCTTTGCCTGCGACGGCATTCCAGATGTCATTGCGGATCGACGCGCGTATCGTCTGGCAACGGATGTGGCGATGGCAGTCACCGGTGGGAAGATATTCTTACCCGAAGTCGCGTCATCGACCCACTACAATGCCACCTACGTTAGCCCGCGTTGGGCTCGCTCCATGGAGCGCATGACCCAAATCGGATCGCATATTTTTTATCGCACCTTTGGTGGCGGCTGGAGCTAGATAACTGTTGAAGTCGATGCATGCGAAGTCGCCGGTCGAGCGAAAAAGAACCTTGGTTACCTGGCTGTTGGCTCCAGCGTGGCTGACCATGCTCATTGCAACTCAGCCGGAAGGTTTTGAAACACTTAGCTACAGCCTGGTCGAGTTTGTTGGCTTCTTTCTGGTCTTTGCGGCAGTCCTTGGTCGGCTCTGGTGCACCTTATACATCGGAGGACGAAAGGATCTGGATTTATGCCAAAGCGGACCGTATTCGCTCAGCAGAAATCCACTCTACTTTTTCTCCTTCCTCGGGCTGATTGGCGTATGCCTCGCGGCACAGAATATTTCTTTGGCGGTGATAAGCGCCATCGTGTTTTTTGGTTACTACAGATCTGTGATCAAGAATGAAGAAAAGAGGCTTCTTAGCCTGTTTGGGGCGGATTACATTTTGTACATGGCCCGCGTGCCGCGTTTCTTTCCGCGCCTCCATGTTCCGGAAAGTGAGGATATTCTTCTTGTCCAGTCGCAGACATTCATTCGGTCGCTAAAAGACGTCAGCTGGTTCCTCGCCGGTATCATCGGCATTGAAGTGATTGAAGAGCTGCGACAGGCTGCTGTGATTTCTGGTTGGCAGCTCCCATTGTAGAGCAAGCCCTTGCACGGGCCCTTATCTGCCACCGCTTCTATCTTCGTTTTGTCCTTTTCGGCCCGCCTTGTGAGAAGGCTGAGTTGGTCGGAGGCCTTGTGCCTAGTTGCCTTGGATCGATGATCCTGATCGAGCATCTGTTGCAGATGTAACGGGCTGCAAACCGAGCCGGTGTCCAAACACCGGCAGCAGCACTGTCGTGTTTGAGCAGAATCTTGCGACATTTTCGCCCTTGAACCTCAACCTGCTGGAGGTCCTACGTTCTGGCAACAGGATGCTTTAGTCGCCCACGCGATTGCCAGGAGAGAACAAATGTTAGGAACTTCCCAGGTATCTGGCGCGAAAGGTCACAGCCTCCTTTGCCCGCTTTGCAGGGTCGACCTCGTCATGAGCGAGCGACAAGGTATCGAGATCGACTACTGCCCAAAATGCCGGGGGGTATGGCTGGATCGAGGTGAGCTCGACAAGATCATCGAGCGCAGCGTGGCTGAAGACGCTCACTATCCCCAGCAACAGCTAGATCGCGGACGTGCCCAAACGCCAGCACGCAATGCGTCCAGCGACTGTCGCGATGACCATCGTCGCGACTATAGCGACCATGACCGCCATGGCCATGGCGGTCATGGTCGAAGGCACGGCTCATTCCTCGGCCGATTGTTCGACTAACGCCGAAGGGGATCAATCATGGAAGTTGTGCGTATAAGCCGGCTAGGCTGCTTTACCTACGCGATGCTGTTAGCGTCCTCGCCTGTGTTCGCTCAAACAGTTGATCGCGGAGAGGTGGAAAAGATCGTCCGGGAATACATCTTGCAGAATCCCGAGATCATCGAGGAAGCGCTCGGGGAACTTGAAAAGCGGACCCAGGCGGCTCAAGCCCAAGCCAGGTTACAGACGATACAGGCGGAAGCGGATACACTGCTTCGCTCAGGCAACGATGTACTCCTTGGAAATCTTGATGGGGACACGACGCTGGTTGAATTCTTCGACTTCAACTGCGGCTACTGCAAGCGGGCAGCTCCAGACGTCAAAGCCCTCGTGGCCGAGGATCCCAAGCTGCGGGTCGTTCTTAAGAATTTTCCGATTCTTGGGCCGGGTTCAGTTGAGGCTGCGAAGGTGGCGCTTTCCGTAAGCCGACTGAAAGGCAACTCTGTCGCTGCCGATTTCCATGTCAGACTGATGGATATGCAGGGACAAATAAACCGTGACCGTGCGTTAGGCTTGGCAGAGGAGATGGGCCTTGATCGCAAACAGTTGTCTGAAGAGATGGCCAAGCCTGCGGTGGAGAGCATCATCTCAGCTAACATCGCGCTTGCGCAACGCCTTGGGCTGACGGGTACGCCTTCGTTCATTGCCGGTGAGCAGATCATCGAGGGGGCAGTCGGAAAGAAACCCCTTGCTGATGCAATCGAAACGGCTCGCCAAAAGGGACCTTTCGAAGCCGGTGCGCCGCCGGTTGGATATGACCAATAAGCGGACTGAATTTTAGCGTTCCAGTTTGAGCACGCTCCGACACAGCCGTTCTAGTAACACGCTAGGCGACTCAATCATGCCTGCATCCAAGAAGATTTCCGATAGATACTTCAAGCGCCGCAGCACTTGATATTCCGGCGTCAGCGGCAATCAACCCCTTATATGTCGGGACTATCCTATCTTCACGAGCTATAAATGCAAACAATACTTTCAATTCTGAGAAAAATATATCATTTCATATATTTTCAGAGATGCGGTCTGGCTAGTTAATGTTCAATTTTTTCATTTTGATTTGATAAATGCTAAATATTTCTCAAATGCAGAGAGAGTTTGATCTGACACGTGATGCTCGATGCCTTCGCCGTCAATCTCGGCTGTTTCCTCTGGCACTCCAAGAGCGACGAGGAATTGAACGACGATGAGGTGGCGTGACCGTACACGGTCCGCGAGCTGCTTGCCTTCGTCGGTCAGAAATATCCCGCGATAGGGCCTTGACGTTGCCAGACCCTGGCGTTTTAGTCTCGCGACAGCCTTGGTTGCTGTAGGTTGCGCCACGCCCATTCGCGCGGCGATGTCTGCAACTCTTGCCTCTCCATTGATTTCAATAAGGTCGCCGATCATCTCGACATAGTCTTCGATGAGCGCGCTTGCTTGACATTCCCGGACATGTGCGAAGCGACGCGCGTGCTGGGCGGGGCGAGGCGGAGAGTTGTTGGGCTTTGTCATCTGTATCTGTCGGTCACCTAATCGGAGAGATGAGCCCGCGGCTCAAATTTAGCCAAGGGTAAACTTGTTTCCGCGAATTGGCAAATTCGACGTTACCATCATGCATGAAACTTATTATATTACCCTATTGCACTTAATATAGCACCGGCTATAAAAGTTCCCACAATTGCATTTAGGTACCCTTATGTACGATACAGAGCGCACGCGTAACGCCATGGCTGAAGTGCTTTCCGGCCAACGTCGCGGCTTTACCGGCCGCCTCCTTTTTGTCGGACCGGCAGTGATCGCCTCAATCGCCTATGTCGATCCGGGCAATTTCGCAACCAACATTCAGGCCGGCGCAGGCTATGGGTACCAGTTACTCTGGGTTGTGCTTCTGGCAAACCTTATCGCCATGCTTTTCCAGGCTCTGTCCGCCCGCCTTGGCATCGTGACGGGGAAGAACCTTGCTGAAATGTCGCGCGACCACTTCCCTGCGCCGGTTGTCTGGGTGATGTGGGCGGTGAGCGAAGTGGCGGCCATGGCGACGGATCTGGCGGAGTTTCTCGGCGGCGCAATCGGTCTGGCGCTGCTCTTCGACCTTCCCATATTCTGGGGCATGTCGGTCACGGCTATAGTGACGTATGGTATACTGGTATTCGAGAAACATGGCTTCAGGCCGATGGAGCTTATCATCGGCTCGATGGTCGCGATCATCGGCCTTTGTTATCTTATCGAACTGGTGATAGCCCCTGTCGACTGGACAGAGGCCGCCACAGGTCTGATCACGCCACAGCTTCCGGACGCAGCTGCATTGACCATCGCAGTGGGAATCATCGGCGCTACGGTGATGCCGCACGCCATCTACCTGCATTCGAGCCTCACTCAGTCCCGCGTCCGGATCCGGAACGAGAATGATCGCCGCAAGGTACTGCGATACTCCAACATTGAGGTTGTGGTTGCCCTCGCCATCGCAGGCATGGTGAATATGGCGATGGTTATCATGGCCGCAAGCGCCTTTCATCAAGGCAACAGCGACGTCGCCGAGATCGAGACCGCCTATCATATGCTGACACCGCTGCTCGGTACCGCAGCCGCTTCGGTGTTTCTCGTTTCCCTGATTACCTCGGGCGTTTCAAGCTCCGTGGTCGGCACCATGGCGGGCCAAACAATCATGCAGGGCTTTCTGCATTTCCATGTCCCGATATGGCTCCGACGCCTCGTGACAATGCTGCCTGCCTTCGTGGTCGTTGCCATGGGCGTCAACCCGACCCAGGCATTGGTGATGAGTCAGGTCGTTTTGTCGATTGCCCTGCCCGTGCCGATGATCGCTTTGATCATTTTCACCTCGCGACGGGATGTGATGGGTAGTTACGCCATGCGGCCGGGCACGAAATGGCTTGCGTTCGTCGGTGCCACGATCGTTCTCGCACTTAATTTTACATTGCTTGCGAGTGTTTTTGGCATCCGCGTTCCGTTTCTGGCGATCTAAGAGACCGCATAGTATTCAGTAGGACGAGTCCGTGCGCGGAACGTTCGCATTAGATACTGTTCAGATGAGTATCATCCCCGGTTGAAGCCGAATTTAACTGCTAACCGGAAGTGAGACCCTTGGAGGGACCTGGAGAATGAATTCGCAAATCCACGGGTCGAATGATGGGCATGATCACGGAACGGCGGTGACAGCCGGCAATGAGCGGCGTATTCGGCTCGTCTTCATCTTCACTGCCGGTTACGCCGCTGTACAGGCAATCGGCGGCTGGCTCTCCGGTTCGCTCGCGCTGATCGCGGACTCCGGTCACATGGTGTCGGACGCGGCAGCACTACTTCTTGCGCTGATTGCCTATCGGGTAGCGAGGCGGCCTGCGGACAATAGCCGGACCTACGGATTCCACCGCGTGCGCGTCCTTGCCGCGCTGGCAAACGGGGCGAGTCTGCTTCTTCTGGTTGCCTGGATCGCGTGGGAAGCTGTTGGCCGGATCAACCAGCCTATAGAAATTCTCGCGGGTCCCATGCTCATTGTCGCGACTATAGGGTTACTGGTCAATCTGGGGGGAGCCTGGATTCTCATGCGCGGCTCCCAAGGTGATAGTAACCTTCGCGGAGCGTTCCTCCATGTCGTCGGCGATCTACTGGGATCTGTCGGAGCCATCGCTGCCGCCATCGGCATTATGCTGACGGGTTGGAGGGCGCTCGATCCGATCCTTTCGGTTCTCGTGGCGCTGCTTGTCGTTCGTTCAGCCTGGACTCTGGTGAGCGAGTCGATCCGGGTGCTCCTGCAGGCGGTGCCTCGCGGGCTGAATGCCCGTAACGTTGAATTGGAACTCAGCCAGTTGCCGCTTGTCGAGGAGGCAGGGCACTTTCACGCGTGGACGCTGACGGACGACACTGTAGTCGCGACCGTCCATGTTACGCCGGCAATGGGTGGCGATCCGCTTCAGTTGCCGTCCGTAATAACGGCCTGGCTGAAGGAGCGCTACGCGATCGATCATGTAACCGTTCAGGTCGATCCCCGCGGAGCCCTTCGTCGATCCGAGCCGGTCTAAACTTTCAGGGTTCGTGCGATTGACAGATTTTCAGCCGATTGACCCAAAAACCGGAAACTTCTCCAATAGCCAGAATGCGAACCAGGTCATGTAGCCGCTCACCATGGCAAGGCCCATAACGATCATGATGGCGCCGGCGGTTACCTGAAGCGCTCGACCAGTCTTACGCAGGCCGGGAAGCAAGACGATCAGCCGATCTGTGAAAAGCGCGGCCAGAAAGAAGGGTATTCCCAGCCCGAGAGAGTAGAGAGCCAGGAGCGCGACACCATCCAGTGCCGTTGCCGACACAGCGCTGACTGTCAGTATCGCTCCGAGAATCGGGCCGATGCAAGGCGTCCAGCCGAACGCAAATGCCAGACCAAGCAGATATGCGCCCGTCGGCCCGCCTGTTAACAGGCTGCCGTGGTAGCGGACATCCCTTTGCAGCATGGGGAGACGTAGAACTCCGGTGGTGAAAAGGCCGAAGATGATGACAATGACACCACCGATGATGCCCGCTTCGTAGCTGTAGGAGCGAAGCGACTGGCCAAGGGTTGTGGCTCCCGCTCCGAGTATGACGAACACCGTTGAGAAACCGAGGATGAAACATATGCTCAGCCAGGCGACGGACAGCTTGCCGCGATCCGGATCGCTGCGTTTATCCTGAGTGGCGGTGCCGGCGATGAACGATACATAACCGGGCACCAGCGGCAGCACGCAGGGCGATAGGAAGGAAACTGCACCGGCAGCGATTGCCGCCACCACGCCGATATTTGAGATCTCAAAACCCATACCCAAGTATACAACCTCACCCTGCTAGAGGTTCAATGCCTTGCGACAGCGACATCTTGACCCTCTAGCCGGATGAGCTTCTACGAAACGGTTCCGCCGAAAGGAGAATCGATTTCGTAATGAAAGCCCGTGTTTATATGGTCGATGCGTGGCGCGGTCTGGCAATCGCGGGCGTCGTGCTGTTCCACTTCGTTTGGGATCTGGAATTTACTGGCTTCATTTCGGGCGTCGCATACCATCCACTCTGGCTCGGCTTCGGGCGTGTTCTGGCCGGAAGCTTTGTGATGCTGGTCGGGATCAGCCTAGCCTTGTCCTCTCGCTCACGGTTCCGGCCGAGCGCCTATCTGCTTCGACTTACGAAAATTGGCGTCGCAGCCGTGGCCATTACGCTGGTGACCTGGTATGTTTTTCCGGCAACGTTCATTTACTTCGGCATCTTGCATGCGATCGCCGTTGCGACGTTAGTTGGTACATTATTCCAGCGGACACCTTGGTGGCTAAGTCTTGCTTCGGGCGCTGGCATGCTGGTGGTTCCTTCCTTATGGCAGTCGGAACTCTTTGACACACGTTGGCTTGCCTGGATTGGATTTGCGCAAAACGTACCGCCGAGCAACGATTTCGTGCCTGTTTTCCCGTGGGTAGGGATCACGCTCATGGGTATGGCCGGGACAAAAGTGCTGATCGACAATAGGAAAGAATACGCGCTTGATCATATGTTACCAATCGGACGCCCAAAAAACGCCCTTGTCTGGCTTGGGAAGCGTAGCTTGATTATCTATCTGTTTCATCAGCCAATTATGCTTGCAATTATTATGCAACTTGCGCGATTTCTGGTTTAGTATAACCGGTGTCAATGATTTTACGAAAAATGAATTGAATAAAATTATCTAAATAATTTGATATTGTTATATAGATAATGCTTATATTTGTATATTTCACAATTAATGTTTTTGAATAATTTTAGATTTAGATTCAATTAGTTTTCCGATAAACTTATTGCTCCGGGTCTTCTGCGTAAATTTTCGATGGTGACTTGCCCGTACGTGCATGATTATGGTTGTCTTGCGGTCGTAGATTGTTATCTCCCGCCGCTAGCAAGGGGATGGGAATGACCGGAAGACAAATGGTCAAAAAGGTGTCTCACAGTGAAGATGATGGCCATGATCACCGAACGTCGGTGACCGCTGGCAACGAGCGGCGTATTAGATACGTACTAATTTTCACGGCAAGCTACGCTGCTGTCCAGGCCATAGGGGGATGGCTTTCGGGTTCCCTGGCGTTGATAGCAGATTCCGGACACATGGTTTCCGACGCGGCGGCTCTGCTTCTGGCTCTCATCGCTTATCGCGTGGCACGTCGACCGGTAGATGCAACGCGTACCTATGGCTTCCATCGTGTCCGCGTTCTCGCAGCACTTGCAAACGGCGCGACGCTACTTCTTCTCGTGGCGTGGATTACGTGGGAGGCCATCAACCGCATCAACCAGCCGGTCGAGGTACTTGCCGGTCCGATGCTCATCGTAGCGACGGTGGGTCTGTTCGTTAACATCGCGGGCGCCTGGATACTTATGAGGGGCACCAAAGGAGACAGCAACCTCCGTGGAGCACTGCTTCACGTCGTCGGCGACCTTCTTGGCTCGGTGGGCGCGATCGCGGCTGCGATTGGAATCATGTTGACCGGATGGATGATGCTCGATCCGATACTGTCGGTGCTCGTAGCCATTTTGGTTGTAAGGTCGGCTTGGGGGCTCGTAAGCGAGTCCATTCGTGTGCTGTTGCAGGCTGTGCCTCGTGGGATCGATGCGAGAAAAACGGAAGCTCAACTTGCAGAACTTCCGGAGATTGCCGAAGCTGGTCACTTCCATGCATGGACGCTGACTGACGATACCGTCGTGGCTACTTTGCATGTGACGCCGGCCAACGGGATCGACCCTTTGATGCTGCCAGTTCTGGTGGCAGACTGGCTGAAACACCGCTATAATATAGACCATGTAACCGTTCAGGTAGACCGTCCGGGTCAATTGTCTACGGTCGAAAAGTTATGAGCACTGTGATGATCCGATTTCTAAGTGAAAATCGGCCGGTAGTAAATTTTGACGGCCGGTTTCTCAGGTGGTGCGGCGCGTTCGTTTACGCAATTCCCTTTCCGGCGAAACAGTTGCCACAACTCTAGGCGTCAAATCGCCGGAATCTATGCCAGCGGCCTTTCAAAGGTGTTCGACAACTTTCGTCTCGTTAACATTCACTGGCTCGCCGACAACGATCAGTGCCACCATTCCATGGCGTAACTGAACGTGAACTTCCGCACCGTGGACGGCTGCATTTCGACCGAGACAGTGGTCTGCTCTGTTTTACCTTTGAATGTGGCCGCGTCTTTGGGTGACATACCTTTCCTAAATTCCGCGTTGTGCCCCTTGTCGGCAGGCACGAACGTGACGACTTCACCCGGCGCGGAGACTATGAAATCGTCTTCGAGAACCGGCGCGCCGTTACTTTTCTCGCTACGTCCGCATTTGCGATATAGCCGTCACCATCATCATGGACGCACGCTGGTTGTTGCCTCCGGCAGTCCTGCGCGGCGACAGTGGAGCTCAAGTAATTAAACAAAACATTCAATCATCAAGTTTGCCGTGCGCGGCAAGTAGGCACATCATTGCGGCGTTTTTCTATCAGCCGGGCCGGGTACTTTTCCTCTACCGAGCGACACGATGTGTTTGGTCATATATAACGCATTGATATTTATCAGAATAACCTTGCGTTACTGTGGAAAACAGGTAGCTTTTTCTCCTAAATGATCACAGCCAGGCACAACATTCCCAGACTTGAAAGGATACCGGAATGAAGACCCCGCACCGTGATGTCAGGGCCGACGAAGGAAGTTCTCAGCAAGCGCAGGGTACAGGGCGGCGCGATTTTCTCGGGCTGGCGGGTGCAGTCACAGTGCTGGGTGCGACCCTTCCCCTTGCGCGAAACATGCCGGGGGGATTTGTGTCGACCGCCTATGCCCAGGACAATCCGGACCCTGCAGCTATGTTGGCTCAAGTCGGGAAAAATTCGGGTCTCTCAGTCATTGGAGACCGCCCGTTCGTCGCCGAAGCGCCCGAGCATCTTCTGAATGACGATACCACTCCTATCGACAAGTTCTTCGTCCGCCAAAACGGAATTCCCCCCGAGGCTCCTGGCGACGCACAGGCGTGGTCCATCATCGTGGAAGGCAGCGTCGACAATCCGTTAACCTTGACCCTGGCTGACTTGAAGCAGCGATTTGAGAATGTAACGTTCCGCATGGTGCTTGAATGCGGGGGCAACGGACGTTCCTTCTTCAATCCGCCTGCACGCGGAAACCAATGGACAAACGGGGGCGCTGGTTGCGCCGAATGGACCGGCGTCCGGTTGCGCGATGTTCTGCTGGCAGCCGGGCTTAAGCCCTCAGCAGCCTATACGGGGCATTTTGGAGCCGACTCCCATCTTTCAGGCGATGCCGATCGCGAGGTCATCTCCCGTGGCGTGCGTATCGAGAAGGCGTTGGAAGAGCATTCGATGATTGTCTGGGGGATGAACGGCCAGGATCTGCCACTCGTTCATGGCGGCCCGCTGCGGCTGATCATACCGGGATGGCCGGGTTCTGCCTCGCAGAAATGGCTGACACGGATCCTCATTCGTGACGATGAGCACGATGGACCAGGGATGACGGGCACGTCATACAGGGTCCCGGCTACACCCATGATCCCAGGCTCAGGACCGGAAGGGGTTGAATTCAGGATTCTGGAATCGATGCCGCTGCGTTCGATTGTGTCTTCGCCGGCAAACGGAACCCGGCTTCCGGCAGGAACGCGAAAGCTGGAATTGCGCGGCGCCGCCTGGGGTGGCGACGTTGCGGTGTCGGCGGTTCACGTCTCGCTCGACGCTGGTGCGACGTGGCACGCGGTAGATTTACAGGAGCCGCGCAACCGCTACGACTGGCGGCGCTGGACGGCGGCGATAGACCTGCCCTCGGATGGCTATTACGAAATATGGGCACGCGCGACAGGCGAGGACGGGACCATGCAACCGCATGTGGTTGGAAACTGGAACCCGCAGGGTTATGGTGGGAATCCGATGCACCGCCTTGCGGTTCTCGTTGGTTGACGGGGATGGGAATGAGGACCATTCTGGCGGGGGCGTCGCTTGTCGCCGCCTCCGTGATTGTGACGGGCGCTCCTGTTTTGTCACAACCATTGCAGATTTATGCCGAGCCGGAGGATCTCCCCGCAGGCGAGGCGCGCGAGGATACGTTCTACAATTGCTCTGCCTGCCATAGCTTTCAAGTTGTCGCCCGCCAGGGAATGACGCGCGAGCTGTGGGACAATACCTTGACCGTGATGGTCGAGCGTCACGGCATGTGGGAACTTGATCCCGAGGATCGCGAGCGTATTCTCAATTACCTAGCGGAAGCCTTTCCGCAGGCTACGCCTGATGGGCAGGGCGGGGGCGGGTGGGTAAGCCCCTTCGCCCCAAAGTAAGCCTCTTTGTGGGCATTTGGTGGAGAATGCCGAACCTGAGTGTTCACTCGCCCCACCCAGCAGCGAAAAGACCCGGCGCGCGCAATGCGATCCGGGTCCTAACGCTTTGTACAAGCGCCTGTTTTCCGAAGCGCTTTACTTGCTCCGGTCGGCGAGCCACTTCTGCATGAAGGCGATTTCGCCCTCCTGAGCTTTGATTACTTCCTCGGCCAATTTGCGGACCTCGGGGTCCTTGCCGTATTCAAGCGCGACCTTTGCCATGTCGATTGCGCCCTGATGGTGCGGGACCATGCCGCGCATGAAGTCCACGTCGGCATCACCTGTATAGGGCACCATCATGTCCTTCATCATCGCGTCCATTGCCTGTTCGTATGCCTTTGTCGACGGGCTATCTATTGCTGCATCGGCGGCCATGTTGGACATATTGTGGCCCGGCATGTTTTGATCCTGGCCGTTGTTCATCTGGGTCTGTGCGAGCGCCAGACCGGCGCTGAGAGCGATGGCTCCGGCGATGAAGATCGGCGTAAGCTTGTTCATAAGAATCTCCTGTCAGTTCACGGTTGCAGGATAGCCGGCCTCTGCCAGAACTTCCTGAATAGCTGCCTGGGAAGCGGTCGTCTCAAGCGTGACGCTTCGGGCGGCAGGGTTGGTTTCAATCTTCGCATCGGGATCGACGGACTGGATTGCCTTGGTGACAGACTTGGCGCAGCCGCCGCAGGTCATGCCTTCAACTCGAAGTTCCATGAGAAAGCTCCTTTATTGTTCTCATGGTGGGAAGATGGGGTTTCCAACGATGGCAAGGTCAAGGGCCGACAAACAGATATTTTGCTATTGACCTTCCCATTGTTGGAAGGACCATATGTCTGTCCGAACTCGAATTCCCATCCAGAAAGGAGGCGGCGATGAATGCCCCTGTTCGAGCTGCGGACATAAAGAATGCAGCGATTTCCCTGCCCATCGAAGGCATGACCTGCGCATCCTGCGTCGGACGTGTCGAGAAGGCGCTGAAGGCTGTGCCCGGCGTGTCGGATGCTGTCGTCAATCTCGCTACCGAGAAGGCAAGCATTACCGCCGACGCGTCTATCGATCGTGCGGCGCTCGTCAAGGCGGTCGAGAAGGCTGGCTACGAGGTTCCCGCCAGCTTTCTTGCTGTTCCAGCCGCCGCTCCGGCTGCTTCGGGTCCGGTCGAGATCGCGATCGAAGGCATGACCTGCGCGTCCTGCGTGGGCCGCGTCGAGCGAGCGCTTAAAGCCGTCCCCGGCGTGACCGAAGCGGTCGTCAACCTCGCCACCGAGAAGGCCACCATCAAGGGTTCGGCGGACAATGCCGCGCTGGTGGCCGCTATCGAGGCGTCCGGCTATGAAGCGAAGCTCATCAATTCGACCGTTTCGGAACGCGCCGTGGAGATCGCGATCGAAGGCATGACTTGCGCGTCGTGCGTGGGCCGTGTCGAGCGCGCGCTGAAGGAAGTGCCGGGCGTCACGCAGGCGGTGGTCAACCTCGCGACGGAAAAGGCTACCATCCGTGGCTCCGCAGATGGCGCCGCGCTGGTGGCGGCTATCGGGAATGCTGGCTATGAGGCGAAATTGCTCTCCGTTGCCGGTGCCGCCGGCGGCCAGCCCGCAACGGACGACCGCGCCGAGAAGAAGGAGGCGGAGCGTCGGGAACTCACCCGCGACTTCACCATCGCGGCTGCGTTGACCCTGCCGGTCTTTCTTCTGGAGATGGGCTCGCACGTCATTCCCGGCGTTCATGCGTTGATCGATTCCACCATCGGCATGCAGAACGGCTGGTATCTCCAGTTCGTGCTGACGACGATCGTGCTGTTCGTTCCGGGCATCCGGTTTTATGAAAAGGGCATCCCGGCGCTCTGGCGTCTCGCCCCCGACATGAACTCGCTGGTCGCGGTCGGTACGCTCGCCGCCTATGGCTACTCGCTGGTCGCGACCTTCGCACCGGGCTTCCTGCCCGCAGGCACGATCAACGTCTATTTCGAGGCGGCTGCGGTTATCGTCACGCTGATCCTGCTCGGACGCCTGCTTGAGGCTCGCGCCAAGGGCCGGACATCGGAAGCGATCAAGCGGCTGGTCGGTATGCAGGCCAAGACTGCGCGAGTGCGCCGTGACGGAAAGGTGGTCGAGGTCGCCATCGATGCGGTGGCGAACGGAGATATCGTCGAGGTCCGTCCCGGCGAGCGTGTTCCGGTCGATGGCGAGGTGGTTGATGGCGAAAGCTATGTCGACGAGTCGATGATCACGGGCGAACCGATCCCGGTTTCCAAGAAGAACGGCAGTGAGGTCGTTGCCGGCACGGTGAACCAGAAAGGCGCCTTCGCTATTAAGGCGACGGCGGTCGGTGGCAACACGGTGCTGTCCCAGATCATCCGCATGGTCGAGGATGCGCAGGGTTCCAAGCTGCCTATCCAGGCGATGGTCGACAAGGTGACGATGTACTTCGTGCCCGTCGTCTTCGCCGTCGCGGCCCTGACCTTCGCGGCATGGCTCTACTTCGGCCCGTCGCCGGCGCTGACCTTCGCTCTGGTCAATGCGGTTGCGGTGCTCATCATCGCCTGCCCGTGCGCCATGGGCCTGGCCACGCCGACCTCGATCATGGTCGGTACGGGTCGCGGCGCGGAACTCGGCGTGCTCTTCCGCAAGGGTGAGGCACTCCAGTTGCTGAAGGACGCCAAGGTCGTCGCTGTCGACAAGACGGGTACGCTGACCGAAGGCAAGCCGGCTCTGACCGATCTCGAACTGGCGCTCGGCTTCGAGCGGTCGCAGGTTCTGGGGCTGGTGGCCGCCGTCGAGGCCAGGTCGGAACACCCGATTGCCCGTGCGATCGTGGATGCCGCTGCGGCGGAAGCCATCGCATTGCCGGCCGTATCGGACTTCGAGTCGGTCACCGGCCTGGGCGTGAAGGCCAGCGCCGACGGCAAGGGCGTCGAGATCGGCGCCGACCGCTACATGATCCAGCTGGGCCATGACGTAGGCGGCTTCGCCAAGGTCGCCGAGCGGTTGGGCAATGAGGGGAAGTCGCCGCTCTATGCTGCGATCGACGGCAAGTTGGCTGCGATCATCGCAGTGGCCGACCCGATCAAGCCGACGACGCCGGCCGCGATCAAGGCCATGCATGACCTCGGTCTCAAGGTGGCGATGATCACCGGAGACAATGCGCGTACGGCCAAGGCCATCGCGGCAAAGCTGGGGATCGACGAAGTGGTGGCTGAAGTGCTGCCGGACGGCAAGGTCGAGGCGGTTCGCCGGCTCAAGAGCCAGTACGGCAAGGTCGCCTTTGTCGGCGACGGCATCAACGATGCTCCGGCTCTTGCCGAGTCGGATGTCGGCCTCGCCATCGGCACGGGCACGGATATCGCCATTGAGGCGGCGGACGTGGTGTTGATGTCGGGCAGCTTGCAGGGCGTGCCGAATGCGATCGCGCTGTCGAAGGCGACGATCGGCAACATCCGGCAGAACCTGTTCTGGGCGTTCGTCTACAACGCCGCCCTGATCCCGGTTGCGGCGGGAC
Source organism: Stappia indica (assembly GCF_009789575.1). Taxonomy (NCBI): domain Bacteria; kingdom Pseudomonadati; phylum Pseudomonadota; class Alphaproteobacteria; order Hyphomicrobiales; family Stappiaceae; genus Stappia; species Stappia indica. Next base: position 2,705,916 of record NZ_CP046908.1, on the reverse strand, counting down.
TCTTGTACCCGTCCTACGGGATCCTGCTCTCGCCGGTCTTCGCGGCGGGCGCGATGGCACTCTCCAGCGTCTTCGTGCTGGGCAATGCACTGCGGCTCAAGACCTTCAAGGTCGCAAGCTGAAAAACCGGGGCGGCTGGTCCTATATAAGGGCCAGCCGCCACTTCTATGGGAGAAGAAAGATGAACATCGGACAAGCCGCCAAGGCATCGGGCGTTTCCGCCAAGATGATCCGCTACTACGAGCAGACCGGGCTCATCCCGCCGGCCGACCGCAAGGAATCGGGCTATCGCGACTACTCGGATACGGACGTGCACATGCTGCGATTCATACGCCGAGCGCGCGATCTCGGCTTTTCCATAGCCGAGATCGGTGATCTCGTCGGGTTGTGGCGGGACGAGACGCGCCAGAGTGCCGAGGTCAAGCGCCTTGCACAGGGGCACATCAGCGCCCTTGATAAGAAGATCAAGGATCTCCAGGACATGGCACATACGCTGACCATGCTCGTCAACGCCTGCAAGGGCGATCATCGTCCACATTGCCCGATATTGGAACGCCTCGAGACCGATCAGGCGGATGAGGACTTTTCGATCGTTCCACGCGCGGGCGCAGTGGCACGCACCGTCCAGTAGGCCTGCCGGTCTTCAAGAATGTCGAGGCCGGACGTTGCGCCGGCCATCGCAAGGAACCCCGTCAAGCATGCGGTCCTCTATCGGATGGCCACGCCCGAACTTGTCTGCGGGTTCGGCACCAAGGCGCTCGAACTTCTCCGCCGCGAAGGATACGAGGTGGAAGAACATATCCTCAAGACCCACAATGCGGTCGATGCGTTCAAGGCTGAGCACCGCGTTGAGACGACGCCGCAGACCTTCATCGGCGTCAAGCGGATTGGCGGCCACGACGATCTCGTCGCTTTCTTCCGTGAGGCGAGGGCCGCTCGGGGCGACTGAACGGCGGTGCGTGACGCGCCTCCGCTGCTGACATTCTTGAAATTTGCAGATGCCTGACTATGCGATGGAGCAGAAGAATTGCTCCCATAGGGAACAAATCTGCTCGACGCGCATATGTACCCTGACAGGGTATGGGTATCTTATGTGCCAGAGAGACAAGAGAGCGATCACCTCGTCCCTGAACAGGGCCGCGGGCCAGGTTCGAGGCATCGGCCAGATGGTGGAAGACGATCGCTATTGCATCGATATCCTGCATCAGCTGCATGCCGTGAAGGCGGCACTCTCCAAGGTCGAGGACCGCGTATTGCGGTCTCATGCGGCATGTTGCGTGGAGGAAGCGATGGCATCCGGCGATCCGATTCTCCAGCGCCGTAAGTTTGACGAACTGGTCGAGGTCTTCGCGAAGGCGAAGCTTTGAGAACGAAGGGATTTGAAAATGGCAACGCATGAAGCCAAGCGCGCCGAATTGCACCGCATGGTGATGGCCGACCACACCTGCCCCTGGGGGCTGAAGGCGCTCGATCTTCTCAAGCGCGAGGGCTACGAAGTCGATGACCGGCACCTGACGACGCGCGAGGAAACCGACGCCTTCAAGGCAAAGCACAATGTGCAGTCGACGCCGCAGACCTTCATCGGCGGCAAGCGGATCGGCGGCTATGACGATCTCGTCCGTTTCTTCGGCAAGGAGGTCAAGGACAAGGACGCCGTGACCTACAAGCCGGTCATCGCGCTTTTCGCCATGGCGGCGCTGATGGCGTTGGCGGCGAGCTGGGCTGCGTATGGCAGTCTCGCGACCGTGCAGGCGGCGGAGTGGTTCGTCGCCATCGCGATGTGTCTGCTCGCGCTCCAGAAGCTGAAGGACGTCGACGGCTTCGCCACCATGTTCCTCAACTACGACCTGCTGGCGCAGCGCTGGATTCCCTACGGCAAGATTTATCCGTTCGCCGAGGCGCTTGCGGGCGTGCTGATGATGGCCGGTGCACTGATGTGGGTTTCCGTGCCGGTCGCCCTGTTCATCGGCGGCATCGGTGCGATCTCGGTGTTCAAAGCCGTCTACATCGACAAGCGCGAGCTGAAATGCGCCTGCGTCGGCGGTGACAGCAATGTGCCGCTCGGCTTCGTCTCGCTCACCGAGAACCTGATGATGATCGGCATGGCGCTCTGGATGATCTTCAAGCCGATGGGCATGGGGCACTGAACGACCGAAGGAGAGAGTGATGTCTCACGATCACGTGGCGCATGGTAGTCCCCGAAAGACGCATCATGGCGCTCATAACACCGGCGGCGGTCATGGATCGCATGGCCGCCCCTATCTGATGTTCTGGATCAACATGACCCTTGGGCTGGTGGTCATGTACGTCGTCATGTTCTCGATGATCGACGGCTGGAGCGATTTTCGCAACAACATGAACATGTTCTACATGGCCCTGACTATGTGGGCGCCGATGGGCATCTTCATGCTGGCGACGATGCCGGGCATGTTCCCAAACAGGGAGATGAACCTGGCGCTCTACGTTCTCTTCGCCGCGCTGACCGTGGGCTCTTTCTGGGCGACGCGGAGCCAGGCGCTGATCGATGACCGGCAGTTCATCGATTCCATGATCCCGCATCATTCCGGAGCCATTCTGATGTGCCGTGAGGCATCGCTGTCGGACCCTCAACTTGTCAGCCTGTGCGCACAGATCACGGATGCCCAGCGCGAAGAGATCCAGCAGATGGAGGCGATCAGAAGCCGTTTGCGTTAGGGAGTCACTTCCGCGACAGCCATCGCCAGGATGATGTATCTGCAGGTCTTGGCCACAGCGACTAGAAAAAGAAAGCTCCAAAAGGGCTCTCTCAACGCCCCCGCGGCAACCGTCAGGGCATCGCCGACGAGTGGAGCCCAAGAGAGCAGAAGGCTCCATCGGCCCCAATTGCTGTACCAGCGTGAGGCACGATCGAGTGCGGCCTGCGAGACGGGAAACCAGCGCCTTTCGCGATAGCGATCGACACCACGGCCGATGATCCAGTTCACCACGGCTCCAAGCGTGTTGCCCAACCCGGCTACGACGACGAGAAGGACTGCCGGGTAGCCGAGCGCCTGCAAGGCGATGAAAGCCGCCTCTGACTGTGCAGGCAGGATCGTCGCTGCGAGGAAGGCAACGGAGAACAACCCCGCGAGCGCCAAAACTTGCTCCAACTACTTCATCCCTTCACCGGCCAGGCGGGATGAAGATCGTCGATGGCGAAGGGGTGGGAATGACTTCGGCCATGAGCCTCCCGCAAATGCGGGTGGTCTTGCGGCAGCTCCTTATGCTCATGGGTGAGGATTTCCGGATCCCTCGCGGGCCAGGTAGTGAACGCCACGCCGATGGCCGTCGCCGCTAGCGCAGCCAGAATGAGAGCCGTGCCGGGCAGGCCGAACGCAGCCCCGGCCCATCCGGCAAGCGGATAGGCGATCAGCCAGCATGCATGGGACAGCGCGAATTGCGCGGCAAACAGGGCCGGGCGGTCCTCCGGCGACGAGGAACGTCGCAGGAGACGGCCTGACGGCGTCTGTGCGGTCGAATAGCCGAGACCGAGGACGAACCAGAGCGGCAGAAGCCAGCCGTAGGACGTCAACAATGCCGCCGCCGCCGTGCCGGCTGCGAGCAGAATAGCGCCTGAGAGCATCACCGGGCGGTCCGGCACGGTGTCGAGCAGTCGTGGCAGGATCAGTGCCGACAGCATCGAGCCGCCGCCGAAGGCTGCCAGTGCGAGCGCCATCGCCGTCTGGTCGAGACCGAACGCGGACTGCACATAGACGACAGTGTTGACGATCACGAGCGCTCCCGCCGATGCCACAGCAAGATTGATCGCGAGCAGGCCGCGTAGCCGCGGCGTCGCGAGATAGATCCGCATTCCGCGTGTCGTGCGGTCATAGATGCCGCGTGGTTTGGTCGGGCGCGGGCTGGGCAGCACCACCGTCAGGACAAGAGCAGCGGAGGCCATGAAGCCCACAACCGTTCCGGAAAAGAGGCTGTGGAAGGAAATCACCGTCAGCAACGCGGCTGCTAGCATCGGACTGACCACGCTTTCCAGATCGTAGGCTAGCCGGGATAGCGACAGCGCCCGCGTATATTGCTTTTCGTCGGGAAGTATATCGGGGATCGTCGCCTGAAAGGTCGGCGTGAAAGCGGCTGAGGCGGCCTGAAGCACGAAGATCAGCACATAGACCTGCCAGATTTCGGTGACGAACGGCAGGAACATGGCCACGCATGCGCGCACCAGGTCGAGAAAGACGAGCATGGCGCGCCGGGGAAGGCGCTCGGTAAAGGCGGATGCGATCGGGGCAACGCCGACATAGGCGATCATCTTGATGGCGAGGGCGGTTCCCAGCACGGCGCCGGCATCGGGGCCAGCGAGCTCGAACGCCAGAAGTCCCAGCGCTATGGTGGCAAGCCCCGTTCCCACAAGTGCAATCACCTGGGCAAGGAAAAGATGCCTGTAGGTGCGATTCGACAGTACCTGCAGCATCGTTACCGCCTCAAAGATATTTCGTGATTTCCTTGAACTCGTCGATTGACCGGCGTTGCTCTTTCGCAATCGGCCCGACGACGTCCTCGAGGCAGTGGTCGAGGTGATCCTGGATGAGCGTTTTCTTGGCCTGGGAAATGGCCTTCTCGACAGCATGCAGTTGCTGGGCGATGTCGAGGCACGATCGCCCGGCCTCGATCATCTCGACGACGCTTCGCAGGTGGCCGTCGGCGCGCCTGAGACGCTTGACCACGGCGTCGTGAGAGGTGTGTACGAAAGACGAGTCTGACATTGAAATATCCTATCCCCCTGGAGTGGATATTTCAAGAGATGTCCGGCCATTAATTCAAGGCCGAGAGGAACTGCGGCCAGTTTTGCGCCGCCGGATGGGGATTTTCCCGCATCCGACGGCATGAACCGCATTATCGTCCGCCTTTGCTCCCTCAGCGATAGACAATACCGCCATCGGTGAGGATGGATTGCCCGGTGATGTAGTCGGAATCGTCGCTTGCCAGGAAAGCGACGAGGGCGGCAACATCTTCCGGCGTCTGAGCGCGGCCGAGCGCGATGCCTTCGACATATTTCTTGAATGTCTCGCCCTTCGGAGAACCGGTAATCTCGGCGAAACGCTCGTCTATCTCTACCCACATGTCTGTACCGACGATGCCGGGGCAGTACGCGTTCACAGTGATCCCCTTGCTGGCATATTCCTTGGCCGCCGCCTGGGTCAGCGCACGCACAGCGAACTTGGTGGCCGAATAGACGCCGAGCATGGCAAAACCATCATGTCCGGCAATAGACGCAGCATTGATAATCTTGCCCTTCTGCCCGAGGTCTGCGAACTTCTTCGCTGAGGCCTGAATGCCCCAGACGACGCCGTCGACATTGATCCGGAAAATCCGGTCGAGGTCTGCTGGTTCCACGTCAGAGAGCGGCTTGACCTGCGCGACACCGGCATTGTTGACGATGACGTTAAAGCCGCCGAGTTCCTTCTCAGCATGATCGATGGCGGCATAGACCTCGTCGCGGCTGCTGACGTCGGCGACGAAGGTGGTGGCGTTCACGCCCAGAGCTTCGACTTCCTTGCGAACATTTTCAAGCTTGTCTGCCTTGATGTCCACCAGGGCTATATCCGCCCCGTCTGTTGCAAGTCTCAGGGCGATACCGCGCCCGATGCCCTGGCTGGCACCCGTCACCAAGATTGCCTTACCTTTTACAGACATGAAAGATCCTTTCTTATCGATCTACGGTTGAAAAATGTACTGTGATGTCGAGTTGCATCACCAGTATGAATGCCAGCGCCTGTTCAGGGGGAACCGACAGGGAATGTCGGGTCCGAACCGATCTGAAAGCCTTTTGCATTTCATGGCTCGCGTTTTTCATAACGTGATTGCCTATCAGTCTGAATGGAAAGATGGGCACAGTTCAATGTGTGTTCAAGTGTAATTTGTGCTTGATTGGTGATTTGCGCGTTATGTCGCGGACCTCCCTGAGGTGGTTGGCCTGTTGAAGAAGACTGTTTACTGAGAGCATCTCATCAAAGAGCATTAGCAATGTCGTTTCTTTGATATTGCTATTTCTCTTCAACCAGATGGCAAACAATGCTGCGCACCACTGACATGACATGCGGGTCGGAGAGTTCGTAGAGAACCTGTTTCGACCGGCGTATTCCCCTGACGAGCCTGGCGGCACGCAGCAGCCTGAGGTGATGACTGACGAGGGATTGCGAAAGTCCCAGATCGTTCGCGATCCGGGTGACGGCTCTCGGGCCGACGGCGCAGGCCAGGACGATGCGAAGCCTGCTCGGGTCGCCAAGCAGGCGGAACGTTTCTGACAGATGGTCGGTCTCTTCCGGGGAAAGCGTTTCTGCGGGCAACACAGGCAACCCCTTTTAAAGTTTGCGGGCGGAGGATTTCTCCTCCGCCCGTGCATCGTTCAGTGTGCGTGTCCGGCGTGGAGCGAGATCACGCTTTGCCTGCCGAGGCTGCAATCGCCGTTCTCCTCCCAATCGATGCCGACCGTCGGATGTTCGATCTTGAACTTCTCCTTCAGTCCTTCCGCGACCTGGCGGACGGTGGCCAGGATGTCCGCGCCGTCACGGGGCTTCACCTGAAGCGTAGCGAGGGTGCGGCCCGAAGTGATCGACCAGACGTGGACGTGGCTGACCTTTTCCACGCCGGGGACGGTGCTTTCCACCCAGCCAGCGATGTCGTTGGCATCGGCATTGTCGGGTGCGCCTTCCAGCAGGATGTGCAGGGCGTTCTTCAGCAGGGCCCAGGCACTGCGCAGGATCAGCAGCGAGACGACGACGGACAGGATCGGGTCGATCGGGGTCCAGTTCGTGTACCAGATGATGATGGCCGCAGCGATGGCGCCGACCGAGCCGAGCAGGTCGCCCATGACGTGGAGAACCGCGCCCTTGACATTGACGTGATCGGTCTCGCCCCGCGTCAGGTACCACAGCACGAAAAGGTTCACGAGCAGACCGGCGACAGCCACGAGGAACATTGGTCCGGCGAGGACTTCGCCGGGCTGCTGGAAGCGCTCATAGGCTTCGTACATGATCCAGCCGACGATTCCGAACAGGGTGAGCGCGTTGACGAGGCCGGCGATCACTTCAAAGCGCATGTATCCGAACGTACGTTTGCCGTCCGCCGCCTTGCGTCCGAGGCGGAAGGCCACATAGGCAAGGCCAAGGGCGATCGCGTCGGTCAGCATGTGACCGGCGTCGGCGAGCAGCGCAAGCGAACCGGATACGATGCCGCCGATCGCTTCGACGACCATGAAAGTCAAGATCATGAAGAACGAGATCAGAATCCTGCGCTCATTCTGGTTCGTTACCGCGGGGGCATGGCTGTGACCGGCGTGGTCATCATGATTGTGTCCGGCGTGATTGTCGTGTGAGGTGGGGGAGGGGTTTGACATGGGTTCTTCCGTCGCGTTTGAATTCGACAGTTGAATAGTTGTTCATATATTGATTTGTCAAGTAGTGTCGTGCATTTTTTGTCGCTCGACGCCATCCGGCTGCGCCTGCTGTTTGCCTCTTGACCTTACAACAGTTGGAAGCCGCAATATGACTTTCCAAGAAGGTAAAGGAGGAGGGCGTGTGTGATCGGAAAGAAGAGCATTCCTCCATCATGCGGGTTCAGCGCAGATGTGAGGGTGCTGATGCCGCTGGTTCTTTCCAGCCAGGAGAACACTCAGCCGGACGTCCGGTCGCAGGAGAAGGCGCTCGGAAAAACGCATCGGGCGAGACGCGGAATCCGTTCAGGAAGCTGATTCGCTGGCTCGTCGGCCCGAGACGACGCGACCATGATTCTGACGTCAGGCATGATCAGTAGTCGTGTGGAAGACAAGAACCGTCGCGAGTCGGCTTTACGCGAGAGTTTCGTAAGTGCCGAAGCGCGTCCCCCATCAGATATTTCACTATGAATCTGTGTGATTTACGGAGTTCGTGAAGGGAACGCCAATGACCGATGAGCAACACAGGCACAACCATGACGGCGCGGGACACGAGAGTCATTCCGGCCATGCGCATTCGTTCGCAAAAACGGTGAAAGATCCGGTTTGCGGCATGGATGTCGATCCCGAGAAGACCGAGCATCATTCGACCTATCATGGATCGATGTTTCATTTCTGCTCTGTCAGCTGCAAGGGCAAGTTCGAGGCCGATCCCGCCGCCTATGCACACCCGGAGAAGAAGCAGATCAGAGCCGATGCGCCGGTTGCCGAGGGGACGATCTACACTTGTCCTATGCATCCGCAAATCCGCCAGCAGGGTCCAGGAAACTGCCCGATCTGCGGAATGGCGCTGGAGCCTGAGATGCCGTCTCTGGAGACCGGCCCGAGTGAGGAATATCTCGACATGCGCCGCCGATTCTGGGTCGGCTTGCTTCTGACGATACCTGTCTTCACGCTGGAGATGGGCGGGCATCTCTTCCCGTCGCTCCACATGCTCGTCGCGCCGCAGACTTCGAACTGGCTGCAGTTGCTCTTCGCTACGCCTGTCGTGCTCTGGGCCGGCTGGCCGTTTTTCCAGCGTGGCTGGCAATCGGTAGTCACGCGGCACCTCAACATGTTCACGCTCATCGCGATGGGCACCGGTGTGGCCTGGGTTTACAGCGTTTTGGCAACGGTGGCGCCGGGCCTCTTCCCCGCAACGTTCCAGACGATGGGTGGCGCGGTCGCCGTCTATTTCGAGGCGGCTGCCGTCATCACGGCCCTAGTTCTCCTGGGTCAGGTTCTCGAATTGCGCGCCCGCGAGCAGACCGGCGGCGCGATCCGCGCGCTTCTTGACCTTGCTCCGAAGATCGCGCGCCGGGTCAATGCCGATGGCAGCGACGAGGACATCGAGCTGGATGCCGTCGTCGTAGGTGACCGTCTGCGGGTGCGCCCGGGCGAGAAAGTGCCGGTCGACGGCACGCTGGTCGAGGGACGCAGTTCGATCGACGAATCTATGATCACCGGCGAATCCATGCCTGTTACCAAATTGGAAGGATCAAAGGTGATAGCCGGCACAATGAACCAGACCGGCGGCTTTGTGATGGAAGCCGGCAAGGTCGGGCGCGATACGATGCTGTCCCGTATCGTGCAGATGGTGGCGGATGCGCAAAGGTCACGCGCGCCGATCCAGCGGCTTGCCGACGACGTGTCGGGCTGGTTCGTTCCGGCGGTCATCCTGGTCGCCATCGTCGCCTTCTTCGCCTGGTTCATGGTCGGGCCGGAGCCGCAATTTGCCCATGCGTTGGTGGCTGCCGTCGCTGTTCTCATCATTGCCTGCCCCTGTGCGCTCGGATTGGCGACACCGATGTCGATTATGGTCGGCGTCGGCCGTGGCGCGGGGCTCGGCGTCCTCATCAAGAACGCCGAGGCGCTGGAGCGCTTCGAGAAGGTCGATACGCTGGTCGTCGACAAGACCGGCACGCTGACAGAAGGCCGCCCAAAGGTTACAGCGATCATAACGGCTGATGGTATCACCGAAACCGACCTGCTGCGTCAGGCGGCGACACTGGAGCGGTCGAGCGAACATCCCCTGGCGCTTGCAGTGGTCAACGCGGCAGGCGAGCGAGGCATGGCACTGGGTGACGCGCAGGATTTCGACAGCCCCGTCGGCAAAGGTGTCACCGGCACGGTTGAAGGGCACAGGCTGATCCTCGGCAGCCACCGGATCATGGGCGAAGAGGGGATCGACATCTCCCCGATGAACGCCAAAGCCGAAGAACTGCGCGACGAGGGAGCGACAGTCATCTTCATGGCGCGGGACGGTGTGCTGGCAGGACTGTTCGCTATCGCCGATCCGATCAAGGAAACGACTCCCCAGGCTGTCCGCGAACTCACGGCGCAGGGCATCCGCGTGGTCATGCTGACCGGCGACAACAAGACCACCGCGCAGGCGGTCGCCCGTCAGCTTGGCATCTCGGAGGTCGAGGCGGAAGTCCTGCCGGAGGACAAAAGCGCGATCGTCGAACGTCTTCGCAAGGAAGGCCGAATCGTCGGAATGGCAGGTGACGGTGTCAACGATGCGCCGGCGCTCGCCGCCGCCGATGTCGGCATCGCGATGGGAACCGGCACGGACGTTGCGATCGAGAGCGCGGGCGTGACCCTTCTAAAAGGCGACCTGCAGGGCATCGTGCGCGCTCAGCAGCTCAGCCGGGCCACGATGCGCAACATCCGGCAGAACCTGTTCTTCGCCTTCATCTATAATGCGGCGGGTGTGCCGGTCGCGGCGGGTATTCTCTACCCGACGTTTGGCATCCTGCTTTCGCCGGTCATAGCCGCCGCCGCTATGGCACTGTCGTCGGTCAGCGTTATAGCGAACTCGCTCCGGCTGCGCAGCGCAAAAATATGATAGTTACGGCCACTGACCCTTACGGGTCAGTGGCCGCGTACGACCATCAGCAAATGCTTCAGCACATCAGGCCAGGTCAATGTCGGGGACCTTGTTGCGCAACTCCTCGACAAGCACGCGAGTATTTTCGGAATAGTCAATCGGGCAATCCACCAGATGGACCCCGCCGGCATCAAATGCCCTGTCGAGCGTGACGGTGAGCGCGTCGGTGGAGTTTATGCGCCACCCAGTGGCTCCGTAGGCTTCGGCATAGCGAATGAAATCGGGATTGCCGAAGGTCATCCCAAAGTCGGGAAATTCGTCGACTGCCTGTTTCCAGCGGATCATGCCGTATGCACCGTCGTTGAGAACAAGTATGACGAGGTTCAGCCCCAGTCTCACCGCGGTCTCCATCTCCTGACTGTTCATCATGAAACCACCGTCGCCGCAAATCGCCAGCACGCGCCTGCCGGGATGCAGCATCGCCACCATCATCGCGGAAGGCAGGCCGGCGCCCATTGTCGCCAGCGCGTTGTCGAGCAGTAGCGTGTTGGCGACATGGGTGCGGTAGTTCCGCGCGAACCAGATCTTGTACATGCCATTGTCGAGACACACGATGCCATCCTCCGGCATCACCGCGCGCACGTCGTGGACTAGACGCTGCGGCGTCACCGGGAACCTGTTTTCTTCCGCGCCGGCATTGATCCGTGCCAGAATGCGCTGTCGCAACTCCATCATCTTCAACTGGGCCGGAAGCTTTCCTGCGAGCCGTTCGGCAAGCGCGCTCACGGTTGCGCCGATGTCGCCGATGACCTCGGCCTCTGGGTGGTAGACCTGCTCGACGGTGGCCGCTTCGTACCCGATATGAATTACCTTCGGGCCGCCGGCGCTACGCATCAGAAAAGGCGGCTTTTCGACCGTGTCATGGCCCACGGCGACGATAAGATCAGCGAGCGCAACCGCCTCATGGACGTAGTCGCCTTCCGACAGTGCTGCGGTTCCCATATAGAGGTTGGATCCGCCTGTGACGGCACCCTTGCCCATCTGCGTGTTGAAAAAGGGAAGCCCTGCGGCCCGAACAAAGGCTGAAAGCGGCTCTATAAGGCGCGGGCGGTTCCCCGCCGCACCGATCATCACCAGCGGATTCCTGGCTGCGGCGATCATCTCCGCTGCGAAGTCCAGCGCCTCTGTGGGTGCGACAGGCCGGGGCAGGCGATGAAGGGGGATCGAGCCGATATCTTCGGTCATCTCTGCGGCAACATCTTCGGGCAGCTCGAGATGGACCGGGCCAGGTCGCTCCTCCATAGCGACTCGGAAGGCGTCGCGCACCATGGCCGGAATGCTGGACGGGCTGACGATCTGGCGCGTCATTTTGGTCAACGGACGCATCGAGGCAACTACGTCGACGATCTGGAAACGCGCTTGCTTAGCGGTTCTGACCGCCTTCTGGCCGGTGATCATGACCATTGGCATGGCACCGAGGTGGGCATAAGCGGCGCCGGTCGAGAAATTGAGGGCGCCAGGGCCGAGTGTGGCTATACATACGCCGGGACGGCCGGTAAGGCGCCCATGCGTTGCAGCCATAAACGCTGCCGCCTGCTCATGACGTGTCAGCACCAATTCGATTTTAGAACACCGCAACGACTCGACAATATCAAGGTTTTCCTCACCCGGAACGCCGAAAATGCGGTCGACGCCCTCGTTTTCGAGCGCCGCGACAAGAAGGTCAGAGCCTTTATGCATATGTCACCTTCATGTTAATCGACGTCTTATCGAGAAGAACCTCATCAAGAGAGGGCTGTCAGGATATTGTTGGGAGGGATTGCATCGCTCGTCGATGGCTTGACGATACGATTTAATTGTACCGAAAGTAATTGCAACCGGCGAATGCGGTTACGTACGTCCTTCAGGCTCACCGATAAAATTTCCATTGACTCCGACTCCGTGCAAATACCATCAGATAGTCGAAGAAAATCACGGATGATATCTATATCAAAACCAAGCATCCTAGCTTCACGAATGAAGATTAATCTCATCAAAGAGCTATTATCGTATCGCCTATGATTGAGTTTATTTCTCGGCTTACTGCGCAGCAACCCGATTTCTTCATAATATCGGATTGTCGGTACTTTTACCCCCGCGATCTCCGACATATCTCCAATACTTAGAGACATATAATGCTCTCCTATCAACATTATTCCACCATCGAGATATCGATGGCGGAATAAATCTCTCCAAACCATTCCATCACTGGTTGGTATCACCCATGTTCAGGAACCAGCTTCCGCTGCCTCATAGGTAGGAGCGCCATTACTTTCATCGGCACGAGCGGTCGCTCCCCCCTTGAAGCGCAACAGGCGAAGCGCATTGAGCGTGACGATCGCGGTGGCGCCGGTGTCGGCCAGCACCGCCACCCATAGGCCCGTGATGCCGAGCACGCTGGTGACCAGGAACAATGCCTTCAGCGCAAGCGCAAAAACAACGTTCTGGCGGATATTGGCCATTGTTGCGCGTGATAGCGCTATAAGGTGCGCAACGTCGGTCACTCGGCTTTTGAGCAAGGCAGCATCGGCGGTTTCGATGGCAACGTCCGTGCCGCCACCCATCGCGATACCGACATCTGCCGTTGCAAGGGCGGGGGCATCGTTAATGCCATCACCGACCATAGCCACCTTTGTCTTCTTTTTCATCTTGTTAACGAGATCGAGCTTGTCCTGAGGCAGTAGCTCGGCGTTCCATTCGATTCCCAAGCCGTTGGCGATCGCTTGGGCGGTGCGGCGGTTGTCGCCGGTTAGCATGACAGAGCGAACGCCCATCGCCTTGAGCTGAGAAACACCGTCACGGGCGTCGCGACGGGGCTCGTCGCGAAGTGCCACCAGGCCCAGGACGTCACGCGACTGCGTATCGAACAGGACAGCCACCGTCTTGCCGCCGTCTTCGAGGCCCTCGATGCGCCTGCGGTGCTCATCAGAAATATCCGCGACCTGCGCCGCATGATTTGGCGATCCGATCGCCAGTTTCCGGCCGTCAACCGTGGCATGGACCGCCTTGCCGGGTGTTGCGGAAGCCTCGCTCGCTTCGGGAATCGTTACGCCAGCGGTTTCGGCGCGGCTGATGATGGCCTTGGCGAGGGGGTGGTTGGAGCCAGTTTCGACGGCCGCCGCAAGCGCGACGACATCGTTCTCGCTGCGATTGCCGAAGCCGATGACATCTGTGACATGCGGCTTGCCTTCGGTCAGCGTGCCGGTCTTGTCGAAGGCGATTGCCCGAACCTTGCCGATTGTCTCCAGCGCGTTGCCACCCTTGATGAGAAGGCCCCGGCGTGTGCCGACAGCCAGTCCGGAGGCGATTGCCGCGGGCGTCGAGAGGACCAGCGCGCAGGGGCAGGCGATCAGGAGCAACGCCAGGCCGCGATAGACCCATGTGTCCCAGTCACCGCCCATCGCCAGCGGCGGGACGATGATGATGAGCGCCGCGATCAGCATAACTGCCGGCGTATAGTAAGTGCTGAACTTCTCTATGAAGCGGGCGGTCGGCGCCTTGGACGACTGGGCCTGTTCGACGAGTTGGATGATGCGGGCGATGGTGTTGTCCGCGGCGGTCTTCTCGACCCGAACCTTGAGAACGCCATCGACATTGATCGAACCCGCGAAAACGCTTTCGCCGGAAACCTTGGGGCGGGGAACGGATTCCCCGGTCACAGGCGATTCATCGAGGCTGGAGGTACCCTCTACGATCTCGCCATCAGCCGGAACGCGATCGCCGGGGCGTACGAGCACGAGGTCGTTCACGCGCAGAGCAGCGGCTTCGACGGTTTTCTGGGTGCCGCCGGCACCTAGCAGCACCGCCGTCTTGGGCACCAGAGAGGCAAGCGCCCGGATGCCGGCGCGCGCCCGGCCGGCAGCGACGCTTTCAAGCAGTTCGCCGACGGAGAACAGGAAAACAACCGCGGCAGCTTCCTCGGCCTCGCCGATAATCAGCGCGCCTATCGCGGCGACGGACATCAGGGTTTCGATCGAAAAGGGTGACCCGGACATGGCAAGCGCAAAGGCTTTGCGCGCGAATGGTATCACGCCGGCGACCACCGCGGCGGCAAAGATCCATCCGGCATAAAGCGGCACGAATTGTGCGACCGCATAGGCGGAGCCCATCAGCAGACCGAGACTGATGACGTGCCTGCCTTTGCGCGTCTGCCACCAGCGCTGCTCGCGGATGGTCGGCACGGGTACCGATGTGACCTGCGCCTCAGTGGTTTGAGAGGGCTGGCGCACATCGGAAACGCCGAATCCAAGGCTCTTGATCGCTTTTTCGATATCGCGAAGCTGGGTGCTCGATTCGGAGGCCAGATTGAGCTCGAGGGTTTCGGTCGTGAAGTTGACGCGCACGTCGGAAACGCCGGGCGTGCGGGCAAGAGCGGTCTCGATCTTGCCGACACAGCTGGCGCAATCCATCCCCTCGACACGCATGGCAACGTTGGGCGGCGCAGAAGGTGCCGCGCGGGGCACTGCGACGGGTGCCGCATGGTCGTGGCTGTCGCAACTTCCGTGATCATGGCCATGATCGTGGCCCGCGTGTGCATGGCTGTGGTCATGCCCGTGGTGGCCGCCGCAGGCGCCGCCGTGCCCGTGATCGTCATGGGCGCCGTGGTCATGCGAATGGGCGTGACCGCCGCCATGGTCACGATGCTGATCTTCATGGTGGTGATCGCCTGAACATCCTCCATGATGACGGTGCTGGCCATGAGCGGCTGCTCGCGGAAGCGGCTCGGAGGGGAGAGCGGCAGCAGGGAGCTCCGTCACGTCGAAACCGAGCGAGCGAATCTTCTTCGCGATGTCCCTGGCTGTCGTCTTGCTTGAGGAATCGCGCGCGAGCGTCAGTGTCTCGGTGGTGAAGCTGACGCTGACATCCGAAATGCCGCCCAGCCGACCAAGAGCGGTCTCGATCTTGCCGACGCAGCTGGCGCAATCCATACCGTCGACCCGAAATCCAAGCCGCTCGCCGGCGGCTGATCCGATTAGTGCTGTTGTCATTGAGTGGTCCTTTCAACCGGCGCGGCGGGCACGCTCGCCCTTGGTGCCTTGCATGGCGTTGAAAGGATCAATAACACGATTGAACAGATATTCAAGCATTGTATGTAAAGGGGATGCCGTTCCTCGGTTAGGCCTCGCCCAGAGGTTTGGAGCTATTCCTCGCCATGGTCCTCCGATATATGGATCGCCATATCCTGCAGGACCTGGCTCACATGCTGGTCGGAAATTTCATAGAATATTTGCTTGGCGTGGCGTTCCCCTTTGACGAGACGAGCGCCGCGCAGGAGCCGCAAATGGTGACTGACCAGAGATAGAGACAGATCCAGCCGTTCCGCGATATCGCCGACGGAGATCGGGCCCGGCATGCAACTCAGGAGGATTTTGAGCCGCGACGGATCCCCCAGCAAGCGGAAGGTCTCCGCCAGGATAGTGATCTCGTTCTGCGACAATGAGGAATGATCAATAACCTGTTCCGCTGCCAAGCTATGTTTGTGGCCGGCATGGCGTTGATCTGCGACAGCGCCATCTTTCGTGTTACGCGTATTCATCTCAAATCCTGACCGTTGGGGCATGCGCATTCGTCATCGGGACACCTTTGCGCAAACTCCCCGGATATTTTGCGTGCAATCTACCGAAGGAACTCGCAATCACAATGCATAGACTGTCTTGTTGAGATTTCGACAAGGCAATGTGTGTTCAAGGGAGGGCTTGCCGCATAATCATCATCGCCGTAAAGAGCCCCCCAATCGAGAGGATCACGGAACCGGCTATGTAGACCACGGCGAGCCACCCCTGACCGCGCTCGATGAGAAGACCTGCTTCCAGTGAAAATGTCGAAAACGTTGTAAAACCGCCGAGAATACCGGTCGTCAGAAACAGCCGGGCCTGCTGAGACAGACCGGTTCGGAACGCAAAATACTCGACGACTACCCCCATCAGGAACGACCCCATTACATTGATCCCTAGGGTACCCAAAGGAAAGCTGCCGACACCAAGAAATCGAACTGATGCGACGTTGACCGCGTGGCGCGCCATACCGCCCATTCCAGCCCCAATAAATACGATGAGATAATTCACCTTTACCTCTGCCTTCTATGGGAACCATTTCGGCAAGCCGAAGGCGGAACCTACCATCGACAAGCAAGGGATTCCCTGTTGCGGTAGGAGTCTCAGCCAGAAAGACGGTTAAAGGGGAACTCCGTCCCAATACTGGCTATTATAACAGAAAAGTCACCTGCATGAAACCGCTGGAGACTTTCATCGGTAGTGAAGCCGGGGTTCGCGCCGCTGCAATCTTACGATTGCCCCCTTGACCCTCCCATCGTTGGAAACCCCACCTTGCCTCCAGATATTCCGGAGAAACGCAAATGTCTCGTCCGGACCTCTCCATTCGGCCTTCCCGAAGGTCGCTTCGTCATGAAAGGCAAGATCATGGAACAATCCGGCTACCCTCCCGTCCTCCTGTACACAACCCCTACATGCCCGGACTGCCACGCGATCAAGCGCTGGTTTGCCCAGAAGGGGGTGGCTTACGAGGAGCGCGACCTCACCGATCCCGCAATCGCGGAAGAGGCCAAGGCGCGCACGGGCGTCCGGGTAGCGCCGATCGCCATCGTCGGATCCGAGGTGTTCTACGGCACATTCCTCAGTCAGAAGCCGGGCCTCGAGAAGGCTCTCGGCTTCTTCGGCGCGTGAGGAGGGTGCCATGGCCGGCAAGCTCGCCGAAATCAGGCAGGCCCGCACGAAACTCGTCGTCGATGATGGCAAGACCATCCTCGACGCCGCGCTGAAAGCCGGGATTCCCTATCCGCATGGTTGCAAGTCCGGCCGTTGCGGCTCCTGCAAGTCGCGGCTGATAGAGGGTGAGGTGGATCTGCTCCAGCATTCGCGCTTCGCCCTGACCGAGGACGAGAAGGCGGACGGGATGATCCTCGCATGCCGTGCACTGCCGACGACGGATGTGGCGGTCGCCTGGCTCGGCAACGATGACGACGACGCGGTTCCGCCTGCCCGAAAGCTCAAGGCTGCGGTCACGCTGATCGAGGACCTCACGCACGACATCAGGCGGGTGCGCGTCGCACCGCTCGATGGCGCGCCGCTGTTGTTCACTGCCGGGCAATATGCACAGGTCGGGCTCGATGGCGTGCCAGCTCGCAGTTACTCGATGGCCAACCGGCACGGCGACACGGAACTGGAGTTTCACATCCGGCGCGTGCCGGGCGGCGTCACCTCGGGTCATGTCCACAGCGCACTCAAGGTAGGAGACTGCGCGACGCTCGAAGTTCCGCTGGGTTCGTCCTACCTGCGTCAGCATCACACCGGGCCGATCCTGTGCATCGCCGGCGGTTCGGGACTGGCGCCGGTCAAGTCGATAGTCGAGACAGCGCTCGCGCATGGCATGAAGCAGCCGATCCATCTGTACTTCGGCGTCCGTACAGAGCGCGATCTCTACATGGTCGAGCATTTTCAGACACTTGCAGCCTGGCACCCCAATCTGACCTTCACCGCCGTGCTGTCGGAACAGGGAGACGTACCGCAGCACCGCTCCGGTTTCGTGACCCAGGCCGTCATCGAGGATTTTTCAGAGTTCGACGGCTGGAAGGCCTATGTGGCGGGCCCGCCGGCGATGGTCGAGGCGGCGATGGAAGCGACCTTCGCGCGTGGTCTTCGCAGGGAGGACATGCATGCGGATGTCTTCTTTACGCCCGTGGAAAACCAGGAGGGGCAGGAAGCCGTCATGGTTGAATGAAGGCGCGGGCCCTTTCCTCAATCCTCCCCCGGTGTCGGACGGTGCAGTGATTCCATCTTTTCGAAAAGAAGCTCGCGTGAAAGTGTCCGTCGTCAGAACATTTGGCGCTGATGGCTGCTTGATTTAGCGGGGTGTCGGCCTCGATCTTTGGTTGATGTTAAGCGGCGAGTTTGCGGTGCTGCAAGCGCCTGAGCTCAATTGTCTGTCGTTTGATCCTTTCTCGTTGTTCGATGATAGCAGATGCCCTGCCGAAGTAGGCGTCGGCCGGGGTCACGTTGCCAAGGCTCTCGTGGTGGCGTCGGTGATTGTAATGCTCGACGAAGGCTTCGATCTGGCGTTCGAGATCGCCCGGCAGGAAGTAGTTCTCCACCAGGATGCGGTTCTTGAGCGTCTGATGCCAGCGTTCGATCTTGCCATGGGTCTGCGGGTGAAGCGGAGCGCCGCGGACATGGCTCATGCCGTTGGCGTCGATCCAGTCGGCGAGTTCGCTGGCGATGTAGGACGGCCCGTTGTCGCTGAGCAGTTTTGGCTTTTGCAACACCCTAGCGCTGTCGCAGCCTGAAGCCGTAAGGGCCAGTTCCAGCGTTTCGGTCACGTCCTGGGCCCGCATGGTCGTGCACAGCTTCCAGGCGATGATGTAACGGGAGAAGTCGTCGAGCACGGTCGACAGATAGACCCAGCCCCAGCCGATGATCTTGAAGTAGGTGAAGTCTGTCTGCCACATCTCATTGGGACGCATGGTCTTGTCCCTGAACTCGTCGGCGGCTTTGATCACCACGAAGGCCGGGCTGGTGATGAGGTCATGGGCCTTAAGCAGGCGATAGATGGTCGCCTCTGACACGAAGTAGCGCTTCTCATCGGTAAAGCGCACCGCCAGCTCACGTGGTGACAGCTCGGACTGTTCCAGCGCCATGTCGATGATCTGGCTCTGGACCTCGGCGCTGATGCGATGCCACACCCGGTTCGGTCGGGAAGGACGGTCCTCCAACGCCTCCGGGCCGCCTTCAACGTAGCGGTCATACCAACGGTAGAAGGTGCGCCGCGCAATGCCGAGCTGATCCAGCGTCTTCTTCGCCGGAAGGTGCGACTGCTCGACGATCTTGATGATCTCGAGCTTTTCGGATGCGGGGTATCTCATTCGTCGTCGCCCCCATCCGCGATCATGCTTTTCTTGAGCAGACGGTTCTCCAGCGTCAGGTCGGCGACGGCCTCCTTCAGCGCGCGGGTCTCGCGACGAAGGTCCTGCACTTCGCCGGTCGTCGCAGCACGGGCCGTGTCGCCTGCCAGTCGCCGCTTGCCGGCTTCCAGGAATTCCTTCGACCAAGTGTAGTAGAGGCTCTGGGCAATCCCCTCCTTGCGGCACAACTCGGCAATGCTGTCTTCGCCACGAAGGCCATCCAGCACGATCCTGATCTTGTCTTCCGAGGAAAAATGCCGCCGTGTCGCACGCCGGATGTCTTTGACCACATGCTCGGCAGAGCGTTTGCCGCCAGTCGTCTTCGTATTCATGTTCGCTCCTTCGTCTTAGACGAGAACCGAACACTCCTTAAATCACACCCTCAATTCTGTGCCATAGGTGCTGATCCCGGACAGGCGACAGGAAGGAAACTGCACCAGCAGCGATTGCCGCCACCACGCCGATATTCGAGATCTCAAAACCCATACCCGCGTCTACAACCTCACCCTGCTGGAGGTTCAATGCCTTGCGACAGCGACATCTTGACCCTCTAGCCGGATGAGCTTCTACGAAACGGTTCCGTCGAAAGGAGAATCGATATCGCAGTGATAGCCCGTGTTTATATGGTCGATGCGTGGCGCGGTCTGGCAATCGCGGGCGTCGTGCTGTTCCACTTCGTATGGGATCTGGAATTTACTGGCTTCATTTCGGGCGTCGCATACCATCCACTCTGGCTCGGCTTCGGGCGTGTTCTAGCCGGAAGCTTTGTGATGCTGGTCGGAGTCAGCCTCGCCCTCTCCTCTCGCTCTCCGTTCCGGCCGAGCGCCTATCTGCTTCGACTTACGAAAATTGGCGTCGCAGCCGCGGCCATTACGCTGGTGACCTGGTATGTTTTTCCGGCAACGTTCATTTACTTCGGCATCTTGCATGCGATCGCCGTTGCGACGTTAGTTGGTACATTATTCCAGCGTACGCCTTGGTGGCTAAGCCTTGCTTCTGGCGTTGGCATGCTGGTGGTTCCTTCCTTATGGCAGTCGGAACTCTTTGACACACGTTGGCTTGCCTGGATTGGATTTGCGCAAAACGTACCGCCGAGCAACGATTTCGTACCGATCTTTCCGTGGGTTGGCATTACCCTCATCGGTATGTCCGGCGCAAAAGTTCTGGTCGACAAAGGGAAAGAATACGCGCTCGACCGCCTCGTGCCTGCCGGCCGGCACGGCAACAAGCTGGCCTGGATGGGCAGGCACAGTTTGACAATCTACCTGCTACACCAGCCGATCATGTTGGGCATCATTATACCGCTTGCTAGATATCTCTAGATTGTGCGCTTTTGCACTGCGCATCATTCCTCATAATTCCGCCGGGACTTAATAGGCGCTGACTGGGAAGGTCGTTCAAGACGACGTATCCTATTTCTCATTGTCTTCCATCAATTCGTACCACATGGCGTTAAGGACGGCGAAGGCGGCGGCGAGCGGCAGGCCGAGCAGCCAGGCGAAATACCACATGATGGTTCTCCTTTCTTTTACTTGCGTATCGGATTCAACCGAAAATCGGTTTCCCGATTTTCCGGCCCGATGCGACTCAATAGGCGTGGCCGGAGCCGTCGCTGATCTGCTTTTCGTCCACCTTCCCCCACAGCACGCGGTAGACCCACGTGGTGTAGAGCGCGATGATCGGCAGAAAGATTCCTGTCGAGACCAGCATGATGAACAGCGTCAGGTGGCTGGACGAGGCGTCCCAGACAGTGAGGCTGGAGCGCGGGTCTATCGAGGAGGGTAGGATGAAGGGAAACATCGCCAGACCGACCGTGGCGATGATTCCGAGCACCGACAGGCCGCTCGACAGAAGCGACAGAACCTCGCGGCGCAGCGCCAGCAACGCCAGCGCCAGTAGCGCGCCGCCAAACCCCAGGGCCGGTGCGGCGATCATCCATGGATGGGCGGTGTAGTTGGTGAACCAGACACCAGCACCCTGCTCGACTGTCTTGGCGAGCGGGTTGGACGGGCCGTCGGTGACGATCTCCGAGACGAAACGGAAACCATCGATGCCGGTTGCGACCCAAAGGCCGCCGAGCGCGAACAAAACGATCGTGCCCGTCGCGGCGAATGTGCCGAAGCGACGGGCGCGGTCGGCGACTGCGCCGCTGGTCTTGAGCACCAGCCACGACGCGCCGTGCATCGTCAGCATGACAACGGAGAGCAGGCCGCAAAGCAGCGCGAACGGGTTGAGTAGTTCGAACAGGGTGGTGCCGTCATAGAAGATGCGCAGATCGGGACCGAGCCGGAAGGGCACGCCCTGAAGCACGTTGCCGACGGCGATGCCGAAGATCAGCGCCGGCACGATCCCGCCCACGAAGAGCGCCCAGTCCCAGCCGTTACGCCAGCGGTGGCTGTCGCGCTTCGACCGGTACTTGAAGCCGACCGGGCGCAGGATGAGAGCGGCGAGGATGGCGAACATCGCGAGATAGAAGCCGGAGAAAGACACGGCATAGAGCGGCGGCCATGCGGCGAAGATCGCGCCGCCGCCGAGGATGAGCCAGACCTGATTACCTTCCCAGACCGGGCCGACGGCGTTGATGACGACGCGGCGCTCCATATCGGTGCGTGCCACGAAGGGCAGCAACGTCTGGGTGCCGAGGTCGAAGCCGTCCATCACAGCGAAGCCGATGATGAGGATGCCCAGCAGCAGCCACCAGATCAGGCGCAGGGTCTCGTAGTCGATGAGTTCGTGCAGGATCATGATGGTCACTCCGCGGGTTCGAGCGCTTCGGGCAGGAGCTTCTGCTCCGGCTCGTGGTCTTCTTCGGGGCCTTTGCGGATCGCGGCGAGCATCAGCGTCATCTCGATGATGAACAGCACTGTGTAGATGGCCGTGAAGCCGGCAATGGTGAAAAGCACCGTCGTCGCGCCTAGATCGGAGACGGCGGCGGCGGTTGGTAGAACGCCCTCGATCACCCATGGCTGGCGCCCGACCTCGGCGACGATCCAGCCCGCCTCGGCTGCAATCCACGGCAGCGGGATCGAGAAGACGGCGACTTTCAACAGCCACGGATAGCGGTCGAGCTGGTGGCGCGCAGACAGGTAGAAAAAGGTGGCCGTGAGCAGGATGAAGAACATCCCGAGCCCGACCATGATCCGGAAGGACCAGAACAACGTCGGAACATTGGGAACCGTATCCCACGCAGCTTGGGTGATCTGTTCATCCGTCGCCTCGCGGGGGTCATCGAGGTAGGGCCGCAACAGCAGCGCGTAGCCGAGATACTGGCCTGTATCCTCGAAGCGGTCAGCGACTTCGGCGGGTATGGCCGCGCTGCTGCCCGCCTCTCGGATCGACTGGAGTGCATCAAAGGCCATGATGCCCTGCCGGATCCGCGTCTCGGCCAGTTCGACCAGTTCGTGGATGCCGGGAATTTCCGTTGTCAGCGAGCGGGTGCCAATCAGGCCCATAACCCATGGAACCTGGACGGAATAGTGTGTCTTACGCTCGGCCTGATCGGGCAGGCCGACGATGGTGAAGGCGGCCGGGGCCGGCTCAGTGTGCCACATCGCCTCGATGGCCGCGAGCTTCATCTTCTGGTGTTCGGTGGAGAGATACCCGCTTTCGTCGCCCAGCACCACGACGGATAGCGACGAGGCCAGTCCGAACGAAGCCGCGACGGTCATCGAGCGCTTGGCGAGCGCGATGTGCCGTCCTTTGAGCAGATACCACGCCGAGACGCCCAATACGAAGACCGAGGCCACCACGTAGCCCGCCGACACGGTGTGAACGAACTTGGCCTGCGCAACGGGGTTGAAAAGAACGGCGTAGAAGTCCTCCACCTCCATGCGCATGGTCTGCGGGTTGAAGACGGATCCGACCGGGTTCTGCATCCAGCCATTGGCGATGAGAATCCATAGCGCCGAGAAGTTGGACCCGAGCGCCACGGCCCATGTCGCGGCGAGGTGTCCGAGCTTCGACAGCTTGTCCCATCCGAAGAAGAACAGGCCGACGAAGGTGGCTTCAAGGAAGAAGGCCATCAGGCCTTCGATGGCCAGCGGCGCGCCGAATATATCGCCGACATAGTGGCTGTAGTAGCTCCAGTTCATGCCGAACTGGAACTCCATCACGATGCCGGTGGCGACACCGAGCACGAAGTTGATACCGAACAGGGTGCCCCAGAACTTTGTCATCTGGCGCCAGATGTCGCGGCCGGTCATGACATAGACTGTTTCCATGATCGCCATCAGGATTGACAGGCCGATGGTGAGCGGCACGAAGAGAAAGTGGTACAGTGCGGTGAGTGCGAATTGCAGCCGCGACAGGTCGACAATGTTCAGTTCCATGACTGGCTCCGGCAGGTCATTTTCAATCGGGCCTCAGTTGGCAAAGTTCTGCATTGAATTCGGTTGTGCCGCGCGCAATGTCGGCCACGATATGGCCGTTGCGCATCACGAGGATGCGATCGGCCAGGTCCGCTTCGCGGCGTGAATGTGTTGCGATGAGTACAGTTCGACCTCTTGCGCAGGCGTGCAAGCGCGCCAGCAGGTCACGCGCCGTTTCGCCATCGAGTGCCTCGCTCGGCTCGTCGAGCAGCCATAGCGGCGGATCGCGCAGCAGAAGTCGCGCCAGTGCAAGCCGCCGCGCCTGCCCGGCCGACAGCCCCGCACCACCTTCGCCTAGCATCGTATCGAGCCCAGTTGCGAGAGACGCGACATGGTCGGCAAGACCGGCCTGACTCAGAGCCTCGAGCAGCTCTTTGTCGGTTGCGCTGGTCCGGGCTATTGCAAGGTTGCCGCGCAGCGTGTCACGAAATAGCTCGGTGCGCTGGGTGAGCACGGCCAGCCGACAGGCGAGCACGACGCCTCTTGCCGGCGTCAATTCGCGGGCAAGCAGGGATAGAAACGTTGACTTGCCGGCTCCACTGGCGCCGACGAGCGCAACCCTCTCGCTGGCACGAATGGTAAGGGTGACGCCGGACAGGACCGGCAGACCAGCGCCGGGATGGCGAATCTCGACATCGTCGAGCCGGACCGCAATGTCAGGCGCCACAGCCGCCTTGGCGGGCTCGCCTTCTTGCGTAGGTCGGCGCGCCGGATCGGGCTCCAGCCGGGGGGCAAGCCGCGCCGCGGCCTGAACTGTGCGGCCGAATTCCACCGCGCCGCTGCGCAGCAGGCCGAAAGGCTCCAGGCTGGCGAGCACCAGCAGCGCCGCGAACGCGGCGCCGGGCGCGCCAATGGTGCCGGCTTCGGCGAGGAAGGCGGCCGCGACAAGGACACCGGAAAGCAGTACCGCCGAGAGCATGCCGAGGCCAAAGCCCGTGTCTGCTTCCGCCCGGTTCAGTGCCCGGTCGGCTTCACCCAGACGGATATCAGCGGCCTCGATCGCACGCAGATGCGCGCCGAGACGGCCGACCATGGCCAGGTCGGCCTGACCGCGTACAAGATCGATAGAGCGTGATCGCAGCACCTCAAGCGCGTAGGCACGCCGTCGGGATGATGCGGCGGCACGGCGAGACACGAGCAAAGGAAGCCCCAGACCGCCAGCCATGAGCGCGACACCGACGGCAAGGCCGAGCACCGAATGTACGAAGGCAAGAGCGACCGCAACGAAAATCGCCGCGATACCGGCGGCAATAACTGGCGAGATCACGCGCAGATACAGGGAATCGAGTGCGTCAATATCGACTGTCAGGCGGAAGAGCATACGCGATGGGTTGGCCGCCAGACTGCGCGCCGCCCTTGCACTGGCATAGCCACGAAACACGGTCTCCCGCAAACGCGCCAGAACGCGCAGTGTCGCATCGTGGGTGGTGAGCCGCTCGCCGTAACGGGAGGCGGTGCGGCTGATGGCCAGCAACCGGATGCCCGCTGAAGGCATGAACACATCGAAGGCGAGCGCGGTGGCTGATGTCGCCCCGGCAATTGATGTTGCGACGATAAACCAGCCTGACAGGCCAAGCAGTGCTATGCCGGCGAGCGCGGTGGATAGCGACAGAAGCACGCCGTAAACGAGCATGTGTCGATCGTCCCCCCAGAACAGCGCAACGACAGGACGAAGGTTGGAGAGCCGCCTCATGCGGGCACCTGCTGTGTCGGCGCGTCGATGGCGGGAAGCCGGACGACACGATCCATGCGCACGGCCAGCGCGGGGTCGTGCGTTGCAACGACAAGCGTGGCGCCCTGCGCCACGGCAATCAGTCGCTCGGTGAGTTCGTCGGCGGTTTCGCGGTCGAGATGTGCGGTCGGCTCGTCGACAAGAATGAGCCCGGGGCGCGGACCGGCAGCCGCGCGCGCCAGTGCCAGGCGCAGGGCTTCGCCGCCGGAGAGGCCATCGCCATTTTCACCAATAGGGGCAGAGCCACGCCGCGCGGCCACATCGCCAAGCCGTGCGACTTCCAGCGCCCGAGCGATCTCGGGCTTGCGAAGGTACGGTCTGCCGAGAGCGATATTGCTGGCAAGCGTGCCTGAAAAGATATGAGGCGGCTGGCCAAGCCATGCGATTCGGGTGCGCAGCCGGGCGGCATTCGCATGATTCAAAGGCTTGCTGCCGAGGCGGATTGTGCCCGCATCGGGTGATGCGAGGCCCGCGACAAGGGCCAGCAGTGTGGATTTTCCACCACCGCTGGGCGCCATCACCGCGACGTGTTCCCCGGGACGGATGGATAGGTCGAAATCAGCGAAGGTATCGACCGCAGATCCGGCATGACGAAAGGCAAGGCCATCAACTTGGACTGAAAGCGGGCCTGATGATCCGCCGGCCATGCTTTCGATATTGCCGACGATTTGCGTGCCGCCGTGCGTGTTGCGCTCGAGAGCTTCCAATCCGGCCTGCCCAGCGGCGCGGTCGTGCCAGGCCGCCGACAGGTCGCGTAGCGGCTCGAAGAAGGCCGGTGCGAGCAACAGGATGAACAGGCCCTGCGCCAGCGTGAGTTTCTCTCCCCACGCGCCAAAATTCAGTTCTCCAAGGAAATGGAAGCCGATATAGACGGCGACCAGCGCCACGCCGAGCGCAGCGAACAGTTCCAGAACCGCAGACGACAGGAACGCGACGCGTAGCACCACCATGGTGGAGGCTCGCAGGTCTTCGGCATTGGCGCGCAACTGCAGCGCGGTAGCATCCACCGCCTCGAAGGCACGGATGGTAGCGAGCCCGCGCAGCCGGTCGAGCAGGAAGGCATTCATGTCGCCTAAGCGAGCAAGTTGCCTTTCGCTGACCGCCTTAGCCTGCCAGCCGATCAGCGCCATAAAGATCGGGATGACAGGCGCGGCCATCAGCAGCACGAGGGCAGCTACCCATGAAAAGGCGAAGACGAGGCCGAAAATGACCAGCGGCACCACGGCGGCGCGCATGCGTAGCGGCTGGAACCTTGCCAGATAGGGCACGATGGCGTTGGCCTGCTCGGTAAGCGTGCTGGCGACGAGACCGGACGAAGGCCGGGAGGCATCGAGTGGGGAACGGGTTGCAACGGCGGCTGCGGCGCGGGCGCGCAGGGTCGAGAGGTGGGCGCGGGCGGCATCATAGGCGCGGGTGGCGCCTGCGCGCTCGAGCGCTGCGCGCATAACACCGAGGACTAAGACGCAGAGAGCCGGCAATATCGCAGCGCGTGCAGAAGCGGCATTTGCTACGTTGCCGATGGCGAAAGCGATCGCTGCTGCCTGGGGAATCCACAGCAGCGACGCTGAGAGCTGGAGGAATGTGGCGAAACGGGGAAGACTGGTCGTCGCCGCTATTACGTCCGGGCCGTCGGTGCGCAAGGGTGCGTCACCCGCACCAGCGCCGGCGCGTGCGGTTGCCGTGGAGTGCCCGTTCAGGGTCCGCGAACCGCTCATCAATTGTCCAGCTTTCGGCGGCCGCGTCCTATCGAGATGATCCTGTCGCGCGCATCGAGAAACCGCGTGACCTTCGAGCCGAGCGACAGCAGCGATGCGAGCCGTCCGGTATCGAGTTTCTTGACATCGTCATACCAGTTGGTGACCTGTTCGATCAGGCCGTGCATCTCGGACAGGCGCACGCGGGCATAGCGCTCGTCGTCATTGACGGGTTCAAGCATCAGAAGGTCGCGCAGCACCGACAGGGTCGGATCGACCTCCCGCTTCTTGCGCTCTTCGGCCAGCGTACGGAAAATCTGCCAGACGTCTTCGGGTGCGGTGAAGAAATCACGCCGGTCGCCGGGCACGTGGCGGAGAATCACGAGGTTCCATGCCTGAAGCTCGCGCAGGCTCATCGAGACG
Source organism: Stappia indica (assembly GCF_009789575.1). Lineage (NCBI taxonomy): Bacteria > Pseudomonadati > Pseudomonadota > Alphaproteobacteria > Hyphomicrobiales > Stappiaceae > Stappia > Stappia indica. The sequence goes on along the minus strand of NZ_CP046908.1, from coordinate 2,678,473 downwards.
TTGGAGCGTGAGATGCCGAGCGCCTCCACTATGGCATCCGCACATAGCGGTTTCGGTGAAACATAAAGCAGGGCGTAAATCTGCCCGACCGTGCGGTTTATGCCCCAGCGGCTGCCCATCTCCCCGAAATGAAGGACGAACGACTGGATGGTCGGGGACAGGTTCATGGCTCTCTGCTTCACTCTTTTCAGAAATTTCTGAAAAGAGTGAAGCAGAATGGCACGGGGGGATCAATCGCGGTGAGCTGTGCGAGACGGTTTGTCACGGATGCGGCACTCTGCCGGGATTGTAGGAGCCTTCCGCCGGGAACCCGCGCACTTGTGCCGTGCGGACGTTTTCACAAATTCATTCTTATCGTAGATTTGTTGACAATTACGTCATGGAACGACAGGCATGTCCTCATGCCCGTCAGTGATCAGCCATCAGTTTGCGGATCACTGACGCGGCGTCGGGCCCCGCCCCCATAATCAGAGCGGAAGAGCGACCGCGCTGCCATGGCCTCCCTACGAAGTAGAGGCCCTTAACCGGAGACACGCCTTCTGTGTGGAGGAAACCGGTCTTGGCATCAACCGCGCCTTTGATGTCGACCCAATCTGTTTCATCCCGATAGCCCACCGCCCAGATCACCGTGCGGATCTGAACGACTTTTCCGTCAGAAAACTTCACGACATCTGCTTCAGCCCCTACGAGTCGACTCATGAGCCTGATGCCACGTTTCTGTAACACCTCGTCCCGCAGATTTCTGTCCGGGAAAGCGTCGGTTTTCCTCACCATTCGGCCGCGGAAAGATGTCGCGGGTGCTTCCAATGCTCCAACAAGGTTGAGCCACCACCAGATCGACTTTCCGAGAATATGTTCTGGCAACAGCTTTCTTGGCTTGCCAACGGAGAGAAAGACGGGTTGGCGCTTCCTGGATTCGATCGCAATGTCGCGTCCGCTTGCTCCATCTCCGACTACCAGGACGGGCCCGTCAGGCAACTGATTGCAGTTACGGAATGTTGCTGCTGTCAGCTGGAGCACTTCGTAACCCATCTCCGCTGAGATGGGAGGAACAATCGGAACCTGAAATGATCCTGTGGCGATTAGTACCTCGGATGCAGCAATGATCTCGCCATTTGAGAGGGTCGCTTCAAAACCATCGGCAGATTTGGCCAGTCGCGATACGTACGATCCCAGTTTGACCGGAAGCTCAAAGTGCCGGGCATAAGCTTCGAGATACTCAGCGAAATCGTCTCGATGGGCATAGCGGTCGCGGTTGCCCGGAATCTGCAATCCCGGCAACGTACTGAACTGGCGTGTGGTGAACAAAGTGAGGCTGTCATATCGGTGACGCCACACGTCGCCAACACGGTTGCTTCCCTCAACGATGATGAATGGAAGGCCGGCCCTGCGCAGATGGTAGCCTGCGGCAAGACCGGCCTGGCCCGCCCCGATGACGAGGACGTACCGATCCATCACACTACCACGACGCGCGTCCCGATGGGCGTTAGCTCATAGAGTTCCCGGACGTGATCATTGAGCATGCGGATGCATCCGTTCGACACCGCCTTGCCGATCGTCCATGGCTCATTGGTACCATGGATGCGGTAGTAGGTGTCGCGTCCATTTCGATAGAGGTAGAGAGCGCGCGCGCCGAGGGGGTTGTTCGGGCCGCCTGGAACGCCGCCTGCGTGTTTGGCATAGCGTTGCGGGTCTCGCTTGATCATGTTTTGTGTGGGGCGCCATGAGGGCCATTTGGCCTTGCGCTCGATAATTGCGCTACCCTTGAACGCCAACCCGGCTTTGCCGACCCCTATTCCGTAACGGCGTGCCAGGGTTGGGCTTTCCAGGAGGTACAGAAACCGCTCACGCGGCGCGACGATGATTGTCCCGATAGGCTCCGAGAATGTGTGCCTGACTCGTTGGGGAAGGAAACGCGGCTCAACTTTAACAGGGCGAGCATTTGCGAAGGCGCTGACCGGCGTGAGAGAACCCGCAGCGGCAGCCAGAAGGCCAAAGCCGAACGCCCGACGGTCAATGGTCATGGCCATCATCCTCCTGCGGAGCCCTAACATCCGGCACGAGCTTCTCGACCTTTGCTGTGGCCCGCAACTCAACTGAAATCCGACGTTCTTCGGCAGCCTTCAGAGATTGACGAATTTGCGGTTCGACCAACTCAAAGGCGGGTGGCGGCCTGTCGCGGCTCTCCTCGAGCTTGATGACGTGAAACCCGAATGGAGAGCGCACCGGCTTTTTGGTGTAGTCGCCTGTCTTCAGCCTTATGGCCGCCTCATCGACTTCCGGTACTGTCTGCCCCTCGGGGACGAAGCCCAGATCTCCGCCGTTTACTTTCGACACGGCATCGAGGGAGCTCTTGGCGGCAAGGTCGGCGAAGGAGGTCCCTTCTCCGAGAGCAGCGATGATCTGCTTCGCCTCGTCTTCAGATGCCACCAGGATATGGCGCAGCCGTCGCTCGGTAACCACCGGTATCGAAGCGACCTGCTGATCGTAGATCTGGCGGATAGCGTCGTCGGTAACGGCTTCAGCGGCCTTCTGCTCCATGAAATTGGCCCGCAGTGTCTGCTGTTCAAAGAACTGCATCTGGCGCTTGTATTCGTCCTGATCTGCGATACCTGCTTTCTTCGCTGCGTCGGAAATGATCCGCATTTCGATCAGCGTATCGACGATAACAGAGAGTCTGGCATCGTCTGGCATGGTCCCGAGTTGGGAACCATACATCTCCTGAGCCACCGCGACGTCTGCACGTGTTATGTCGCTACCGTTCACGCGGGCGACAACGTCTTCCGACTGTGCGAATGCCGAACTGCATGCCGTGGTCATCAGAAGAGACAGGGCGATCCGACGCAGGCTTCTTGAAGAGTTGGAAAATAAGATTGTCATCTGATTGCGTCCCTACTGGCCCGACGCTGCAAGTAGCGGATCGATGGTGTCGCTGAACTGCGCGACGCTCAGAGCACCCTTGTACATTTTGCCATTGATGAAGAACGTAGGGGTGGAATCGACGCCAAAGCCGCGCCCAACTTCTGCAACCGCTTGCACCTGCTGCATCAGTTCCTCATTCTGAAGGCATGCTTCGAACGCGGCTTCGTCCATGCCGGTCATGCCCATGACAGATTTCATGGCGCCTGTTCCGTCTGAGGCGCGGGCCCATGTCTCCTGGGTTCGATAAAGAAGATCGAGGGTCGGATACCACTTTTCGTCGCCCGCGCACCGCGCCAGCATGAAGCCGGCGGTGGAGCGCGGGTCGAACGGGAATTCGCGCATGATGAAGCGCACCTTTCCGGTATCGACATATTTCTCCTTCAGGCCGGGCCAGACGTCGATATGGAATGTTCTGCAATGCGGGCAGGTCAGAGACGCGTATTCGATGATAGTTACAGGTGCATCGTCGGTGCCGAATGTCTTGTCCGGCAGGGCCCCTGGCTCGAGAAGCTCCTGCTCGGTTGGCTGTGCAAATGCTAGTGGCGATGCAGCGCAAACCAGCGCCATGGCTGAAGTGCCGATGAGAAAAGTGCGACGTTTCATGGGTGAATCCTTTTGAAAGCCGGAGGCTACAAGCTCTGCCCGCTAGAGGTTCAAGTGATTTTTCGTGCTGACATCTAAGCGGTCGAACTGCCGCGGACGATCACCGGCGCGGGCGTCGAAACACGATTATAGAGGTCGATGATGTCCTGGTTGATCAGCCGGACGCATCCACTCGATACGGCTTTGCCGATGGTCCAGTATTCCGGCGAGCCGTGAATTCGATAAAGCGTGTCCACGCCGTCCTGGAAGATATAGAGCGCGCGTGCACCGAGCGGGTTGTTAAGCCCTGGATTCATGCCGCCATTGGCTGCGCTGTATTTCTCCAGTTCTGGTTGTCGCGCAATCATTTCCTCAGGAGGAGTCCACCGCGGCCAGCGCCGCTTGTACTGAATGACGCCAGACCCTGACCATGTAAAACCCTGACGCCCCAACCCCACGCCGTAGCGCATCGCCTTCCCATCGGGCAGCACGAGATAGAGGTGGAATGCGGAGGTGTTGACGACAATCGTCCCCGGCCGTTCGCCGGTCGGATCGTTGACGAGTTGACGATAGAAGCGACGTTTCACCTTGCTTAAATCGACAGCAGGGATTGGGTAGTCTTCCTCCGGCATCGCCCCATACATCCGGGCATATCCGACATCTACAGCAGGTTTTTCGGGTTCGGGAGTGGCTGGCGCAACCTGGATTGTCGCACAGCCTGGCAGAGCCACAGTTGCTGTCGCAGCCGCAGCCACAGTGAGAAGTTTGCGACGCGATAGCATCACGTCTTGATAATTCGAGCTCAAAGCTTCGCTCCTTATAGCTGACAATATCGCCGCGATTAGCGGTCGTACTGAAGGGCGAAGTGCGATACATTGCTCGACGGTCAAAGGCTTGCCCGCCGTCGTATTCACACCCCTTGCGTCTTGCTATCGGGGAGGTCGGAGTAAGCCGGAAATGCCGGCTGACTCCAAGCGGAACTCGCCAAAATCCCTGCATGGTTCGACAGTTGATGGCACCGAGGGATATGCGGAGTAGGCCATCAGTTTGGCGCAATGATCGTGACAGGATGACGGGAGGGGTTCCGGCGCGGGATTGTTGTCGTCGACCGCAGAGATTTCGGCGCTTTCTCCAGTATTTATGAAGAGATCTGATGAAACCAGGCTGCGCCCGTCTGTTGCCGGTGCTGCGATGGACGCGGCAGCGCTCAAATGCAGGGTCAGCAATAGAGCGGTCAGCAATGTCAGAAAGCCACGCAACATATCTGTCACTCGTCCGGAGAGTGCGGATCCGCGAGCGCTGCGTCGGGTCGGCTGACAGGCACAGAAGAGCGGGGTGATGTTCGCTTAGCCAACGCATCCTGACCGTTCCGCTCCAGCAGCCGGCGGAAGCTTGGATGCATCCCGCCGTCTACATAAGAATGCGCGGACAACGCGTTCCCGCTTGAAACCAGAAGGTCAGCTTGCCGTAAGTCAGTCTGTGTGCGCCCGGCTATCTCTGAATGAGGCGAATTGACGGGCGGAGGGCAGGCAGCCAGAGGGTTGCGTGGCTCGCCGCCTTCAAATTCCGTATCGACAACATATCGGCCGTCACAAGAAGAGATCTTTGGCTGACGACGGGTGACCTCGAAGCTGTCATAGCCGCGCTTCAGGTCGGTCCAGAATGCGAAGTTGGGATCCTCGCGATGCTTCGCCATGTTCTGCGGCGTCATGCGGAATGGAAATGCATGAACCTGAAAGGACTGTTGACTGCCCTTCAATGCCTCGCGCGCAACTGCATAAATCTCGGCGACCCCATCATCTGTTAGCGCATAGCATCCTGAGGAGGTGCAGGCGCCGTGCACCATCAGAGCGTCGCCCGAATACCCCAATGCCGCTTCAAGCCGGTTTGGGTAGCCCAGATTGAACGACAGGTAATATTGGGACGTGGGGTTCAGCATTCCCGCATTGACGTGATAAAATCCTTCTGGTGCCTGACGGTCGCCTTCGCGGGTCTTCGGACCAAGTCTTCCCGACCATCGGCACATCGGGTACGTCTTCAGGAGAGCGTATTTGCCGGTACGATCCTGTTTCCATATTTCCAGTTCGCTCTCCTGTTTGAAGATGCGGACAAGGATCGGCGATGCGGGAGACATCGACTTTCTTGACATCTCGGCGACGAGGGAGGCGGGAATAGGCTGGGCAGCCTTATTGTCCACATCCAGCACACTCGAGACGCAACCGCTGAGCGACATGACAACAAGGCCGATAGAAATTGCTTTGAGCGCATACAGCATGAAACAGAACCAGACCCGAGCCGCCAAGCGACGGAGAACACCATCCGTATTCTGTAGCTATCATAGTTAATGACCCGTTGCGCCTGACGAATCCGCGAGCGACACATCACCGCAGCGGCCCGCCTGTTACTCGCATCGCTCGAGGTTTAAAGGGAAAAACTCCGCTTGGGGAGTTTCTCATCAATTTGGAACGGTTAAGATTTTGGAACAACTGAGTAGTGAAGAAACGCAGCGACTCACTCGCTGCCGTTCAAAAATGAACATGGTCGTGCTTCTCGGGCTCGTCCTTTTCATCGCCGCTGTGTTCAGCTTCAGCCTGTATCACATACGAGTCGAGACACGTCCTCCTGTAGCGCTGTCGACGCAGGGGTAACATCTGGATCACCCAGCTTTGAATGGCCGGTTCCATTCTCCCGTGAAACAATGGACCGCAGTCTTGGGAGACATGCGGTTCAGTTAATGCTGATTTGTGTATTTTCGTTCTTTGCTCTGGGTGTCGCCGCTTACGGCGTTCTGACATTGGTGTTTGCTCTGGCGTGTCTGGTTCTCGGTCACAACTCCATGGAGATGATCTACGGAGATTTCGCCGTTTACTTCTTCACATTTGTCGCAGCTGTGGAAGGCGCCTGGCTGTTGCCGGACGATATAAGGAGTTCCTCGTCGGTTCGCAGGCTTACCCACTGGTTGAGGTTGCGCTGAGACTGGCGCTTGAGGAAGTAGATCTTCGCGTCGCTCCACAGCAGAACTTTCTGTTCAAGATTGTCGAGGATGAAGTCTCCCAACGACGTGACGACGGTGAGCACAGCGTGACCGCCGCCTTTGGCATCTCGTGCAGTCGTCAGCAGCAGCGCGCCCAGCGGATAGCCCATTTCGTTCAGTCGCTGGCGTTTGAGAAGGGCGTAGTCTTCGCAATCCGCTGCGTTGGTCGGGTATTCCCAGAATTCCTCTACGCCGTAGATTTCCATGTCCGTGAAGGCAGGAATGCTGTTCACTTCAGCATTGATGCGGACAACGTCCCTCCATGCGGGTCGCGTCAGTTCGATCATCGTGCCGCCCGCCCGGCGTGCACAGCGATCACTGTAACGCTGACAATAGTCATAGTAGCCATATGGCATCGAGGTAACCCCAAACGTCGTCATGTTATTGCGACCGGGTTGCGTGGGATTGTAATGCGCTGCGCTTGCCAGCGCTGCTGAGCAAAACATGAGAAAAGCAATTGCTGCGCCCCAGATAATCCTCATCGTGCGGTCTCCCCGATTGTTGACGGAGCGAACCTATGCGAAAATGGGAAAAATCAAATAAAATCAATATGATAAATTAGATTCAAATGTCTTGAAAATCTATCTGCGCTTTTTAGCGTTGCATTTACTGACCGACTACGGTGATCGCGTATCACTTGAACGGGGTATCTTGCTCGCCATGACGATGGTGGGTCAGGTCTCCTTTGTCCTGCACAATGTTGGCATTCATCGTGATGGAGCCGCCGCCTTCGAAGCGTAATGTGATTGGAATGGTATTTGGCCGGAGTGGATTGGCGACAAATCCGTCAAGCGCCAGATGAATTCCCGGTTCCACCATCTTCAGCTCGGCATGGCCGGGGATCGTTAGAACGCTGCTTATTCGCTCATGGCGGCCGAAGGTGTTTCTGGAAACCCTAAAGCCGGCGAAGCTGTCGCTTTCGACACTGACAAGGTTTTCAGAGGATGTCGTTCCGTTCCATATTGTCAGATACATCGTCGGCGACGAAGTATCTCCGGAGGAGATGAGCACCTCTGCATGCTCGATCTGAAGCACTTGCGATGAACTCTCGTGCGATACTTGAATTTCCCGAGCACCGGCGTCAGCTGTAAAACCAGGAACCAAAGCTATGCTCAGGAGGAGGTGATATAGGTTTGACTTCATGATTGCCCAATCGGAGGATTGCCAAAGATACAGGTATGCGTTTACCGACGATGATCACAAATAGTTCAGCGCGTCGGACAATATGCCCTGTTGCAGGGCGGCGAGGAGGACATGAGTCTGGGCTAAGAATGAAAAAGGAGACAACGTTTGCTGACTATTGGAGAGCTGTCAAAGCAGACAGGGGTGAAGGTCCCGACCATAAGGTACTATGAGGAAATGGGCTTGATGAAGCCCGCAGACCGGACGGAGGGCAACCAGCGCCGTTTTGAACCGTCGGACGGGGAACGCCTGGCGTTCATCAAGCATGCACGCGATCTCGGCTTCACTATTGAGGCTATCCGTGAACTCCTCGATCTTAGCGCTCATCCTGAACGTCCGTGTAAGGATGCTGATCAGATTGCCGTACGCCAACTGAATATGGTTCGTGACAAGATCGACCGACTGACGCGACTCGAGCACGAACTCGCCCGGATGGTCGGCACGTGTCACGATGGTCATATGAAGGATTGCTATGTCATCAGATCGCTCGCGAACCACGATCTCTGCACAACCGAACACTGACCATCAGGTTTGCGTGTCCGCATTGAAGCTGCAGTAATACGTAACTCGGTCCGTTTCGGCCGCACTCGTGGGAACACCATATAGCGTAATGGCAAGCGCAGACCCATCGCCGCTCTGCCTGATCGAACCCTTTATGATTTTCGCGGGATGTTCGTCGGGTATCAGGTCAAACGTGGTCTCATCGCCTTTCGTTTGCAGATTGCGAAGCTCGCCCGTGTCGTAGTCGCCTTCGGCCGAAAACGTCGTTTCCATCCTTGTTTGACTCAGGAACATGTAGAACTCCAAATCCGAGCCGAACGGCGCGCGTCCCCAATACCACGCCTCAGCTTTTTCCACGGAGGGACGGACACGCACAGTAAGATCGCGGCAATCGTCTGCGCCAGGAGCCGTGGCACCAGGATGGAGCAGAAAGACGCCGGTCGGCATGGCATTTGCGGTAATAGTACCTGCAATGATGGAAGCGGTGCCGGTCAGCAGAGACAACAATATTCGCGAGCGCACGAGATTTTTTCCTGGCAACCGTTTGATCAAGCGAAACAGAACCCAAATTTAGGGCAAAGAAATCCGCGCGATAACCGGAAGATGGTTCGATTGAAAGCGCGGTCCGAGATTGAGGCTTACAAGCCCCATGTTAGGCGAGATGACAATCCTGTCGATCGGTGTGCCTAGCGCGGGTATGTTGCCGAAGCGGGTGCTAAATCGAGTAGGTGACGGCCACCACGCGGATTCCGTAGTGCGGTAGCCAGTTTCTGCGAGAAAGTCCTGAAAAAAGGGCGACCAGGGTGGCATATTCCAGTCTCCAGCGATCATGACAGCTGCATCACCATCTTCCTGCTGCAGCGCTTGTGTCAGATCGCGAAAATATGCGGCCCGCTCTCGCCACATCGATGGTCTCCGCGGAGTTTGTGCGTGAACAGCGTAGAGAACCACCGGTCTGCCTTCGATCAGGAGCTCGAGCCTGAGCGGGTGCCGGCCTCCCGTGTCACGGCTTGCTGGCGAGACGACCTCCTCGCTGACGATCGGAAAGCGGCTGAACACCTTCATGTCGGTATTTGCCCGCAGGTCGCGGTTACTTTCGTAGCGCCATAATCCGCTGTCGACCAAGGCATCCTGCCAGATCGGCCGCGTTTCCTGAAGCACGATGATATCGCTCGAAGCGACTTCCGGGATCGCGAGAAACGGTCGTGGGTTGCGATTGTCCGACAGGACATTAGCGGAAACAATCGTGAACCGAACGCCGTCGGTTTCGCTGGCCGGGGCGGGCAGGAAGACGAAGGGAAAAATAGCAGCAAGAAGTGAGATTACAGCGCCCATCCGCGTAAGCCGGGATGGTACCAGCAGGCCAGTTGCGAACAGCCCTATTCCCGCAGCGAGAAGGTGTGGCCGAATGAAGTTGGCCATGTCCGCTGCCCACAAATCACGGGCAAGCAGGTGCGAACCGAGCTGGGCTCCAAGATAGATAACCTGCGCCAGAGCGACCATTGGAATTAAGAAGTCGACCAGACGACGACGGCAAACAGTCAAAATGCCCCCACGCTTTCTCTATTAAATCTGCCAACTCACGAACCTTTCGGTAAAAGTCAATAAGCAACACCAAAACGATAATTGCACTTGACCCTCTAGCCGCCTGAGGTTTTATAGATTTACTCCTGTATGACAGGAGACCAGTCATGAGTGCTGCTGAACGCCAGACCCGGTTCAGGGTCGAGGGCATGGATTGCGCAAGCTGCGCCGCGAAGATCGACACTGCGGTACGTCGCCTCGACGACGTCGCAGATGTCAAGGTTTCGGTTGTGGCCGGAACAATGACGGTAACCCATGGCGACCGCATTGAAATAGACGCACTCGCTAAAAAGGTTGGTAGCCTCGGATACAAGACCGTCCCGATTACCGCGATGGATTCTGCCGTCGCAACGGAAGGCGCGGTGCATCGTCACGGCCCTGGTTGTGACCATGATCATGCCAAGGGAGCTCACAATCATTCGAGTGAGAGCACCGGCCAGTCGGACGCCCTCGCGGGCCTACACGGGCACGATCACGGACCTTCCGAAGGGCCGTGGTGGAAAACCTCCAAGGCACGACTGACCATACTATGCGGGGCCGCGCTGGCGATCGCTTTCGGCCTCGCACAGCTTTACCCCCAGTCGCAGCCTTGGGGCTTCATCATCGCCATGGCGGTCGGGCTCATCCCCATCGCCCGCCGGGCGATTGTCGGAGCGATGAACGGCAGCCCGTTCACGATCGAGACATTGATGACCGTAGCGGCCGTTGGCGCGGTGATCATCAATGCCTCCGAGGAGGCGGCGGTCGTCGTTTTCCTGTTTCTCGTGGGTGAGCTTCTCGAAGGCATTGCAACCGGGCGTGCGCGCGCGTCCATTCGCGCTCTGGCGACACTTATGCCTAAGACGGCGCTGCTCGAGGTGGACGGTGCGACGAAGACCGTCCCGGCCGAGAGTCTTGCGGTCGACACTATCGTGATGGTGCGTCCCGGCGATCGTGTGCCGGCTGACGGTGTGGTGGTGTCGGGTGAGAGTGCTGTCGACGAAGCGCCGGTGACGGGCGAATCCGTGCCTAAACGTAAGGAAGAAGGCGACAATCTATTCGCCGGCACCGTCAATCAGGAAGGCGTGCTGCGGATGCGGGTGACGGCTGCTGCCGCCGACAACACGATTTCCCGTATAATCAATCTCGTAGAGGAAGCGCAGGAGACTAAGGCCCCGACCGAGCGCTTCATCGATCGTTTCTCGAAATACTATACGCCCGGCGTGATGGTGGTGGCTGCACTGATCGCAATCATTCCGCCCCTGGTCGCCGGCGCGGAATGGGGCACGTGGATCTATCGCGGCCTTGCGGTCCTGCTGATCGGTTGCCCGTGTGCGCTGGTCATCTCGACGCCGGCGGCAATCGCCGCCGCACTCTCAGCGGGCGCGCGACGTGGCTTGCTGATGAAGGGCGGCTCGGTGCTGGAGAATCTCGGCAAGGTAAACCGGGTCGCCTTTGACAAGACCGGAACCCTGACGGAAGGCAAGCCGAAGGTGACCGACATCATCGGTGTCGCAAGGGATGAACGGGAGGCCCTGCGCCTCGCGGCGGCGCTCGAGGTGGGATCGAGCCATCCTCTTGCCATCGCCATCCTTGCAAAAGCTGAAAGCGAAGGCGTGCCGCTGACCGCTGCGTCGGAGGCCGGTGCGGTTGGCGGGAAAGGAGTGGTTGGCACGCTCAACGGCGAAAAGCTGTTTCTTGCATCGCCCCGCGCGGCTGCGGAGGAGGTTCAGATCGATGCGGCGCTTGCCGACCGGATCGCCTCGCTAAACGATGAGGGCAAGACCGTTTCTGTGCTTCTTGTCGGCAAAGAGATTGCCGGCCTGGTCGCCATGCGTGACGAGCCGCGCGAGGACGCAAAAGAGGGTATCGCGCTTCTGCGCGAACTGGGCGCGGACTCTGTCATGCTCACCGGTGACAACACCCGTACCGCGAAAGCCATTGCCGCTTCGCTTGGAATGGAGGCCCGCGCCGAGCTGATGCCGCAGGACAAGCAGCGGATGATCGGTGAAATGCGGCATGAAGGCCGCTTTGTGGCAAAGGTAGGCGATGGCATTAACGACGCGCCCGCGCTTGCCGCCGCCGACATCGGCATTGCCATGGGCGGTGGAACCGACGTTGCGCTCGAAACGGCGGATGCTGCGATTTTGCATGGTCGGGTGAAAGACGTCGCGAACATGGTGTCCCTGTCGCGGCTGACAATGAACAACATCTGGCAGAACATCGTCATCTCGCTTGGGTTGAAAGGCGTTTTCCTCGTAACGACCGTGCTTGGGATTACGGGGCTTTGGCCCGCGATCCTTGCTGACACTGGCGCAACCGTTCTCGTCACCGCTAATGCGATGCGCCTTCTCGCATGGCGGGGAATCCGAACATAGGAAACGCTCGGCAGTGGTTCAGAGGTCGCAATATCTGACGTTTCTTCGCCGTTGGGTCGCT